>JANQQN010000143.1 GCA_028289325.1 Myxococcota bacterium | reverse complement strand
CGCCGCCGCTCGCAGCCCCCGGCGAGCCAGGCGGGCTAGGAGCAACTCCACGAAAGGGGTCTTGCTCGCCCCGCCCATGCTCAGGGCCCCAACGCTGATCACCGGCACCGACGCGGTCTTCCGCCGGCGCAGACCGAGATCGTAGGCGGCGTGGTAGCCGCGCGCCGGCCAGCCGGACCACTCCACCCACCACCGGCTTTTCACGGGGCGGATCCTGTGGGCATCTGGACCGCGTGCGCGGCCAGCTGACGCCCTGGATCGAGCGCATGGGCGGCCATCGACTTCTCGTCGTCGGCGACCCGGTCCTCGATGTCTACCTCAATGGCTTCACGGACCGCATCAGCCGGGAAGCGCCGGTGCTGATCGTGCAAGAGGAATCGCGGGACGTCCGCCTCGGGGGGGCCGCGAACACCGCCGCCAACCTCACGAGCCTCGGCGCGTCGGTGGTCCTCGCGGGCCTGGTCGGTCCGGACGCCGACGCGGAGGCCCTCGACGCCCTGGTGACCGCAGCGGGCATCGACGGTCGTCTGATCCCCCGTCCGGGCGGCGCGACGATCACCAAGACCCGGGTCATGGCCGGAGGACTGCACACGCGAAAGCAGCAGATGCTCCGGATCGACCGCGAGAATCGCGCCCCCCCGCCCCCGGCCGCGATCCGCGCGGTCCGCGACGCGGCGATCGAGGCGCTCCCCGCGGTCGACGCGGTGGTGGTGTCCGATTACGGCGACCCCAGCCTGACCGACCTCTACGTCGACCTCGCCCGGGATGCGCGGGCCGCGGGCCGAGCCGTCGTTGTCGACAGCCGGCGCTCGCTGCTGCGCTTCCGAGGGGTGACCGCAGTGACCCCCAATGAACCGGAGATGGAAGCCTTGTTGGGTCGTCGCCTCGCCGACGCCCGCGAGGCGATCGAAGC
This sequence comes from Myxococcota bacterium, assembly GCA_028289325.1. Lineage (GTDB taxonomy): Bacteria > Myxococcota > Kuafuiibacteriia > Kuafuiibacteriales > Kuafuiibacteriaceae > JANQQN01. The sequence goes on along the minus strand of JANQQN010000143.1, from coordinate 20,227 downwards.
CGCGCGCCAGATGACCGCGCAGCTGGACGTGACGGCGACCCTGCTCACCCGGGGCCGAGAAGGTATGGCCGTCGCCGACCGCGAGCGCGGCGAACGGCTGATCCCCGCCGTCGGAGGCGACGCGGTCGACGTCACCGGGGCCGGAGACACGGTGGCCGCCGCCTTCACCTTGGCCCTCGTCGCCGGCGCCCCGACGTTCGATGCGGCCTCGATCGCCAACCTCGCCGCGTCGATCACCGTGCAGCGGGTCGGTACCGCGGTCTGCACCCCGGCGCAGCTGATCGACGCCTCGGAGGCTCGGTGACCCCAAGCGGAAACAAGATCCGCCCGTTGGCGGCGTGGGCGGCCCAGGCCGCGGATGCGAGGTCCCGCGGCCGGCGGGTGGTCCTCGCCAACGGCGTGTTCGACCTGCTTCACGTCGGCCATCTTCGTTATCTGGAGGCCGCGGCGGCCGAGGGTGACGTCCTGCTGGTAGCGGTGAACTCCGACGCGTCGACGACGGCGAACAAGGGACCCGGACGCCCCCTGGTCCCCGCCGAAGAGCGGGCCGAAATCCTGGCTGGACTGGCGTGCGTGGACGGGGTGGTGATCTTCGACGACCGGGACGTCCGCGCGGTCATCGACGCCCTCCGCCCCGACGTTCACGCCAAAGGCACGGACTACACCGAAGCGACGGTGCCCGAAGGCGACCTGGTCCGAAGCTATGGGGGCCGGGTGGCGATCTGTGGCGACTCGAAGGACCACGCCACCACCGACCTTCTCGACCGACTCCGGGCCGACCATCGCGGCTCGTAATCCTTGTCTAACGCACCCGGCTATTGTGGACTCCGCGTCCCATGACCGAAGCGACCACCGCCCGGATCGGCGCCATTGCCGCCGACCTCGATCAGTTCGAAGGCCAGCTCGTCACCCTCGAAGGCTGGCTGTACAACCGTCGCTCGTCCGGGAAGATCCACTTCCTCCAGCTTCGCGACGGCACCGCGACGCTACAGTGCGTGATGGTCAAGAAGGAGGTCGACCCCGACGCCTTCGCCGACGCCAGCAAGCTTCCCCAGGAGTCGTCGATCCGGGTCACCGGGGTGGTGAAGCGCGATGAGCGTTCACCGCTGGGATTCGAGCTCGGGGTCAAAGCCCTCGACGTCGTCAGCAAGGCCGACGAGTATCCGATCTCCAAAAAAGAGCACGGCGTCGCGTTCCTCATGGACCACCGCCACCTGTGGCTTCGTTCGTCCCGCCAACACGTCATCGTCCGGATCCGCCATACGATCATCAAGGCCGTCCGCGACTACTTCGACGGCAACGGGTTCACGCTCGTCGACGCGCCGGTCTTCACCCCGAACGCGGTGGAAGGAACGAGCAACCTCTTCGGCGTGGAGTACTTCGACCGCCAAGCCTTTCTGACCCAGTCCGGCCAGCTGTACATGGAGGCGGCCGCGATGGCTCACGGCAAGGTCTACTGCTTCGGGCCGACGTTCCGGGCCGAAAAATCGAAGACCCGACGCCACCTGACGGAGTTCTGGATGGTCGAGCCGGAGGTCGCGTACCTGGATCTCGAGGGCGACATGGACCTCGCCGAAGATTTTCTGTGTTTCATCGTCGAGCGGGTCCTCGCCAAGCATACCGAAGATCTGAAGACGCTGGGCCGCGACGTCGACGCCCTGCGCAAGGTGAAAAAGCCGTTTCCCCGGCTCACCCACGCCGAGGCCGTCGATCTGATCAACAAGGCGATCGACGATGGAACCGCAGACCGGCGCCCAGCAGGCACGGAGTCCATGCAGCACGGCGAAGGCGCCGACGACGAACAGGTCGACGCGACGCCGACGCTCACCCGCGCCCGACACGACGACGACTTCGGGGCGGAAGAAGAAACGATCCTGGGTCGGCTATTCGACCGACCGGTGCTCGTCCACCGCTATCCATACGCGGTGAAGGCGTTCTACATGAAGCGGGATCCCGAAGACGACACGAGGGCGCTCTGCGTCGACGTGCTCGCCCCTGAGGGCTTTGGCGAGATCGTGGGCGGCGGCCAGCGCGAGGATGATCTCGACGCCCTGTTGAGCCGGATCGAAGCGCACGGGCTACCCCAGGAAGTGTTCGAGTGGTACCTCGACCTTCGCCGCTATGGCTCCGTCCCCCACTCGGGGTTCGGCCTGGGCATCGAGCGCACGGTGGCCTGGATCTGCGGCCTGCACCACGTCCGCGAGACCATTCCCTTCCCTCGCATGCTCGAGCGTCTGAGTCCGTGACGCGCGCGCAAGACTCGTATTCGCCCCAACGGGGAATAAGCGGCGACTTGAGACGCTGATGAGGGATCCCGATCCTTGCGCAAGCGCGGACGGCGCTTCGGCGGTATGATGATGCGGTGGACGCGTTGCCCCGACCCTTCGGGCCGTTCCTGCTCCTGAAGAGCCTCGGCTCGGGGGCGACCGGCGATGTCCTCCTCGCGCGCCCGCTGGAGCACGACTCGAACCTTCCCACCCCGGTCGTCGTCAAACGTATGCATCGCTCGTTGGTCTCCCAGCCCGAGCAACACGCCCGATTCCACCACGAAGCCCGTATTGCCCTCGCGCTATCGACGCCCCATGTCCCCAAGATCCACATCGTGGGCGAGGCGGAAGGCACCTCGTTCATCGCGATGGATTTCGTGGCCGGCTGGACGCTTTCCCGAGTCATTCGCGGCCGCAAGGAGCATCAGCAACCGGTGGCCGTCGAGGCGTTGGTGGACGTCGTTCGGGGGATCCTCAACGGCCTGATCGCGCTCCACGAAGCGATCGATCCCGCGACCGGAAATCCGCTCGACGCGCTGCATCGCGATCTCGCGCCGAAAAACATCATGCTCGGCGAAGACGGCGTCACGCGACTGATCGACCTCGGCCTCGGTAAATCGACGGTGCAGGATTGGCAGACCATGACCGGGGTCATCATGGGGACCCCCGGGTACATGGCACCCGAACAGGTGTACGCCAGCGAGGTCGACCTGCGGGCCGACCTCTATACCGTGGGCGTCGTCCTTTGGGAGCTCCTGTCGCAGGAGTCGTATATCCCGCGGGGACCGATCCACCAGATGCTCCGCGAGCAGGCCCAGGCCCCGTATCGACGATTGCCCTCTCGCCCCGGCGTGCCGCCCGCACTCGACGACGTGCTGTCGCAAGCGATGGCCCTGGCCCCCGCGGATCGTTTCGACTCCGCGCGAGCGTTCCTCTACGCCCTGGAGACGGCAACGACCGGTCTGCGTAGAAGTCGCGGTCCGGTGGCGGAGCTGGTGACCCCCACGATGTGGGACGAGCTGGCCGCCGACCAAGACGAGCTTTTGGGTCTGACGCAGGCGATCCCGGTCCCCATCGTGCCGTCATCGGCCGGCGACAGCACCACGCGGATGCCGGCCGTCCGCACGAATGGCGCCCGCCCCTCCGACGGGGCCACCGCGGTTACGGCGCCGTCGCCTCCGGTTACGGCGCCGTCGCCTCCGGTCACCGCGCCGTCGCCTCCGGTCACGGCCCCGTCGCCTCCGATCACGGCCAGAAACGAGCCCACCCCCAGCGCCTTTGCGCCGACGGTGGCGAGCCCGGCCATCGTCGTCGACGAGCACTTCGCGCCCAGCGCCCCGACGATGCCCGCGGTCGACCGGTCCGCGTCGCTGCCGCCTCCGTCGGTCATCGCGCTGCAGTCTTCGGACGCGGAAGACCGGACCGAAGCCTTGGTGGCGGTCAAGAGAACCCAATCGGCGGAAGAACAGGCGCCGATGCTCATGCCCAAGGTCGCGCCAGCGCCGACCGTGCCGCCCGTGCCTGCGCCCCCGCCGGCCCCGAAGCTGGGGCAAACGTTGGCCGTGGGCCTCGCGGTCGTCGCGCTCGGCACCGCCCTCGGTATCGGCAGCGTGGTCGTGTACCGCATGCTGATCGAGGAGCCCGCGCCCGCCCAGCTCGAATCGAACCCTGCCCCACCGCCGGCCATCGATCCCATGGCCGGCGACCGGTTCGACGATCTGCAGCGCCGAGCGCAGGCGCTGGTGGGTCGGGTCAACGTCCGCGGTCGGGCCCGCCTGACCACGCTCATCGAGCAGATGGCCAAATCGAGCCCCGAACAGGCTTCGCCCGCTCAGCTCAATGAGTGGGAAGCGGTCCTCGAGTCGGTCGCGCGGACCGTGCGCTGATACGGAAAGGCGTTTCGCACGGCGGCGTGGAGGTAGCGACCCTTCAAGGGCGCAGCGATCATATCGTCATAGGTGGTCTGCGGAACGTCGACGATGCGCATTCGGTAGCCGGCTTCGACATGGACCGCAACCTCGCCGGCTTCGCCGCGCGCTTCGGTGAACCGCTGTCGCTTCTGACCTTTGGAGAATCGGTTTGCGCCCTCGCCGATAAGGCCCACCGTGCTCCCGGCGGCGCGGAGCATCTGGTCCGCCGTGTTCTTGTAGCCACGCAGAATCCCGCGGCCCACGGCATGCACGGCTTCGACCTGGTCGAGGGCAAGGCGGTACACCTCGAGGCGGTGGTGGGCGAACTGGAACTGTTGAGTCTGCATGAAACCTCCTGGGGCCGGTCTGTGTCCGTCCGGCCTTCGCGGCTCCATCGCGCAGCTGCCGTGACAGTGGCGGCTCTCAGGCCTCCCGAGTCACCGATACGCATCGCAGCCGCTGGCACGGCAGGTGCGCGTTAAGTGCGCAGGCCGGATGGATGCAGACCGGCCTGCGGTCGTTGGCGGGACTCGTTTGGCGTGCGCGTGCGGGTGCGTGTTCAGGTCGAGCGTGAGCTAGGAGGGAGGAGTTTGGAGCCCGCTCAACCCTCGACGTTTACCCCAAACCCTTCCTCGCACGCGCACCCCAGACTTCCCCGATCCACCGGATCAGGCCGCCTTAAGGACCTACCTATGATCGGCCCCTAAAAGCGAAAGGGAGGCCGGCGCGACGCCGACCTCCCCTTGCCGTTCGAGCGAACGCTCGACAGGTTGAAGGCCCGAGCCACGAGGGCTCGGTGCCTATTCACTCAAACGTGCCGCCCTACCGGGGCTGCACACCCTGGTTGTTGACCCGAATCGTGTTGAACATGTCGAACAACAGGGTCGCCGGCAACGGACCCGCGGAGTCCCGATAGAACGTCGGGTACTGCCGCTGATAGGTCTGCGGATACACACCCGGAGTCCGCAAGCGGAACGAGTGGTTGTTGTAGCACAGCGGGAACCCGTCGGCCTCGATGACACACCAGTCAGACTGCTGGTCGACCGAGTAGCCGTCCGGATCGATGTTGGCGTCGAACCGGAAGCCCGCCGCCGCGTCGACCGCGACCACCGCCCCCGAGTTGTTTCGGGTGATGCCGGTGTTCTCGAGGACCGCGAGGTAATCCGAGAGATTGCCCCAGCCGGTCGGGTTCGCGTACCAGCGCGCCCGAACGAAGTCCGCGTTGTTGTCGTTCGCGTCGAGGTGGCAGTTCTGGCAGTCCATCAGCGGGCTCGCCCGCTGCTGGGAGTGCGGCATGAACTGGTTCGCGCCCTGGCCGTTGTTCTCATTCATCCGCGCATCCTGGTCATAGGGTTGACCGTCGTTGGCGGCGTCGAGACCCACCGGCGCGTTCGCATCGTAGACGAACAGACCGTAGCCACGGGTATCTCGGTACGCGTTATACTGAATGTTGGCATCAGCATTCACGATCACCTGGGTGCCGAAGTACTGGTTGTTGTTCCGGTCGGTGTGGGCGACGTTCATCTTCGTCTCCGGCAAGAACTGCGCGATCTTGCCTTCCGAGTTCACGCCGTACTGGTTGTCCAGCGGCGAGATGTACGTGAAGTCCGCTTCCGCGACCGCACCGATCGTCAGCTCGCCCGTGGACCGCATGTAGTCGCGAATGATCGCGCCGTTGAAGTCCGCCAGCCGGAGGTGACAGCCGTAGCAGTTGTTGCCCCAGGTCGCGTGACACGCGTAGCACTCCAGACCGCCTTCGTGCTGGTCGACCGCGTTCTTGGCCTGCGCGCCCAAGTGCGAGAACCCTTGGGTGATGAGGAGCTGGTTGTTGTTCACGTCCTTGAAGCAAGTGTTGAGGTCGCCATTGTCGCAGGGCCCGATACCGTTCTGGAGGTCCAGATCGTAGCGGCCGTGGAACGTCGACGCGTTGAGCGAGTAGACCGGCGAACCGTTCCGTCGCGTCACGCCGTTGTTGGCGACCGTGTCGTAGGTCTGCGGCGTGTAGTGCCACTGACCGGTGAACTTGCTCTGGAGCCAGCGGCCGCTGCCCAGATTGTCGCACTCCGCCGGCGCGGTGTAGTTCGGGATGACCTCTCCGGGCTCCGGACACACGGCCAGGTTCTTGATCGGGTTGCGGTTGTCCGCGGCCCGCGGCGGCGCCCGGTACTCGAGGTTGCCGTGACAGTGAACGCACTCGATCTCGGTCGCCTTGTCCATGTTGGCCCAGATGGCGCCGGACATGTCTTGGACCTGGTTCGGGTCGTCCCAGTCGGTGACCTGGGTGACCTTCACGAACTTGATCTCGTTATGCATCTCGTCGCCGGTGTGGCAGTCCATGCACTCCAGCCCCGCCTGGTAGTGAACGTCGGTGGGGATGTCATCGAGACCATCGTCGTTCCAGTCGACGAACGCCAGGACCTGGTTCTGGGCCTGACCGTGGTACAGCGCGAACGGGTTCGCGTCGTTGTCGATCTCGTCGGTGAACCGCACCTGGTCGGCGTTCAGGAACCCGTTGTCGAGCGCGGTCTGCGCGGTCCGGTTCGGGTCGATCTGATAACCACGGTACTGCCAGTCCGTTCGGTTCGAGCCCACGTGGCAGGTGCCGCAGCGCTGCGACGACATCTGCCGGCTGAGCCGGTGACGGATGGGGTGCGCGCGCTCGGCGCCCAGCCAGTTGCCGTTGAGGTTCTGCAGGTCGTTGGCGTCAAAGTTCGCGATCTGCGCGTACGCGGCCGGATAGGTCGGCTCGTTCTTGTTGATGTTCACGTCGGCCGACCGCGAGCGGCCGTCGAGGCCGTACGGCATGTGGCACGACGCGCAACCCGAGCTGCGGAAGTCGGCGTAGCGGTTGTTCGCGCCGGCGTTACCGAGGTGGCAGTCACCGCACTGCTTGTCATAGATCTCCTTGAGGAGATCGGTCTGGGTCACGGTGATGCCGAAAGGCTCGCGGTTCTGGACCGTGAACTGACGCAGCTGCGGCATCGACCCCACCGGGTTGTCCTGCGGGTTGCTCGGGCTATACGCCAGCGACTCGAGGGTCGGCCGGCCGAGGGTCATGCCCTCCACGGTGTCGTACTTGTACTCGCCGGGGCCGTCGCCGCCGTTCTGCCGGAAGTACGTGCGCCGGATGCCGGAGCGAACCTGGGCCACGCCGGTGAGGCCGACCTCCGTCGCCATCACCGATCGCTGCACGTTCAACACCTTCTCCTGGTGACAGCCGGAGCTCTTGCCGCAGCTCTGCTCGGCGACCCGGAGGTCACTGGGGTTTCGGAAGCGGAGCCACTCGAGCCCGCCTTCGAAGTTCTCGACCCCGAACAGGGTGTTGTAGTTCCAGTAGTACTGCAGCCGCGGACGCGGGTTGGCCGGGTTGACCGGATCGCGCCACAGCGGGGGCAGCTGCACGTGGGCCTCGTCGCGGCTGGCGCCGTCGGCGGTGCCGCCGTGGCAGCCGGTACAGGTCAGGTCGGGCCCGGTGAACCATGGGTGCGGGTCCTCGATCTGGTTGTGGCAGTTGGTGACGCAGCTTTCGACGACCGGCGCCGGGTCCTCGATGCACTTACCGAGGGCCACCAGGTCCACGCTGCCGGATTCCGGCGACGATGTGGGCTGCTCGTCGCAGCGCGTCGGGACGCACAGCGGCGAGTTAGGAAGATCGTAGCAGCTCGCAGTTTCGTCGGGGACGCAGGTGCCGCCCTCCTGAACGAAGCCATCCGGGCAGTCGGCCTGCCCGAAGCAGGTGCCGTTCTGCACCTCGAATCCCGAGTCACAGGCTAGCGCCTGGCAGCCGCACGAACCGCCGACGTCGACCGCCTCCGTTTCGGTGGCGTTCGGCAGCGTACAAGTGACGTTCGCACACGCGTTCTGCACGGCGACACAGCCCTGCTGCGGGTCCAGTTCGGTTCCCGGCGGGCAGTTGGCGCCGTCGATCAGCTCACACTGCGACGCACCGTCGACAGTCACGAGCTGGGTGCCCGGCCCGCAGACGATGTTTCCGTCTGCGTCTTCCGGGTTTTCATTGTTTTTACATCCCCACAGCGCAGCCGTGGAGAGAACAGTCACCAGGGCCAATGCCCCTCGACTGTTCCATCTATTTGGATTCCCTTTCATATTCCGACCCCTTGGCCTCGAAGGCCGTTCAACCTGTCGATGAGGCGTTCGACCTCGTGCGCAGACATAGATCACAAGGCGTGCCAAGTCGGACGGAGGTCGACCTAAACACGTAAACCCTCGTAATTACTAAGATGGGCAGGATTAATGCTAGGGGTAAATACGAAGCTGGGTGGGTCGTCCCGTCATCATCCAGGCCGGGACTGCCCCAGCCTTTTGGGTGACGCCCCTGTCGTGATGCAAGGCGTTTGACACGGCGAGGCCGCTCCGATGGTCTCGGCCCCGGGATGAACCCCATCGACGCCGCCCAGCGCCAACTCACCGCTCTCGAAGCCCTCGAGCTGCGGCTCCTGCCCGAGGACGGGCTCGTCTTCGACGAGCCGCTGCCGGGGCCCTGGCTGACCGAAACCCTCCGGGTTGGCCTCCCTAAAGACGGGCTGCAGTTCACGGTGGCCGGTGAAGGGCGGGTGAACCTCACCGTCACGCCCCTGGGTCCGGTGGATGACCGGCCCCCCGTTCAGATCCGGGGTCGCATCGAGGCCCGGGTGGAGACGGACTGTGTTCGCTGCCTGGAGCGAGTGTCGCCGCCCGTAGACGCGGAGATCGACCTGACCCTCCTCGCGGGCCCGGCTCGCCCCGCCGGCGACGACAAGGCGAAGAGCAAAGCGCCCCGCGCCCGCCTCAACGAAGGCGACAGCAAACTCGAGGACTGGAGCGGCGATGCGTTCCCCGAGCCCGATGCGTTGGGTGAGGCCCAGTACGAAGGCGACCGCATCGACCTTCCCAACCTAATACGCGAGGGGCTCCTGCTCGCGTTGGCCACCGACCCCACCTGCGAGGACGAGGCGGGCTGTGACGCCCGAACCGCGGCCTTGATCAACGCCGCCAATCGACCGGTTCGGGCGGCGGAAGCCGAGGTCGATCCCCGATGGGCCGCCCTCAAGACGCTTCAGGTCGCCGACGACGACCCATCGTGATGACGAAAGGCCCCGCTTTGGCCGGTCGACGGCGGAACGGGGACGTGAAATGGGTTGACAGGGGCCGCGTTAAAACCGATTCCCGACCGTCCCATGGCAGTACCCCGCAAGCGTAAGTCGAAGTCGCGTCGCGGCATGCAGCGCTCCCACGACGCCCTGAAGAAGCCCATTATCGCCCGCTGCCCCAACTGCGAGGCGCCGCGACTTCCTCATCGTATGTGCAGCGCCTGCGGCTGGTACGGCGACCGTACCGTGGTCGAGCTCGACGCCGAATAGCCCTCACTACCGCCGCCCCGCCGCGCTTCCAGGGGCGAGCACGATGGATAGATCATGGTTACGTTCCTGTTTCCTGGCCAGGGTAGCCAGGGTGCCGGTATGGGCAAGGCCCTCGCCGACGCGTTCCCCGCCGCCCGCGCCGTGTTCGATGCCGCCGACGACGCCCTCAGCATGAAGCTGTCCACGCTCTGCTTCGAGGGCCCCGACGAAGCCCTCAAGCAGACCGAGGTCACGCAACCGGCCATTTTGACCACCAGCATCGCGGTCCTGCGCGCGATCGAGAGCGAGCGGCCCGACCTGCGGCCGACTTTTGCCGCCGGACATAGTCTCGGCGAGTTTTCGGCCCTCGTCGCGGCCGGATCCCTCGAATTCGTAGACGCGGTGCGCCTGGTGCAGACCCGGGGCCGGCTCATGCAGGCATCGGTCCCCACCGGCGAAGGCGCGATGGCGGCGGTGGTGGGGGTCGAACCAGCCACGATCGAGAACGTCTGCCGGGAGGTCGCCGACGCCGAAGGAACGGTGGTCGCGCCGGCCAACTTCAACAGTCCCGAGCAAACGGTCATCTCCGGGGCCGCGACCGCGGTCGCGGAGGCCGGCCGACGCCTGACCGCGTCCGGCGCCAAGCGGGTCATCGAGCTCCCCGTGAGCGCGCCGTTTCACTGTGCCATGATGCAACCCGCCGCCGACGGGCTGGCGGATGCGCTACGAGCGGTCGAGGTGCAAACGCCCCAATTCGACGTGGTGACCAACGTCGAGGCGGCCCCCAACCGCGACCCCGCCAAGGTCAAAGACCTTCTCGTTCGTCAGGTCACCGCGCCCGTGCGATGGGTCGAATCCGTGCGGTGGATCGCCGAACAAGGCGAAACGGTGGCGTTCGAGGTCGGCCCCGGGAAGGTGCTGATGGGCCTCGTCCGGCGCATCGACCGGCGCCTGAAGGTCTCGGCTACGCAGGACGCCGAAACGCTGAAGAGCGCGCTGGCAACGGTCGCTTGATCGAACTGCCCGCCTCTTCTATGGCGGTCGGGATGGATCTGGGACTCAAAGGCAAAATCGCCCTGGTGACCGGCGGATCGCGGGGCATCGGCCGCGCCTGCGTGGAGGCGCTGGCCCGCGAGGGCGCCCACGTTATCCTGTCCTACGCATCGAACGCTCAGGCCGCCGATGAAACGGTGGCAACAGTCACCACCGCCGGTGGACAGGCCGAAGCCGTCCGATTCGACGTCGGCGACCCCGAGGCCTGCAAGCAGACCGTCGACGATATCGTCAAGAAGCACGGTGCCCTTCACATTCTGGTGAACAACGCCGGCATCTCCGTCGACGGGCTCATCATGCGCTTCAAGGACGGCGACCTGGCCAAGAGCTTTCAGACCAATGTGTTCGGCCCCTTCTACCTGGCCCGCGCCGCCGCGCGCCCGATGATGAAAGCCCGCTTCGGTCGCATCATCATGATGGGATCCGTGGTCGGGGAATCGGGCAACGTGGGCCAAGCCGCGTACGCGGCCACGAAGGCCGCGCTGGACGGGATGGCCAAGTCGCTGGCCAAGGAACTCGGCTCCCGCGGGATCACCGCCAACGTCATCGCGCCCGGTTATATCGAGACCGATATGACCAAAGGGATGACCGAAGACATGACGAAGGCCCTGCTCGCGAGCATTCCCAGCGGCTCCATCGGCAAGCCCGACGACATCGCGAACGCGGTCCTGTATCTGGCGTCCGAAGGGGCCGGGTACATCACCGGCCACGTGCTCAACGTCAACGGCGGACTGTACATGTAATGCTGACTTGGGCGCTCATCGGGCTCGGCCTGGCCGCGGGCGGGGTCGGTTGGGCGTGGACGCGCTCGAGCCGCCCCCGCATGAGCAGCGTCGATTGGCCGGCGCTGCTGTCCCAGGTCGCGGCCGAGTACGGCGGCCGCGCGGTGACCGCCCACCCGATAGGACTGAGAGCAACGGTCGACGGACTATCGGTGACCTTGTCCTTATTCGACGTCGAGCGCGGCCCGGTCCGAACCCGAGCCGAGGTCGATGTTCCGCTGCCCAACGCCAAGCCGCTGCGCCTCCACCTGGCGTGGGACACCCTCGCGCCGGCCAAGGGCTTCGACCACGTGCCGGTCATCGACCTGCCGATCCGCGAGCTCGTCGGTGCGGTCACCGTGCGTGCGGATGACGAAGCGGCGGCGGCATCGTTCGTCGCCGACGTCGCCTGGGACCTGGTGGATGTCCGGCGAGAGGCCCTCGCGGAAGCGGTTGAAGTCACGGTCCGGGGTGGCTATCTGCAGCTTACCGTACACGGCATGCAGGCTGACGAGATCACCATCGACCGCGTCGTCCGAGTCGCGGCTCGCCTCGCCCACGGCGTCGAACGGAAGCCGAGCGCCGAATGATCGACGTTCGGGGGCTGACCAAGGTCTATCGAGTCGCCCGCAAGCAGGTCGGTCTACGCGCGTCGTTGAAAGGCCTATTCGTTCGGCCCGTCGACGAGGTACGCGCGGTCGACGACGTGACCTTTTCGATCGCGTCGGGCGAACGGGTCGGCTTCCTCGGGCCCAACGGGGCGGGCAAGACCACCACCCTCAAGATGCTTTGTGGGCTGCTCACGCCGACCTCGGGCGAGGTCCAGGTGCTGGGACACGACCCCCGACGACGCCCCCGCGATCTGCTGAAGCAGATCAGCCTGGTCATGGGACAAAAGCAGCAGCTGCTGTGGGACCTGCCGCCCATGGATACCATCGACCTGAACCGCGCCGTCTACGACATCCCCCGGCCGCAGTTCGACCGTACTCTGGCCGAGCTCACCGAGCTGTTGAACATCGGCGACCTGCTGACCAAACCCACCCGACAGCTGTCGCTGGGCGAACGGATGAAATGCGAGCTCGCAGCGGCCCTGATCCATCGTCCGCGGGTGCTGTTTCTCGACGAGCCGACGATCGGACTCGACGTCAACATGCAGGCCACCTTGCGAAGGTTCATCCAGGACTACAACGAGCGGAACGGAGCGACGGTGCTCCTCACCAGCCACTACATGGACGACGTCGCGGCGCTGTGTCCGCGGATCATCGTGATCCGGGCCGGCAAGCTCGCGTACGACGGAGATTTGGCGCGGCTCGTCAAAGAGAAGCACCCCGACCGCCGGGTCACCGTCCATCTCGAGCGCCCCGTGGATGCGCCGACGATGGCCACGCTCGAACGCGACGGCCTTCGGATGGTCGACCACGCCGACGGCCAGATCTCCTTTCGGGTGGACCCCGACCATCTGCGCCCCGGGGTGCAGCGCATCCTGACCCTGTTGCCGGTCGCCGACCTGCGGGTGGAAGAAGCGCCCCTCGAGGACATCATGGCCCAGGTTTTCGACGAGGAAGACTGACCGCGTCGACCACCGGCACCACGACCCGGCCGGCGAACCCTGCCCGGGGGTGGCGAGTCCGCTGCGCCACTTCGAATCACGCCGCGATGCATCCAACCCCGGGTCCAAGGACGAGCACGGCGCGTCGATATGTCGATCTTTGAGCACCCCGTGAACGACGACCAACGTCTCTGCGGTCCGAACCTCGGGAAAGCCCACCCAAACGTCCACGGAGTTCCGCGTTGCGCTGGGCGACCGCGAGGGCCTACTCGCTTCGGGGAACGGTCCCCCGCTTCACCGCGCGCAAGTTACCGCAAGCGTCAGTTCCCCGAGCGACGGGAGCTTGGTAAGGAGGCGACGATGGCATTGCGGGGGAGCCTCCAGGATATGGGCCTGGCCGACATCCTCCAGCTGATCTTCAAGACGAAGAAGATCGGTCGGCTTCGTCTCAGCAACGACTTCGACGAGGTGTGGGCCGATATCCACGCCGCCTGGATCATCAACGCGGATACCGACGGGCGTCCCAGCGATGCCAAGCTCGGCAGCCGGCTCGTCCGCGCCGGCGTCCTCACCAACGCCGAACTCGGGGTGGCGCTCAAGAAACGGGCCGAGACCGGGGCGCCGATCGCCGAGATCCTGATCTCCTCGGGCTTCGCGACCTCCGAGACGATCACCCAATACGCCACCTTGCAGGCCACCGACACGGTGTACGAGGTCTTCACGTGGAGCGCCGGCCAGTACCACTTCGAAGAGCGCCCGGTCGTCGAGCCTCCGCCGTGGATCGAGCCGATCAACGGCGAGCAGCTGTTGATGCACGGCATCGTGCTCGCGGCCGAGTGGCCGGTGATCTCGAAGCGGGTCCCTTCCGGAGACTGGGTGGTGGGGTACCGTCGAACCTTGCCGCCGGAAGAAGAGCTCACCGCCGACGCGCTGTTCAGCGGGGATATGGAGCCCGCCGATGACGACATCGGCCCGAACGAACGCGTGGTCCACGAGCTGGCTCAACCTCGGGTCAATGTTCAGGCCATCATCGACCGATCTCCGTTTCACCGCCTCGAGACCTGTCTATGCTTGAGCAAGCTGGTGGGGGCGGGCTTCCTGCGTCTCAACTCGCCTCGGGTGTGAGGTTCATGACGTTTCTGGATCTGGCTTGACATGCCCACCGGCGAATCCGACCCTGTATTGGCGATGAAGGCGGTGAAGTTCAGCTCGCAGATGCGGCCGGACCTGCTCGAAGAGCTCCGCCGGGTCGCCTCGGAGTCCGGCCGAACCTTGGCTTCGGTCCTGAACGAGGCCACCGAGCTCTATCTGCAGCAAGCGCGCGTCCGGCCGGCGTTCCGAGACGCAGCGGAGGCGGTCATGGACGAAGATGCCGAGCTCCTCCAGCGATTGGCGCGATAGGGCTCCGGCGCCGAATGGCCGCCGGACGGCGCGATGATCGCCACCGTCTACCCCACCACCGACGAGATGCTCCATCTGCACCGTCGCCTCCTGCAGCGGTTTGGCGGCGGCGGCGGCGTGCGAGACGTGGGTCTGCTCGAGAGCGCCCTCGCCCGGCCTCGCTCGGGGTACTACCGTTCGCTGTCCGAACAGGCGGGGGCCCTGCTGCAGAGCCTCGCCACCAACCACCCGTTCGTCGACGGCAACAAGCGAGTCGCCTACGCGGGAACCGCGATTTTCGTCCGCCTGAACGGATTCCGGCTCGTCGCTGGCCCCGACGAGGCCGAGCGATTCGTGGTCATCGAGGTCATCCGCGACCACGCCCCCCTCGCCGCCATCACCACCTGGCTGGAGACCCACATGGTTCGGATGCCCTCGCCGTCGGCGGCCGACGGCTGGGCGCCGGCGCGCGAAGACGACGGTTCACGCCGCGGCCGCGGACTCCGGCACCCGCGCCAGCGCCTCGACCAACACTTCGGCCCCGGCATCCGGGCGAGGGCCCTGCTCGCTGAGGTGGCGGCGAAAAGCCCGGGCGCCGGGTCGGCCGTTGAACACCCCGAGCACATGACGGGTCACCGCGTGAAGGCGACCGCCGCCCTCGACCCAACGGGCCGCATACGGGGCCAGTGCCCGCACCACGTCGTGTCGCGAACGCGCGGTCGTCGGCTCGCCGTAGAAGCGGAGATCCACGGCCGAGAACAGAAACGGATCGTCGTACGCCGCGCGGCCGATCATCACCGCGTCCACCCTGCGTAGGTGGTCCGTTACCGCGTCCAGGGTCACCACACCCCCGTTGATCTCGATTTCGCATTCCGGGCGCTCGCGCTTGAGCCGGTACACGTCGTCGTACCGCAGGGGCGGAATGGTCCGGTTCTCCTTGGGACTGAGCCCCGACAACCACGCTTTGCGCGCGTGGACGGAGAACCGGTCGGCGCCGGCGGGGGCGACGGTGTCGACGAACCGACGCATGTCCTCGTAGCGATCCAGATCATCGACCCCGATCCGATGCTTCACGGTCACCGGCATCCGGACCGCGGCCTTCATCGCCGCCACCGCGTCGGCCACTCGTTGAGGGTCTTTCATCAAGCACGCGCCGAAGCGCCCGTTCTGGACCCGGTCGCTCGGGCATCCCACGTTGAGGTTGATCTCGTCGTAGCCGTATTGCTCGGCGATCCGCGCCACCTCGGCCAGCGCTCGAGGGTCATCGCCACCGACCTGGAGCGCCAGCGGATGCTCGGCCGGGTCGAAGCCCAGCAGCCGATCCCGATCCCCGGACAGGATCGCGGGCACCGTGATCATCTCCGTGTACAGCAGAGCCCGGCGGGTAATGAGCCGCATGAAGTACCGAAAATGCCGGTCCGTCCGGTCCATCATCGGCGCGACGCTGACCGGATGTCGGGCGGTGGCCATGCCGCTCATCATAGAGCCCCCACCGCCACCGGCAACCGGAAGTCTCCGAGCCGATCGACGTGAACGGTCGGATGACGCCTTGGTCGGGCGGCGCTCAGCGATCCAGGGTTCGGCCGCTGGCGGAGATGGGCACCTGGGGCGAAGCGAGACCGGACAGCGGCCGACCGCCGGACAAGGACGGCTGGGTGAGGTCGACCAGCTCTCGAAGGCGACGAGCGAGCACCGCAAACATCCCGGTGATCAGCGGCGGCTCATCGAACAGAAGATCCATGAACGGTCCCCGGTCGATCACCAGATACTCGACGCCTTCGTCGCGCGCCCATGCGGTGACCGGCCGCGGCCCGCGATCGAGCATCGAGATCTGCCCGAACGACTCCCCGGGCTGCAGCTCGATGAGTGGCCGCCCGTCTTTCAACAGCCGCACTTCGCCGGCCACGATCACGTACATCGATTCGCCGGGCTCACCCTGACGAAAGATCGTCTCCCGGGGGGCCGCCCACCCCTCTTTGGCCAGCGACGCCACCTTGGTCAGCGCTTCGATCGACAGCCCCTGAAAGAGCTGGACCCGCTCGAGCGCGAAGAGTCGGTCGATGATCACGTCGGGCATATCCATGTCGTCTCCGTCGATCAGATCGTCGCTGATGTTCGCGCCCGGCAATCGTAGCAGGCTTCGCTGGGCGAGCAGCGCAACCGGGCGATCCTCCCCTCTCGCGAGGGCCCGGACCCACGACGTCGCCGCCGCCGGTTGGGCGGTTCGCATCCGGTCCTCGAGCGCCCGCAGCACCACCTTACGAAGATCGGAGCCCTCGAGCGTAACGTCGAGCAGCTCGAGCGCGTCGGGGATCAGCCCGGCCCGGATCCCGGCCACCGCGCGATGGATCGCGCGGTGATCGAAGATCAGGCCCAGCATCATGACCACCGCGAGCATGTTCTGGTTCTGTCGGGCCCGAAGCGTGCGCGCGAGCAGCGCGAACTCCGGGCCCCCGGCGAAGAGGTCTTCAGCGATCTCGGCGTTGGCCGCGTAGTCCTGGAGGACCCGCCGCACGATGTGGTGGACCCGGTCCGGATCGAAGGCCAGATTCGGGCGCTCGGTCCGCAGGCGAAACAAGGCCTGGGCGATCTCGAACCTCAGCCGCGGCTCATCGTCGACGGGGGTATGCAGCATCGCCACCGCCGCCGCATCGGAACCCATCGCCCGTAGGACGCGCACCACCCGACCCCGCAGCGCCGGCGGCTGCCCGCCGTCGGCCAGCACGTCGGCCAACAGCGATACCGTCGCCTCGCCGTAACCGACCAGGGCCGTCTCCGCCTCCCGGCGGACGTCCGGGTCCGTCAACAGCGGCACCAGTCGGGCGGGCAGGTACGGATGATGGGCGATCGCCGCGCTTCGGGCCGCGGCCTGCCGCACGCCAGGGTCCGGATCCGTCAGCAGCGGCGCCAGCCGCGCCGCCGGTGGACCCGAGCCCAGCTCCCCGATCAACCTCGCCAGCGCCCGCCGCAGCTCGACCGGCGCGTCGGTGCCCGTCGCGAGCAGATCCTGCAGCACCTGCGCCGCCCTCAGCTCGACGATTCCGCCTTCGCGCAGGCCGACCCGGATCGCGGCGCAAACCAGGCCCGGGTCGTGCTGGGCGTCGGGCAAATCGAGCATCGGGGTCAGGACCCGCACCGCCGCGTCACGGTCGATCAGCTCCAGGGCCCGAGCCGCGGAGCCCTTCGGCCGCGGGCCGACCGACAGCACGATCCGCTCGAGGGCGGCCCGATATCTCGGGTGGGGATCCCGTTCGATGAGCGCGATCGCCCGCTGCCGAACCGCTTCGTGGGCATGCGTCAGGAGGCCGACCAACGGCTCCTTGAGATCCGGCCCCGGGTGGCGCCACAGGATGTCCAGCGCCCGAAGGACGATTCCCGGATCAGCGGCGCCAAGCGCGGTCAGAAGCCGACGACGGGTCGTTTGGTCCCCCGGATCGATCGCGGCGGCGGCGGGGCCTTCTTCCTGGGCCAGCTTCGCCGACAGCGCGGCGAGATATCGGGGCCGCAGCCGGTAGATGCGCCAGATCAATAGCCCACCGAGAGCGATGACCAGCACCAGCAGCAGCCGATCCGAGAACAAGACCCCGAACACCAGCAGGGCCACGCCGCCGATCGCGGCGCCCAGCTTCTTGATCGCCCCGTCGATGACGGCCCGGATCGCGTCGCGCTGGCCGATGGGCATCGGGTTGTAGAACACGGCCAGGGCCGGCTGATGAAGCGACAGCGACCCCATCATCTCGAACGCTTTGAGCACGAACAGCGCGCTGTTGGGCGCGACCATGCACAGCACGGGGATCACGGTGAGAAACGCGAACACGCCGAATCGCCGCAGCATCGGCCCCGTCCCGAAGACCTGCACCACCAGCGCTCCCACCCCGACCACCGCGTGCAGGCCCCCGAACAGCGCGGTGAGCGCGGCTTCGTCCCCGGCGTAGGCCTGTGCCGCGCCCACCCGAAATACGTAGTCGACGGCCGCCGTCTGCACCGCCAAGACCGCGACGAGCAGGGCCACGCCGCGAGGGAATCCGTCTTTGACCGCGTACCGAAGGCCGTCTTCGAACCGTATCGAGTGGCGCTCGATCGGGCCCGAAGGGCCGGAGCCGAGCAAGGGCCGCGACGCCAGCATGGCGACCATCGCCGCCGCCGCCCACGTCAAGCTGGGGACCACCGCCGAAAATCCTCGCAGCGCCAGCCCGCCCACCACTGCACCCGCCATGCCCGCCCCGGCGATGAACCCGATCACCCGCTTCGCGGTGCGAACGTCGAACAGCTCGCCCAGCCGCGCCCAGAACAGAACGCTCAGCGCGGTCGCATACACCTCGGCGCCGACGTACAAAAACCCCAGCGCGGCGTAGACATCCGCCGCCGCCAGCCCGACCAGGGCCAGCATCGCGAGGCTCGCTCGCCATTGCGCGCCAACCAGGACCGTTCTCGCCGACCGCTTGGCCAGGCGCTGGCCCAAAGCGAAGGTCACCATCGCGACGGCGGCCGCGGTCAGCAGGTACAAATACGGAAGATCCGCCGGGTTCCGCCGGGCCAGAAACAACGCGTTGGTGGCGCTCTTGGTCACGGTGACCGCAGCCACGAATACGAAGAAGAACGCGGCGGCACGGAGGGTGGCTCGCGCCTGGATCGACGAGACGTTCAAATGCCGACGAACGAAGGCGTGAAGGCGGCCAGTCCCTAGCAAACCTACCTCGACGCCTCGTGTGTGCGCCCGCCCCGCTATCTCGCGGACGCGGGTTCGGCGGTGAAGACCTGGAGCCGTCCGGCCCGACGCCGCGCGGTGGGGGCGGGAACCAGCTCAGCGAAGTTCGCGGGGCGAACCCGCTCCGGCAGCGCGGCCAGCGCCCGCTTGTAGTCGGCGAGGCGGCCTCCGGCCCGGGCGGCGGCGACCGCGGCCTCAGCGTGACCGAAGCCGCCCTGAGCGAGCCGGTACTCGACGAAGGCCTCGCGGGCGCCTGGACCCCGCAGCTGAACCCCGTGGGGCGCCAGCCGTCGCCGTAAGGCCTTCAGCACCCCGTCGATGGCCTTTTCGCCGAGGAAGGGGGCGTCGGCGAGCGGGGTGTGAAACTTCGGGATGAACGGCGAGACCCCGAGCACCACGGGCAGGATCTTCTTCAAGCGCAACACGAGCTCGGCGAGCTCCTCGCGGTCCTCGTCGGCTTCACCGGGAAGCCCCACGATCACGTAGAGCTTCAGATGGCGCATCCCGTGGGCCTTGGCGAGCTCCGCCGCTCGCTCGACGTGGCGGTCTTTGATGTTCTTCTCGATGACGTCGCGCAAACGGGCGCTGGCCGCGTCGAGGGCCACGGTCATCGACCGGTAGCCGCCCTGCGCCAAAAGTCCCACGAAACGGTCGTCCAGCCGGTCCGCGCGCAGCGAGGATACGCCGATCTGAAGCCCTCGCTCCTCGATGAGCGCGCTCAGGATCGTCTTGATGCCGGGATGGTCGGTCACCGCGGCCCCCACCAGACCGACCTTGCGCACATCGTCAGGCACCAGCTGAATCACTCGCTCGGGCGGAACCAGTCGCATGCCTCCGTTCGTCGTCCGCCGCATGACGCAGAAGGTGCACCCCCGGTGGCAACCCCGCTCCGGTTCGATGAGCATCATGTCGCGCAGCTCGGTATCCGGGGTCCGGATCTCGGAATACGCGGGCAGCATCTGCTGCGGCGCCTGGGCGATCGGCGGCAAGCGCTCCCCGTGGTGCTCGGGCACGAAGAACCCGGGGCGGTCAGCGAGATCTTGGAGCAGCCGCCGGCGGGCGGTCTCGGAGCCTCGGGCCGCCTCCGGCTCGTCCTCCAGGGCTTCGAGCAGGATCCCGATCGCTTCCTCGGCCTCTCCGAGGATCATCACGTCGGCAAACGGTGCGGTGGGCAGGGGGTTGGAAAACGTGATAGGGCCCCCGATGACCACCAGCGGGTCCTTCGCGCTGCGATCGCGCGCGAGGGGCGCCAACCCCGCG
>JANQQN010000141.1 GCA_028289325.1 Myxococcota bacterium | reverse complement strand
GTACCGTTCGGTGAAAGGCATCTTCGCGGGCTCCTCAGGTCGTACATTGAGTACTTTCATGAGGACCGCACGCACCTGGGATTGAACAAGGACTGCCCGGTCGCGACTCGATGGGTCTCGGGAGCGGACAGTCCTTGTTCAATCCCGGGTGCGTGCGGTCCTCATGAAAGTACTCAATGTACGACCTGAGGAGCCCGCGAAGATGCCTTTCACCGAACGGTACGACGGGGCTTGTACGCGGACTACCGTGTGCTTTGGCGGCAGCGGATTCCAGCGGGGCACGTCCCATAACCCTTCTCCGTGAGCCGGCTGGCAACGCCGGATGGTGGAAATCTCCTTGTCCGGTGTGTCGGGCGGGGACCAGGTCTACGGACCATGGCGGGAAGCGAGGCACCCTCATGGCCGAAAGGCGAGGGCAACGGCGACTCCTCCCGTCCTACGGCACCGCGCTGGTCCTCGACCCCGGGTGCCTTTGCGTCCGGCATTTCGCCCCGTCGGTGAAGGCCCGAGCGAAGCTATGGCTTGAGGCGGGCGCTCGGCGTCTGACTAGCGGCAATCAGCGGCGATGGCGCGAAATCCGCCGTAGCCACCGCTGCTATCCAGAAAGTACCCGATGATCCTGCCGTCGTTATCGATATCGTAGCCGTAGGTCTCGACCGCCCCCGGGTAGAACAGCTCGGTCATGGTGCCCGCCTTGCCGTCACGGAAGAAGCTCCGAAGGTCGGCGTAATTCTCTGCCACATCGCGAAGGCCGAAGACGATCGCGTCCCCTGAGTTGTTGAGGCTCGTCACGACGAAGTTGCCGGAGGTGGGCGGCGCGATCTCCTGGAAGCGGTCGTGAGCGATGTCGTAGATGAACGGGAAAGCGGCCCCTGTCGCGTCATAGTAGGCGCCACCCGCTTGACCGGCGTCGTTGATGCCGAAGAGCTGCGTCTCGGCCGCGCCTGGGTATTCAACGCTTCGCGACAGGCCGGTCGAAGCCCGGGCCACGAATCCACGTCGCCCCGTCGGCGTCACGTAGAAGCCGCTGACCGTGTCGTCGTTGCTGATGCCGAAGGGGACGGTGCCGAGGGCGTCGGAGAAGCTGTACGGGGTTTCGTGGCCCGCGGCGTCGCGCCGAAAGCCCTCGGGCAGGCCGCCCCCGAGCGGAATCTTGGTGCCTACGACCGTTCCCGCGTTGTTGATGGCGGTCGGAAACACCAAGCGGTCGGGCGTCGACCAGAACTGGGCGGAGCCGTCGGGGGACCGGATGAACCCGTCGAGTGCGCCGGCCGTGTCGCTGGGGACACTGCCGACCATGCGCCCGAGGTCGTTGGCGTCGAGAAGGTATCTCATCGGATGTCCATTCGCGGTGAGCTCGGAATAGGCGAGCTCGATCTCCGACGCCCCGTTGCACTGGGACAGCGAGCTGTAGAAGGCGTGGGTGTTGCCATCGCCGTCGGTGAAGGAGCCGACGAACAGGCCGCCGTCATTGATGCCGGAGATGCTGGTCCGCACCGCGCCCGAGATGGCGATGCCTGACGAGAGCTCGCCTTGATCGCGGATGAAACCGAACTGAGAGGCGAATCCCGGCAAGAAGTACGATCCGACGACCGTGCCTGCGTTGTTGATGTCGAACGCGGTCGTGAAGTTCCCGTCGACTTGAAAAAGATCGAAGCTGATGCCGTCGTTGCTAGTAAAGCCCGACCGGAGCTCGCGCCCGACCAGCACCCCGGAGTCGTTCGTCCCCCACACGAAAGTAAACACGTCGGAGGGGCCATCGATGGTTGTGAGGTTCCCGCCGTTGATGGAGTCGACGAGCCCCAAGTATTCGAATTGGTCTACGGTCGTGTCGTACCAGCCCACGATCGTTTGGCCGTCGTTGGTCACTTCGGTGATCGCCGCGTCTGGTGCCAGCTCATCTCCCGGTGGTGCGTAGTTAAACTCGAGGTACTCCTCGGTGTAGATGTTGTAGACCCATCCAAAAGAGATCGCCGTGTCGGCGTCGTCTACGGTCGTCGACAACCCGGCGACCTGACCGAGGTCGTTGATGCTGTGGACTTGAGCAGATCTCCCGGTGGGGAGCTCATATGTATGAACCGCTCCATTCGGTTCCTTGACCCAGATGTCTCGTCGGTCCGTTCCGTCGACGGTATAGCTGCCGACGATCTGCCCCAGGTTATTGACCCCTTCCGCGCGCTCCGAAGCGCCGCCCGGCACATCGATCACCTTGAAGTCGAAGGCCTCGCTGTCCATGCAGGTCACCTCGACCGTCCACTGGCTCATGCAGTGATCAAATTCGTCGTCCGAGACGCTGATGGTGATTCGGTCCTCGCCGGCTTCGGTGCAGGTATAGGTCGTATCGGCCGCTGCCGGCTCCCGGACGTAGCCGGCTTGGGAGGTCCACTGATACGCGACCGTATCGCCCTCGTCATCGGCCGCTGCGGACTGCAGATCGATCCTGCTTCCGACCGACGTCTGAAGCGGGGAGACCACGACTTTGGTCAACGCGGCGCATAGGTTGAAGTCGACATCGACATTCACGCCGCCGACGGCGTCGGGCCGGCTGCAGTTGAGCATCACGTGGACGTCGGTGACCGCCTCGGCTTCGATGTCGAAACCGGCCGAGCCTTCGCACGACAGCTCGCCATCCGTGGACGTGGCTTGCATGTCGATCGTGTAGCCGCTGCCGGCCGGGATCCCGAACACGACCACCGAAGCCGAGGAGCCCGATGCGCTGGTGTCGACCGTACCCGACATGCTCGGCATGTCTCCGCCGCGGATAGTCCAAGCTACCTCGTCGATCTCGAAGTCTCCCGCGACAGTAAGGTCGAGCGACAGCGAGCCGGTCGAGCCATCGGGAGCGGTGTCGGTCGCGCAGCCGGCAAAGCTAAGGATGATGGTGGAGTAGAGAATGACAAGATAGGCGCGGAGCCTTCCGGTTGGTTTCATCGCGTCTCCTCGTTTGAGGCCTCTCAATGGAGGGCACGCGCAGCATGTGCAATGAAATTGCAGTAACGTCAAGCATCGGACCCGGCGGCGCTCGACCCCGCCTAAGGGGACCGACCATCAGCGAGTGGGGTTTAGCGAGTCGCCTATCGGCGTTGGCGATGCGAATGTGGGTCTCGACCGCTGATCGTCCAGGTCGACCCCTGCTTCCCTTACTGGGCGCGCTGGTTCAAGCTTAGGTCATGCCGAGCGCGGTTCGTGGTTTCCTTCGCCGCGTGTCGGGCTCGCACAGGTCTCGTACGGATTCTTCGATGCGCGTCGGCGCTCGTACCTCGGTCGGGATGCCCGTGCGCAGAAGCACGGCAAGCTTCTTGGCATCCCCCTGGCTCACCAATTCACCGAACATTCGCATATCACTCAGGAATGGAGCCTTGTGCGCACCGTCGGATTGGCCGAGCCTTCGGCCGTGACTCGCGCCCTCTGCGAGTTGCTCGGCGCTGCCGTCGCCGGCTTCCGCGGCCCGGCGTATCTCGCCATCGAGAACGCCGCGCTGCGACAACAGCTCGCTGTATTCAAACAGAAGCGATGACGCCCACCACTCTCGTCGGGCGACCGGCTCTTCTGGGTCCTCCTTCGTCGCGTGTTGCCGAGTTGGCACAACGCCGTGGTCATCGTTCAACCAGATACGGTCGTCCGTTGGCATCGCAGAGGCTTCCGGTTCTTCTGGGCCTGGAAGTCCAGAAGACGGTCGCCCGGTCGTCCTCGAGTCGACCTCGGAGTCCGTCAGCTCATCCGGAGGATGGCCAACGATAATGGTTGGGGCGCACCGCGGATTCATGGCGAGCTCCAAAAGCTCGGATTCGACGTCTCTGAGCGGACCGTTTCTCGCTACATGCCTCGGCGAGCCGGTGAGCCTGACCAGGTTGACCGTTGGAAAGCCTTCCTGCGCAATCACCGAGAGGGCATCGCCGCCATGGACTTCTTCTCCGTCCCGACGATCACGTTCAACGTGCTGTATGTCCTCGTTGTGATCGATCATGCACGGCGGCGAATCATCCATTTCAACGTGACGAGGACGCCGGGGTCGACATGGATCGCACAGCAACTGCGCGATGCCTTCCCATTCGATCAAGGCCCGAGCTACCTCATCTACGACCACGACGCCAAGTTCTCTGCGGCCATTGATCGGCTGGTCGAGTCTTGCGGCGCGAAGCCGACGCGGACAACGGTCCGAAGCCCCTGGCAAAACGGGCTGTGCGAGAGATGGATCGGGTCCGTACGCCGCAAGCTGTTGGACCGTGTCGTACCGTTCGGTGAAAGGCATCTTCGCGGGCTCCTCAGGTCGTACATTGAGTACTTTCATGAGGACCGCACGCACCTGGGATTGAACAAGGACTGCCCG
>JANQQN010000138.1 GCA_028289325.1 Myxococcota bacterium | reverse complement strand
GTCCTGCGGCGCCAGCTGGAAGCGTTCCGCCCCCTACCTCGGGAGCGACTCGATGCGATCGCGCGATTGGGCCTCGCCAACCGCGATCCGTCGGGTCCTCTGCCCACCTCCCGGCGCCGATTCGGCGCATGGATGCCGGTTCTGGGCGTGGTGGCCGTCGCCGGTGTCGCCGCGGTCTGGGTCCTGCCCCGGGCGACGCCGCGCTACCAGCTGGAAGCCGAGCTCGGCTCGTCGCCAGTGGGGTTCGATGCGCCGATACGCCTCCGTTTGGTTCCCGAACCGCCCTCCGCTCCGCCGCCGGTCGAGGTCGAGGTCTGGGCCGGCAAGGGGGCGAATGCGCCACCGACCCGGGTCCGGATTCCCGTGCGCAAGACTCGCGACGGTCGGATCGAGATCGCCGCCCCGGCCCACCGGGTCACCGGGGGGCGGTTCGGATCGGTCGAGCTCGACGTGGTGGTCGCCGAACGCCGACGGTCCGCCGGCGCGCGGTATCCTGACCCCACCGACCCCGGCATCCACGCCATCCTGCGGACCGCGGTGGACGTCGGCCCGCCCACGTACGAGGTGGCGTACCTGGCCCCGACGGGGAAGGAACGAACCCGGGCCTCGGCCGGCCCGGACGGACCCACCATCGAGCTGCGGCCCGCAGTGCCCGTGCGGTCCGGGCTCCACGCCCACCTGTACGCCGTCGAAGGCAATGGCGCGGTGCGGGTCGACGTCGACCCCCAGCCGGTGGGCGACCAGGGGGTCCTGCGGCTACCCCTGCCCGCAGACGCCGCGGCCGGTGGGCGCTGGATCGTGGCCGTCGGACCGTCCGCCACCCCCCTGCCGGCGGACGAGGTATGGACGCACGGACGACGGGTCGAGCGCGTTCGCGACGGATGGTGGCTGAAGGTGATCGATCCGCAGCCAGCGGACAACGTCCGCCCTGACCCGTGACCGCTACCGGGATGACGGAAACTTGGCGAGTTTGCGCTGCAGCGATCGGCGGTGCAGGCCGAGGAGCCGCGCGGCCTGACTGATGTTGCCGTCGCACTCGGTCAGCACCCGGTTGATGTGCTCCCACTCTGCCCGGGCCAAGGACGGCACCTCGTTCGGCTCCGAGATCGTCTCCTCGGCCTCGGCGTCGCGCCCGGCCTTGGAGAACGCGACCTCGATCTCATCGACGGTCGCTGGCTTCTGCAGGAAGTCTTTCGCGCCCAGACGGACCGCCTCCATCGCGGTGGCGATGCTCCCGTAGGCGGTCAGCACGATGATCCGGGTGCTGGTATCGATCTTATGAAGCGAACGAACGACGTGAAGGCCCCACTCTCCCGCCAGTCGTAGGTCGACCAAGGCGAGCTCCGGGCTGTCCGCTTCCGCCAACCGAACCGCACTCGCGCCGTCGGCGGCGGCGCGGACGTCGTATCCGCGCTTTTCGAACGCTCGGCACAGCCGATCGCGAAAGCGATCATCGTCGTCGACGATCAGAATGCTCGGCGGCGCGTTCGCCTCCATCATACGCCTACCTCCTGCGGCAGCCGCACCCGGGCCACCGTCCCTACGCCCTCCGCCGAATCGATCGCCACCCACCCGCCGAGGTGCTCGACGAGGGACCGGGCGATAAACACCCCGAGCCCCTGCCCCCGGCCCGGGCGAGTGGTAAAGAACGGCTCGCCGATGCGGGCCAGCGTGGCCTCGTTCATCCCCGGCCCCGCGTCTTCGATCGAGATATCCACCGTGCCGTCGACCACCTTCACCCGAACCGCGACCGGAGCGTGGGCAGGAGACACCTCCACCGCGTTGCGAAGCAGCTGGGTCAAGGCTTGGGTGGCGGCCTGCAGAGGCCACCGAACGGTTTGCGCCCCGGGCATCGGTGCGACGGCCACGTTGCCCGCCGCGGACCCCAGGCCGTCGACCGTGGCCCGAATGAACGCTGCGAGATCCGTGGGCACCGGACCTTCGCCCAGCAGCTCGCCGGCCCCGACCGACATGTGTTCGAGAACCCGATGGGCGCGGCGAACCTCGTCCCCGATCAACGCCAGGTCTCGCACCGTCTCCGGCGCCGCGCCCTCGGTGGTCAGCTCCTTGGCCAGCTCGCTGGCGGCGACCCGAATCGTGGCCAGCGGGTTGCCGATCTCGTGGGCGGCGCCGGCGGCCAACGTCGCCAGCCCCAACATCCGCGACGTTTGGGCGCGGGACTCCCGCTCCCGATTGAGGGCGTTCGCAAGACGCCCCACGAACCGAGCGATGAACACCGCGGTCACCGTGTGGGCCAGCCACATGCCCTGGAGGTGGGCCGAATACGGCTGACCCTCGCCATGGTCGTGGTGGCCGCCCAGCTCGGAGGGCAACGGCACGCTGACGAAGAACAACAGGCCGAAGCCCGCGCTCGAAAGAACGACCGCCGTCCACGTCCATGCCGGTCGGGTCGCGATCGCCGCCAGCATCACGTAGGTCAGATACAGGACCGAAAACGGATTGGCCGGGCCGCCGGTCAGGCTGAGGAGGCCGGTCAACAGGACCACGTCGAGGAGGACCACCGCCCCCACCACCCGTTCCGCACCCGACCGCTCCCACCGGGCGATCAGGAGGTTGGACGCCGCCCCCAGCCCCACCAGCGCGAGCAAGATCGGAAGTCCCACTGGGGACGCGGTGAACGACGCGAACAGGGCCACCGCCGCCCCCTGGACGGCCAGGCCCCACCATCGCAGCCGCACCACCGCCCGCAGCGACATATCGGAGCTGGCTTCCGGAGCGGCGAACAGCCGCCGGTGCCAGCCGTGGACCGGTCGATCGTCGTGGGGCAGCACCAGCATCGGCCTCACCGTAGCAGGCGCCGAGGCCTACAGTCCGACGCGAACGTCGCAGCTGATCATCGCGGAGACGGTCTCCACCAGCTGCACTCCGCCCACGCGTTGCCATACCGGAACGTGAACCCGTCCTCCGCAGTGGAGGCGATCGGTGAGGCGGACGGCCAGGCCGCCGGCGACGCCGATCTCGTCGCGACCGCCCACCACCGAGCGACCTTCGTCATCCTCATTGGGAATCCGGTCCCGGTCGTGAAAGCGATAGTCGACGCTGGCCGTGATCTCCAAAACATCGAGCCACGGAGACATCGACACTCCGGTCTGGACATCGATATCTCGGCCCCAGCGAATATCGTCGGGCGTCGTGGTGAGCGGCTCGGTCCACCGACCGAGCACGACCAGGTGGAGTCGATCCGTCGCTCGCCAGCCGACTTCCGTCCCCACCACCGACGCCCACGTTCCGGCCCCCAGGCTGGCCTGGGTATCGTACGTCACCACGTCGAGTTGCCCTTCGGTGCCCGCCGCGACGTCGGTGAAGGACAGGGCGGCGTCGGAGCGATAGCGCCCCGTGGGCAGGATCAGGCCCGCCGACACGCGCACCGACCATCGACGAGGCGCCACAGGCCACAGCTCGGTCAGCGCCTGGGCGACGGTGAGGGTCGCGTCCCCGAGCCCGAAGGCCGTATCGTCGACGCCGTCCGAAGATGCGCTGCGCACGAACCCCACGGGCAAACGAGCCCCCAGCTCGGTCCCGGTTCGCAACCGCCACCGCGCCGACGAAACCAGGGTTCCGACCAGCAGCGACCCGCCGCCATCTCGGCTCGCGGTGTCCTGCTGCAGCCGATCGAAGTAGTCGATCTGGGACCCCACGCGCAGGTCGAGGGTCGGCGCCCGGGGGGCACGAGCGCCGAGCCCGAAGCTCAGGCCGCCGCCCGAGGGGCGTGCGGTGGGCCGGGGATGATGCGCCGTCGCCAAGGCCGGCCACGCGGCGACCACGGCCGCGAAGGCGACGACGAGGCCCGGGTTCGGCGTCCGGTCCATCGGATCACTCGCGAAAGGGGTCCGACAGCCGCGGATCGGTGACAAAGGCGTCGTCGGTGAGGCTCTTGAGGAAGTTGATGAGGTCCGTCCGCTCCTGGTCGGAGAGGGTGAAGCCATTCACGAACCCACTCTTGAGCGGATTCGCGCGGCCATCGCCGGCGTTGGGCCCGTCGACGATCAGGCGCCCGCCGGCCTCATAGGTGCGGATCACGTCCTCGAGGGTGGCCGCGCTGCCGTCGTGGAAGTAGGGCGCGGTCACCTCGATGTTGCGGAGCGTCGGCGCCCGGAACTTGCCCATGTCTTCCGGGCGATCGGTGACCTCGTGGACCCCGGTGTTGCCCGCCGGGTACGCGCCTTGCCCATCGACGTTGTACAGGCCGGTGTTGTGAAACCGCGTCGCTTCGAACACCGAGCCTTCATGCACGCTCGCCTCGGTGAAGTTGAAGCCGCCGTGGCAGTGAAAGCACTCGAGGCGCTCGGAGAAGAACAGCCCCAGCCCGCGGATCTCCGAGCTGGTCAAGGCGTCGGTCTCGCCGCTGTAAGTGAAGCGGTCGAACCGGGAGCCCCCGGAGATCAGGGCCCGGCTGAACGACGCGAGGGCGTCGACGAGGTGTCCCCAGGTCACGGGGTCCGAACCGCCGAACGCGACCTCGAACCGGGCCGCATAATCGGGGTCGTCCCCGAACCGGGCCAAGACCTCGTCTTCGGCCCCCGTGACCCCGAGCTCGATCGGATCCTCGCCGAAGATCGGAATCAGAATTTGGGCTTCCAGCTCGGTCAAAATCGGGTTCGCCCAGGTCAACGACGCGTTGTACGCGACGTTGGTCAGGTTCGAGCTGTTGCGAGGGTGAAGCTGCCCGGTCGAGCCCTCGGCGACGATCCGCCCGTCGGTGAAGGCGCGGGCCTGCTCATGACAGCCGGCGCAGGCCTGCTGGCCGTTCCGCGACAGCCGAACGTCATAGAACAGGCGCCGGCCGAGCTCGATCTTGGCCGCGGTGGGCACGTTGTCGTCGGGGATGATCGGATCCGGGAACCCCGCCGGGATCTCGAGCCCGCTGATCTGGCGGTCGGATTCGGACGGTCCGCCTTCGCCTCCGCCGCAGCCGACGATGGCGAGGAGGGCCAGGATCTGTAGCCGGTGGACCCCGAACATCGCGGGGCCTATTCGAAGATGGTCTGCCCGGCGCAGTCGCCGACGCAGTCCCCGGTCGTGAACGACAGCCCGAGGGTGCTGAAGACGTCGGTGCAGTCATCCGGCTCGTCGGGGCGGCTCTGGCAGCCGGTCGCCCCCCCGCTGTCGACGGTGATGTCGACGTCTTCGACCAGCGCCGCGAGGTCGATGTCGATCGTGTCCGCCCCAATATCGACGTCGCGAACCTCGATCCGCGCCCGATTGGACCGGCCGCAGGCCTCGGAGGGCGGGGTCACCGACGACGTGGCCACGCACCCCGTGGAGCCGATGTGCACGTTCCAGCGGGGTACGTCGCCGCCGGGAACCATCCAGTCGACCCGGAGGAACTTGTAGCCGCCCTGCCAGTTCCAGAACATGCCGGGAACGTTGAACGGGGGGTCGGCGGTGGCGTTATCGTTGTGGTTGAGGGCGAAAGGAACGCCCACCGAAAACCGAAGGCCGTCGTAGTCGCCGGCGGGCACCGTGCCGACCACCGAAGCGTTGGTCTCGGCCGTCCCGCTGCCGTCGCAAGCATCCGCGCCGTCTTCAAAATCGAGGAGAGCGACGCCGCTCGACTGCCAGACGCCGTCGTCAGTGAGGGCCATGGGGACCCACGTTCCATCGCCGTTGCGAGCCTCGACCTCGGAAACGAACAATCGCGCGTCGGCGAGCTCGGCCGACGCCCCATTGGTCCCGAGCCCCGAATACATCGTCGAGCAGGACACCGGCTGCCCGCCCACGCTCGCAGCAAAATTGGCGACCAAGGTGCGATCCGCCGCGGGATCGTCGTCGTCACCACACCCCGCGACGGATACTCCGACCAGGGCCAACAGACATGAAAGCTTCGCGGTCCTCACGATGGCGGCCACAGGACCAGAATCCCAAGGGGTTGCAAACGCGACAAATTGTCGCTCCCCGAGACGGCCGCCCACGCGCCTCGAGCGCGCGTTCGGAGGCCCACCCACCGATGGCCCACGCCGAACCGGAGGAGGCGGCGGGGCGGAGGTATGGTCGTTGGCCAACAAGGCTCTCCGATGGGGGAGGCGTTACTGCGGTTAATACTGATGTTTATTTAAGCGCCACTCAAACGTGGCGGTCGATCGCATCGCTCAAGTCGGGATCGGCGGGCCCGAACTAGGACTCGACATGAAGGCAACGTTCCAAGGCATCACGATCGCGCAAAGCAACACGACGGTCGAAGTCGATGGGATCTGGTACTTTCCGAAAACCTCGGTAAACCACGAGCTACTCGCCAACAGCGAGATGACGACGTTTTGTCCGGAAAAGGGGCGCGCGTCGTACTTTCACATCCGGCTTCAGGACGCCGAGGCGCAGAACTCCGTGTTCGTTTACCAGGAGGCCGAAAAAGGCTTCAGCCACATTCGGGGATGGTATGGGTTTTGGCCCCAGCCGGGCCACGGGCCCGAAGGCCTCACCATCACCATGGAGTGACCGTGAAGTCGCCGGCCGAGGCCCGACCCCCACCGAGTCACTCGTAGGGCGGGGTTCGGGGCGCTGACCTCCGCGCCGAGGGGCTGGGGAGATGAGCGAGCGCGGGCTCGCCGGCCGCGGGCTGCTCGCATCGACGAGGCCGCCCTTCGCGGTCGCACAGACAGTCTGCCGACCCTCCGACGCCGCCGCAGGAGCCCTTGAGGCGGCGGCCGGTGACCATCACCCCGAGCGCCATAGCGGCGACGGCAGCAAGCATGAAAGTAAATGTAAGCGCAGCGACGATCATGGAGTCCCCCTGGTCTGTACGATAAACGTTCGGAACCGTTCTGTCATTTCGACCCTGAATCCTCCCTCCGGCTCGGAAATCATGAACAACGCCGCGAGGTTGTTCGACCGCGCGACACGTGTCGCCTCGGTTTCCCCGAGGACCATGAGCGCGGTGGCCCAACCGTCGGCGAGCGCGGCCTCCTCGTCGATCACGCTGACGCTCTGCAGACGGTGACGAACCGGCTGCCCCGTCTTGGGGTTGATGGTGTGGGCGTATTTGACGCCGTCCTCGATGTAGAAGTTTCGGTAGTTCCCGCTCGTGGCGAGACCGTGCTGCGGAAGCGTCACCACTCGCACCACCTCGCGGGGGCCGTCGGTCGGTGACTCGATTCCGACTCGCCAGCCGGCGCCGGGCTCGCGTTCGCCCCGGCCGCGCATCTCGCCCCCGACCTCGACCAGGTAGCTGTCGTGGCCGAGGGCCTCCAAGGCCGCCGCGACCCGGTCCACCGCGTACCCCTTGGCGATGGCCGACAGGTCCACCGAGACTCCATCGGCCAGTTTCGATAGCTGGCGCTTGGCTTCATCGAGGCGGAGCTTGTCGTACCCGACCCGGGTCAGGAGCTTGTCCGTATCGTCCGCGCCCGGCCGACGCTTCGGCCGGCCGTCGGGACCGAATCCCCACGCATCGACCAAAGGGCGCACGGTGACGTCGAAGGCGCCCCCGCTCGCCCGGCTGATCGCCAGGGCCTTGGCGATGACGGTGGTGGTGTCTTCGGACAGCGTGAACGGTTGATCGGCCGGCGCGGCCGCGAACCGCGAAACCTCGGAGGTGTCGACGTACGTCGACATCTTGGCGTTGACGTCGTCGAGCGCCCCCTTCACCGCCTTCGCCGCCGCGTCGCGATCCGGGGCGCCGAGGACCCCCGCGATCTTGACGGTGTAGGTGGTGCCCATGATCGGGCCGCTGATGACCGTGGGACCGGCGCGGGCCGGAACCGTCGGGCTCAGGTAGTACCACGCCGACAGGCCGACCAGGACCGCCAACACGATGTACCACCGGGTCGCGCGAGGCGCCGGCGGCTGTCGTGTTTCTCTCATGAGATCAACCGAAGTCGTCGAAGGCGATCATCTCGGGCTCGACGCCCAGGTCGTCCAGCATCTTCATGCACGCCTTGAGCATCATCGGCGGCCCGCACAGGTAGTACTCGATGTCTTCCGGCGCCGGGTGGTTCTTCAGGTAGTTGTCGAGCAAGACCTGGTGAATGAACCCCCGGGCGCCGGTCCAGTTGTCTTCCTCCAGCGGCTCGGACAGGGCGAGGTGCCACTTGAAGTTCGGGAACTCCGCCGCGATATCGTCGAAGTCCTGGACGTAGAACGCCTCGCGAAGCGAACGAGCGCCGTACCAGAAAGTCACCTTGCGATCGGTGGCCAGCCGCTTGAACTGGTCGAAGATGTGCGACCGCATCGGCGCCATCCCCGCGCCGCCGCCGATGAAGCACATCTCGTTCTTGGTCTCCTTGGCGAAGAACTCACCGTAGGGACCGGAGATCACCACGTCGTCGCCCGGTTTCAGATTGAAGATGAACGACGACATCTGGCCCGGCGGCAACCCTTGGGTCCGCGGGGGCGGGGTCGCGATGCGGACGTTGAGCATGATGATGCCGTGTTCCTCGGGGTAGTTGGCCATCGAGTAGGCGCGCTGCACCGGCTCGTCGACCACGCTCTTCAGCTCCCACAGCTTGAACCGGTCCCAGTCGCCTCGATACTCCTCGGCGACTTCGAAGTTCTTGTACTCCGCAACGTGGGGCGGGCATTCGATCTGGATGTAGCCGCCGGCCCGAAACGGAACCGCTTCTCCCTTGGGGAGCTCGAGCACCAGCTCCTTGATGAAGGTCGCGACGTTGTCGTTCGAGCGAACCTTGCAGTTCCACTTCTTGATGCCGAAGATCTCCTCCGGCAGCTCGATCTCCATGTCGTCCTTCAGCTTCACCTGACAGGACAGTCGGCAACCTTCTCGTGCCTCGCCACGGCTGATGTGGCTGACCTCGGTCGGCAGTAGGGCGCCCCCGCCTTTTTTGACGTTGACCTTGCACACGCCGCAAGATCCCTTGCCGCCGCAGGCGGAGGGAATGAAGACCTTGTTGTCGGCCAGGCTCCCGAGGAGGGTGCCGCCCCCCTGGGTCTTGATGGCCTTATCGGGGTCCCCGTTGATCCCGATGATGACCTGACCGCTGTTGACCAGCTGCGCTTTGGCCACCACCAAGATGGCGACCATCATCAACACCACGAAAATGAACATGGCGACGCCGACGATAACGGTAGTCATGATTCGTTCTCCTGCCTCCTGTCTGCCGTCACAGCTGAATGCCGGCGAAGGCCATGAAACAGATGGCCATCAGCCCGGTCACCATGAAGGTCGCGCCGAGACCCCGCAGGCCCTCGGGAATGTTGCTGTACCGAAGCTTCTCGCGCACCGACGCCAAAGCCACGACCGCCAGTAGCCAGCCGATGCCCGAACCGATCCCGAACACCACGCTCTCTCCGAAGGTGTAGTCGCGCTGCTCCATGAACAACGACGCCCCCAAGATGGCGCAGTTCACCGCGATCAACGGCAGGAACACGCCCAGCGCGCCGTACAGCGCGGGCGCGAACCGGTCGACGAACATCTCGACCACCTGCACCAGGGCGGCGATGGTCCCGATGAACGACAGGAACACCAGGAAGCTCAGGTCTACGCTCGCCAGCGACGGCGACATCCAGCCGAGCGAGCCCTCCTTGAGCAGACCGTTCAGCAGCAGATTGTTGACGGGGACGGTGATCGCCAGAACGAAGGTCACCGCGGCCCCGAGACCGATGGCGGTCTTGACCCGCTTGGAGACGGCCAAGAACGAGCACATGCCCAAGAAGAACGCGAGGGCCATGTTCTCGACGAAGATGGCCTTCACCAGCAGGCTTACGTAGTGCTGTACCATGGTTTACTCACGCGGCCTTCACGAGGTCCGCGTCCTCCTTCGGCTCCGGCACGTGGTGCGGAATCTCGAACACCGCCTCTTCCTCGACCTGCGCCGGCTTCCAGGTCCGCAGCCCCCAGATCATGAAGCCAACGAGGAAGAACGCCGACGGCGGCAGCACCATCAGGCCATTAGGAACGTACCATCCGCCGTCGGTGGTCAGAGGCAGGATCTCTTGCCCGAACAGCTTGCCCGAGCCGAACAGCTCGCGGACCGCGGCCACCCCGACCAGGATGACGCTGTAGCCGAGGCCGTTGCCGAGGCCATCCCAGGCGCTGTTGATGGGGCCGTTCTGCATCGCGTAGGCCTCGGCTCGCCCCATCACGATGCAGTTGGTGATGATGAGGCCAACGAACACCGACAGCTGCTTGGCTACCCCGAACGCGTAGGCCTTCAGGATCTGGTCGGTGATGATCACCAGCGAAGCGATGATCGTGAGCTGCACGATGATGCGGATGCTCGACGGGATGTAGTTTCGAATCAGGCTGATCGCCACGTTCGACGAAACCAAGACCCCGATCACCGCCAAACACATCACCACCGACGGCTGGAGCATGGTGGTGACCGCGAGGGCCGAGCAGATGCCCAGGACCTGCTTGGCGATGGGGTTGTCCTCGAAGAGGGGATCGGTGAGAACCTTCTTTGCTTCTTTGCTGATCACAGTGAGCTCCTCGCCCCGCCGGGACCTCGGAAACGAACCAGATACGGGCCGTACCCGGTCTTCCCGAGCCAAAAATCGAGCGTCGCCGACACCCCGCGGGAGGTGATCGTCGCGCCGGACAGTCCGTCAACCTTGTAGGGGTCTTGGGCCGGTGGCCCTGCGTTGCCTTTGATGACCTCGATCGCCACGTCGCCCGACTCGTCGAACGCCTTTCGGCCCGGCCAAAGCGCCTGCCACTTGGGGTTCTCGACCTCGCCGCCCAGCCCCGGCGTCTCGCCGTGTTCGTAAAAAGTGATGCCCGCGATGGTGTTCGCGTCGGGCTCGAGGGCCAAAAAGCCGTACATCGTCGACCACAAGCCGTTGCCCACGATGGGAAGGACCAAGGTCTTGACCTGCCCGTCGTCGATCACCTGATACACGACGCCCTTGTTCGGCACCCGAGTCACCTGGGCCAGGTTCGCGGGCGCCGCCTTGGACTGGGAGGGATCTTTGGTCGCCTTACGCTGGTCGAAAGCCTCGGCGTCCTCACCCTCGATGTACTCGCCGGTCTCGAGATTCACGAGGCGAGCCTTGATGCTCGCTTCGTATCGGCTCTTGATCTCCGCCGAGGACAAGTACTCATCGGCCTCGGCGAGCCCGGCGACCTTCAGCACCTTCTCCTGCCGGTCGAGGAGCTTGTTGATCTCCTGCTTTTCCTTCAGTCCGACGGCCGCCGACGCCACGAAGATCGCGCACACCCCGCACAGCGCGGTCGCGAAGCCGACGATATAACCGGTGGAGTTCAGATTAGGCCCGGGCATAGCGCGCTTGCCTCCGCTTCTTGTTTGCCTCGATGACGTAGTGGTCAATGAGCGGCGCGAACATGTTCATGAACAGGATCGCCAGCATCATCCCTTCCGGATACGCGGGGTTCACGGTCCGGATGAGGACGGCGAGGACGCCGATCAGCAGGCCGTAGATCAGCTTGCCGCTCTCCGTGAACGCCGAAGACACGGGGTCGGTGGCCATGAACACCATGCCGAACGCCCAGCCGCCGACCAGCATGTGCATGTAGAACGGAACCTCGAGCATCGGGTTCGTCTCCGAGCCGATGGCGTTGAGGCCCATGGCCATCAGTATCGTGCCTACGGTGACCCCCAGCATCGTTTGCCACGCGCCGATGCCGGTTATCAGCAGCAGCAGCGCCCCGAGCAGCGAGGCGGCGACCGACGTCTCGCCCATCGAACCGGGAATGAAGCCCCAAAACGCGTCCCACACGGAATAGCCAGGCAGCGAGGCCCCGCTTTCGGCGAGGGTCGCGAGCCAGGTCGCGCCGCTGAAGCCGTCCACCCCCGCGACGGGGGTCGTCGCCGCGACCCAAACCTCACCCGAAATGTATGCGGGATACGCGAAGAACAGGAAGGCGCGGGCGGTCAGAGCCGGGTTGAGGAAGTTCATTCCCGTCCCGCCGAAGATCTCTTTGCCGATCACCACCCCGAACGCGATGCCGATGCCGACCTGCCACAGGGGGATGGTGGCGGGAAGCGTGAGCGGGAAGAGGATTCCGGTAACCAAGAAGCCTTCGTTGACCTCGTGTCCCCGGACCACCGCGAACAAGACTTCGAAGAGGCCGCCGACCGCGTAACTCACGATGGTGATGGGCAGGAAGTACAGCGCGCCGTGGATAAAGCACGACAACCAGTCCCCGGTGGTCATCGACAGGCCCATCAGCTGCATGGCCGCGGTCTGCCACGTCTCGAGCGGGGTGCCGCCGCCTTCGACCACCCGGTGGATCTGGTAGCCGGTGTTGAACATCGCCATCAACGTGGCGGGGATGAGCGCGATGACCACCGTGAACATCATCCGCTTCAGGTCGAGCCCGTCGCGGACGTGGGAGGCCGATTTGGTGGTGTATCCGGGGCTGTACAGGAACGTGTCCCCGGCTTCGTACAGCGGGTAAAGCTTCTCGAGCTTTCCGCCTTTCATGAAGATCCTGCCCTGGGCGTCCAGGAGCTTTCTCAGGAACTGCATCAGCCCTCCTTCTGAATCTTATCGAGCACGGTGCGCAGGAAGACCCCGAAGTCCTGCTTCCCGGGGTCGACGAATGTGCACAGCGCCAAGTCTTCTTCGTCGAGCTCGAGCACTCCGAGCTCCTCCGCCCACTCGACGTCCTGCACGCTGAGCGCCCGCAGAAGGTGGGTGGGCATGATGTCCATGGGCATGACTTTCTCGTACATGCCGATGGGGACCATCGCGCGCGGTGAGCCGTTCGTGGTCGTAGTGAATCGAAACTTCTTACCAGGCACCAGCTTGGACAGGAACACGGGCAGGACAGAAAACCTGTCCAGCCCCGGCACCAACCACCCGAGAAACTCGCGCTGGTCCCCTTCCGCAAGGACGGTGACCTGGTTCGCATAGGCGCCCAGGTACCCCGTGATCTCCCCGCGCGCGGCCTGTCCGTTGAACACCGAACCGGAGATGACCCGAACGCTGTCCCCCTCGACGTGCCCGTCGATCAGCCGGTCGACCGACGCCCCGCAGCGGGTTCGGTACAGCTGAGGGGTGCGCACCGCCGGCCCGGCGATGGACACCACCCGCTCCACGTCGAGGCGACCGGTGGCCAAGGTGCGGCCGAAGCGCGCGACGTCCTGGTAGCCGATGTGCCAGACCTCTTTGCCTCGGTAGACGGGGTCGAGGACGTGGATGTGATAGCCGACGGTGCCCGCCGGATGTTTGCCACCGAACTCCTCGACCTTCGCCCCGCTGGCGCCCGCGTCGATCTTCGACCCCGGCGCCCGGCAAAGATACGTCGGGCCCTCGGTCAGCTTGGTCAGGGCGGCCAGCCCCCGGTGGAAGTCTTCCATCCGCCCGTCGAGGACCACGTTCGGGTCAGGCGCGAGCGGGTTGGAGTCGGTCGCGGTGACGAACAGCGACTTCGGGGTCGCGTCGGCCTGAGGCACCCGCGAAAACGGTCGGGTCCGCATCGCGGTCCACAGCCCGCTGTCGAGCAGCGCCTTCTTCACCCCGTCGGCGGTATCGACGTTGGTCTCGACGGTCCGGTGGTTGGCCTCGTCGTCGTCGCCGTCGAGCTCGATCACCACCGACAGCAAGGCGCGCTTGTCGCCGCGGTACACGTCCACCACGCGGCCCGCACCCGGCGCTTGATGGAACACGCCTGGTGTCTTTCGGTCCTCGAACAGCGGTGCGCCTCGCTCGACCTTGTCGCCGGCTTGAACCAGCATTCGCGGTTTCATGCCTACGAAGTCCCGCGCCATGACAGCAACGCGGTCCACGGCCGGACCATCGGCCACCCGCTGCTCAGGCGCCCCGGACAACGGAAGATCCAGTCCCCGCTTGACTCGATGCGACATCATCAACCCTCAACCCTATACATGAACTTATTTTCACGAAAGATGACCACAGCGGCAATTTCGTCCCTGCCCGCGTACCGCCGCTTTGAAGCGCCGTAAAGAGCAATCGCCCGTAGACGCCTAACGATTCGGGAACGATTCGTCGGATACCCTGAACCAATGCCCCAGGCCGACCTCCGGAGAACACTAAGTCCCCTGAGGCGGGAGGCGGATAGACAATATTTTCGCCTACCAGAACTCATTACGTTGATTAGCACCGCTCATCTTTGAGGAAAGTCGGCGGCGCCGATTCTCGAATGACCGTCGCGTCTCGAAACAATCGATTCGCCCCC
Source organism: Myxococcota bacterium (assembly GCA_028289325.1). Taxonomy (GTDB): domain Bacteria; phylum Myxococcota; class Kuafuiibacteriia; order Kuafuiibacteriales; family Kuafuiibacteriaceae; genus JANQQN01. The sequence goes on along the minus strand of JANQQN010000138.1, from coordinate 11,536 downwards.
TTCGTCTCGGGCGCGGGGCAAGTCGGATTGACATCAGACGAGGGGGCATGCCGCAACCGGCGGCGAGTGGCGAAACATCACCGTCGGCCGCTGACCCGCCGTCGCGGTTTCGCCGCGCCGCTGCCATGGCCCCGCCACGGCCGACTCCCCGATTGCCAAGCTGGGTCGCCTTCCCCGACAGTCGCCGGCGTGAACGCGAAAGCTTCGGTTCTCTTGTTTCTTCCCATGTTCGTGGGGTGCGCGACCACGCCGTCTTCCGGGAGCCCGGAAGGCCGAGCCGCTCTCATCAACACCCTCTCTGCCGACGGCCGGTTCAAGACCTTCGTGAAGATGCTCGAGGTTTCCGAGCTGGATCTGCCGAACGATACTTCGACCCTGTTCGCGCCCACCGACGAGGCGTTTGCGAGCATCGACCAAGCCTTGCTGGACCGCGGGCTCGAGCGGACCAATCGCGACAAGCTGCGCACGGAGCTTCAGTTCCATATGGTCCCCGACAAGCTGACCAGCGCCCAGCTCCGCGACGAGTCGTCCGTGGAGACCGCGGCGGGTTATCCGGTGACCGTCACCAAGAACGGCGACCGCTTGCTCGTCGGCAACGCGGTGGTGACCGAGGCCGACATCGACTTCGGCTTCGGCGTCGTCCACGTCATCGACCAGCCCCTGAAGCCGCCGAAGGGTTATCCGAAACCCAAGGAGGCGCCCAAGACCCGCCGCGTCCAGCCCGACCAGTGGTGGTGGTAGCAGCGACCGCTCACCACGGCCCGGTCGCGATAGACGGCCAAGACATCGAACCAGCGGGTGTGGCTGTAGCCCGAACAGGTCCACTCGGCCACGAATCGCAGGGTATCGGGACCTCGGCGCAAGTCATCTACTGTTGCGCTCATGACCGAGCCCATCACCATCCTCGGCCGCGGCAAGGCCGGACGAGCCCTCGCCGCCGCCCTGCGCATTCCCAACCTTCCGCACACCGCAAACCCCGACGGTTGGGTGCTGCTGGCGGTCCCCGACCGAGCGATCGAAACCGTGGGCCGCCGGTTCATAGGTCGGGTGGCCCACCTGTCCGGCTCTCTGCATCTCGACGCGATTCCTGCCGCTCATCCGCTGGTCAGCTTCGACGGCACGGTGAAGGACTGGCGCGGCGTTCCCCTCGCGGTCACCGGCGACGTGCCCGCGCCGATCATCGACGCGCTGACGGCACTGGGTTTCGTGGCCTTCGATCTGCCCCCGGAACACAAGGCGCTGTACCACGCAGCCGCGGTGCTCACCTCGGGCCACGCGGCGACCCTGTGGCTCGGGGCCACCGCGCTTTTGGCCCAGGCCGGCGTACGCCTGCCGGGGGAGGGGCTGCTGCCCCTGGCGCGCACGACCCTCGCCAACGTGGCCGAGCACGGCGCCGGCGGTCGGACGGGTCCTTTCGTGCGCAACGATCGGGCCACGATCGATCGGGACGCTGATGCCCTTTCGGAACCTTGGCGAACGATCTTCCTCACCCTCGGTCGGGCGCCCGTCGACAGCCGCGCGCTTCCCCCTCGGCCCCCTCGAACCACGGGTTCTTCCGGGGCCAGGAGCGATACAGATCACGACTGACGCGATGCGCGAGCTCAGAAGTTGCCGTTGTTCATATGCTCGGTTGTTGGACAACCGGACAGATCGCACTAAACTATCGGTACGATGAGCATCAGCCGGGCATTCATGTCGTTTGGTCTCGATCCGATAATCGAGGAAATCAGGGAGTCGGTTCGTCGATTCGTCGACGACAAGATCGCGCCGCGCGCCGAGCAGATCGACCGGGACAACGCATTCCCACGCGATCTGTGGCCGGAGCTCGGCGCACTCGGACTGTTGGGGGTCACCGTGCCGGAGACCTATGGCGGCACGGGTCTCGGCTATCTCGCGCACATCGTGGCCATGGAGGAGATCTCTCGAGGATCGGCGTCGGTCGGCCTGTCGTACGGCGCGCACTCCAATCTGTGCGTCAATCAGATCGCCCTCAACGGCTCCCCCGCCCAAAAGGAGCGGTATCTGCCCAAGCTGGCGTCCGGGGAGCACGTCGGCGCCCTCGCGATGTCCGAAGCCACCGCAGGCTCCGATGTCGTATCGATGAAACTTCAGGCCGTCCGGCGCGGGGACCACTACATCCTGAACGGAACCAAGATGTGGATCACCAACGGCCCCGACGCCGACACCCTCGTCGTCTATGCGAAGACCGACGCCAGCAAGGGGTCCCGGGGCATCACGGCGTTCATCATCGAGCGAGGCTTCGCGGGCTACTCTTCCGCCCAGAAGCTCGACAAATTGGGGATGCGGGGGTCGAACACCTCCGAGTTGGTATTCGAGAACTGCCCGGTCCCCCTCGACAACGTGCTCGGCGGCGAAGGCCGAGGGGTCGAGGTGCTCATGCGAGGTCTGGACTACGAGCGGGCGGTGCTCGCCGGCGGACCGCTGGGTATCATGAAGGCGGCGATGGAGGTCTCGCTGGCCTACGTGCACGAGCGAGAGCAGTTCGGCAAACCGATCGGTAGCTTTCAGCTTGTGCAGGGCAAGCTGGCCGACATGTACTCGACCATGAGTGCTTGCCAGGCGTACGTCTACGCGGTTGGCGCTGCCTGTGACCGGGGAGAGACGACCCGGCACGACGCCGCAGGCTGCATTCTATACGCCGCCGAGAAGGCTACTCAGATCGCGCTCGATGCGATCCAACTGCTCGGTGGGAATGGGTATATCAATGAATACCCGACCGGCCGCCTGCTCCGTGATGCGAAACTGTATGAGATTGGGGCCGGAACGTCGGAAATTCGTCGTATGTTAATAGGCCGGGAGCTGTTTCAGCGAACGGCGTAGACTGCGACGAATAATGACCGGGCATTCATTTTCCGCCATTCAAAAAGAACCGGCGTATCTCAAAGTAGCGAAGGCCATAGAGGCCGACATATCGGCCCGACGCCTTTTGCCCGGCGACACACTACCGACCGAAACCGAGCTTTCGGTTCAGTTTGGCCTCAACCGCTCCACGGTTCGCGAAGGTATCCGCCTCCTGGAGCAACAAGGATTGCTGGAGCGCGGTGAAGGTAAGCGTCTGATCATTCGGCAGCCGGCCATGGGAGACATCGCACAACGCGCCAGCCATGGACTGGCCTTCGGAGGCGTCACGTTCCGCGAAGTGTGGGAAGCCCTGGCCACGTTTCAACCCGCAGCGGCCCGACTGGTGGCCCAACGGGGCGACCCCACGGTCATCGCGAAGCTCAAAGAGATCACCGGTCAGCTCGGCGCGGCCAAAGCCAAGGACAACGAGACTACCGTCCGGGCGGCGAAGGCGTTCTTCACCGTCCTCGCCGAAAACCTCGACAACCGGGTGCTCGAGGTGATGCTCCATTCGATGACCCACCTGATCGCGGCCAGCTTGATGCGGGTCATCGACGGCGCGCCCCGGGCCCGGCAGCGCATCCTCGAAGCGCAGCGTCAACTCATCGAAGCCTTCGAAACCTCGGACGAAGACGCCGCCGCCCTGTGGATGCGCCGCCATATCGGGGACCTGAAGCGGGCCTACGAAGTCGCTCAGGTCGACCTCGACGAGTCCGTTCTTTAGCCCTGCCTCGAACACGATGACCGCGGAGCTCGCGGTCACACGGCGCCTGTCCGGGGCGAGACCGCGCGCGTCACCTGGTCATTTCGACTCGATGTCGAATGGGAAAAACCAGAGATTACATCGTTAACATCTATCCGGATTCCCACGACTCTTTGCGCCGAGCAGTACTTCTAAATTTGACATGTACGAGCCGCACCCCCGAAAAACACGGCGTCCCAGTCATGAGAATCGTTACCCTTTTGATCCTGACCCCCACGATGTTGCTGGGCTGCGCCTCCCAGACCGCAGCGCCGGCCAGCGCGCCCGCGTCCGCGCCCGCCTCGACGCCGGCGACGGCCGAGGCCGCAAAGCCGGAGCTCGGCTCGTTCGGCGTCGACCTCACCACGCGCAAACTGGCCGTCGAGCCCGGCGACGACTTCTTCGTGTACGCGAACGGCAAGTGGCTAGACTCGTACCAGCTCAAGCCCGACGAGATGCGGTACGGCTCGTTCAACAAGCTCCGTGACCGCTCCGAGGAGCGGGTCAAGGCGATCATCGAAGAGCTCGCGAAGGCTGACGCAGCGCCGAACTCTCTCGAACAGAAGATCGGCGATCTGTTCGCGAGCTACATGGACGTCGAAAAGCTCAACCAGGTCGGCATCGCCGCCCTCAAGACCGAGCTCGACGAGATCGCGGCGATCAAGAACCACGACGATGTGGCCGCGGCCTTCGGCCGCCGAAACCGGCTCGGCATCAACGCGCCGATCGTCAGCGCGCAATGGATCGACCGAAAGGACCCCGACCGCTACATGCTCGTCGTCAACCAAGGGGGGCTCGGTCTGCCCGACCGCGATTACTACCTCCAGGATTCCGAGCGCTTCCAGAAAGTGCGGGCCGCGTACAAAGAAAACATCGCCACCATGCTGGCCTTCACCGGCATGTCCGAGGCCGCGACGAAGAAGGCCGTAAAAGACATCTTCGCTCTGGAGAAGAAGATCGCGACCCACCACTGGCCGCGCACCGACCTTCGCAACCGGGACAAGACCTTGAACATCTACACGGCGGCCAAGCTGCAAAAAGAGTTCAAGGCCTACCCGTGGAGCAAACACTTCGCGGCCGCCGACGTGCCTGAAGCCCAGCTCGAGCGGCTCAACGTCACCCCGCCCACGGCGATCGCGCCCCTCGCCAAGCTGTTCAAGAAGACCTCGGTCGCGACCTGGAAGACCTACATGACTTACCACTGCATCGTGAACCACGCCCAATTCCTGGGCCAGGCGATCGACGATGCCGCGTTCAGCTTCTACGGCAAGGTCCTCGGCGGCCAGCAAGCGCAGCGTGACCGTTGGAAGCGAGGCGTACAGATCGTCGGCGGCCGGCAGGGTCTCGGCGAAGCGCTGGGCAAGGTCTACGTCGACCGCCACTTCCCGCCCGAGGCCAAAGACCAGATGGTCGCGCTGGTCGAGAACCTGCGCCGCGCGCTGCGGGACCGCGTGGCCAAGCTCGACTGGATGGGCGACGAGACCAAGAAAGAAGCGTTCAAGAAGCTCGAGGCCTTCAACCCCAAGGTCGGCTACCCGAACAAGTGGCGAGACTACTCAGCGCTGGAGATCGTCAACGGTGACCTGATGGCCAACCTGCGCGCCATCCGGGAATACTGGCACAAGGACCAGCTGCGTAAATGGGGCACCAAGACCGATCGAGACGAGTGGTTCATGACCCCCCAGACCGTCAACGCGTACTACAACCCGTCGTTCAACGAGATCGTATTTCCGGCCGCGATCCTTCAGCCCCCGTTCTTCGACCTGAACGCGGACCCCGCGGTCAACTACGGAGCCATCGGGGCGGTCATCGGCCACGAGATGGGGCACGGCTTCGACGACCAAGGCTCGAAGTCGGATTACGCCGGCGTGCAGCGCAACTGGTGGACCGACGACGACCGAAAGAACTTCGAGACCCGCACCAAAGCCCTGATTGAGCAATACAACAAGTACGCGCCGCTGGAAGGGGAAACGGTGAACGGCCAGCTCACCCTCGGCGAAAACATCGGTGACCTCGGGGGGCTCTCGATGGCCTACCACGCGTACAAGCTGTCCTTGAACGGCGAGGAAGCTCCGGTCATCGACGGGCTGACCGGCGACCAGCGCTTCTTCCTGGCCTGGGCCCAGGTCTGGCGAGGCAAACAGCGCAAGGCGTTCATGTTGCGCCGGCTGAAGTCCGACCCTCACAGTCCGGAGCAGTTCCGGGTCAACGGCGTCGTTCGCAATATGGACGAGTGGTACGCGGCGTTCGGCGTGAAGAAGGACGATGCGCTGTACCTGGCCCCCGAAGAGCGGGTCAGCATCTGGTGACCTAAGGGGCCGGACAATCGTCCGCCTCCCGGTTGCCGCGTGGGCTTCCGATTGGGCATAGCAGTCGGGAGGACGCGCATGTACCCGCAAGCTCCCCAGGCGCTGGCCTTTCCCTTCACGTTGATCGTCGTGGTGGTCGCGACGGCGGTGGTCCAGATCATACAGAGGGTCCGGCCGCAGCAGCGCCTCGCGGTGCGGCTGGGCCTCGGCGTATGGCTGCTGATCAGCGCGGTGGTCGCGGCCGGCGGTTGGCTGCGGACCCCGATGCTACCCCCGCCGATGTTCTTCCTGTTGATCCCCGCGGTGGTGACGGGGGCCGTGGTCGGCTACCGGTTGGTGGGCCCCAAGCTCGGGACGACCATCCCGGTGTCGGCGTTCGTGCTGCTGCAGGCGTTCCGACTTCCTCTGGAGCTGGTGATGCACCACGCGTACGAGCTCGGGGTGATGCCCGTCCAGATGAGCTTCTCCGGCCGCAACTTCGACATCGTCACCGGGATCACCGCGCTCGTGCTCGGGCTTGTCGCGATGCGGTGGTCGATTCCGCACTGGGTGTTCAGAGCGTGGAACGTGCTCGGCGCCGCCTTGCTGGTCAACATTGCCGTCGTGGCCATCATGTCGTTTCCCGGCCCCACGCGGGTGTTCATGAACGAGCCCGCAAACGTCTGGGTGACCTACGTTCCGTTCGTCTGGCTGCCTACGTTCCTGGTTCCGGTCGCCGCATTCGGGCACGCCGCCATGCTCCGCTATCGCCCCCCCGCCGCCGCCTGAAGCCCCAACCCGCGGAACGGGCCGCGTTTGACGGTCCGGACGTTCCGTGCCACCTGTCCCCCAATGGGTCGACTCGACGGAAAACACGCCCTCATCACCGGCGCCGCCAAGGGCATCGGCGAAGCCACGGCGCGGGCCTTCGCGCGCGAGGGCGCGAAAGTGATGCTCACCGACATCGACAATGACAGCGGTCGACGCGTCGCGGAGTCCCTCGGCGACGCCGCGTCTTATCAGCATCTCGACGTCATGGCGCCCGACGACTGGACGGCGGCCGTCGAGGCCGCCGAGCGACAGTTCGGTCAGCTGCAGGTGCTGATCAACAACGCCGGCGGCGGGATCCAGGGCGGTATCGAGGAGACGGACCTCGAGGGCTTTCGGTTCGCCCATAGACTCAACGTCGACAGCACCTTCTTGGGCATGAAGGCGTGCCTGCCGCTGATGAAGACTTCCGGCCCCAGCTCGATCGTCAACGTGTCATCGGTCGCGGGCATGGTCGGGGCCCCGAATATGCTGGCGTACTGTTCGGCCAAAGGCGCCGTCCGCCTCCTGACCAAGAGCGCAGCCATGGACTTCGCCCGGCGACGGTACGAGATTCGATGCAACAGCGTTCACCCCGCGTTTACCGACACCCCGCTCGTCGATGCCCTGGTTCAGACCTCGCCAGACCGAGACAAGATGAAGGCGACCCTGGAACGGAACATCCCTTTGCGCCGGCTCGGGCGAACCGACGAGATCGCGGCGATGATCGTGTTTCTCGCCAGCGACGAGTCCACCTTCGTGACCGGCGCCGAAATGGTCGTCGACGGCGGGTTGACGGCGATCTAGGCCGGCCCGGGCTCGTTCACGAGGCAGGGCTGGCGCCGAATGAGGCAGCCGCGGATATCCCGGCCCCCGGATAGCAATCGACTTGTTCGGACGGCACAGGTTGGCTACTTCACGCCGTATGAGCGATCGCTACGCGCCGTCGGAGGTCGAGCCCAAGTGGCAGAGCTACTGGGAGGAACACCAGACCTTCGCGACCGACACGGACCCGTCGAAGCCGACCCGCTACATCCTCGACATGTTTCCTTATCCGTCGGGGTCCGGCCTTCACGTCGGCCATCCCGAGGGCTACACCGCGACGGACATCCTCGCTCGATACTATCGCGCCACCGGTCACGCCGTTCTCCATCCGATGGGCTGGGACGCGTTCGGCCTTCCCGCCGAGCAACACGCGATCAACACCGGGACTCACCCCCGGGCCACGACCAATCAGAACATCGACAACTTCCGTCGGCAGCTCAAGGCGCTGGGCTTCTCGTACGACTGGACCCGTGAGGTCAATACGACCGACCCCGCCTACTTCCGGTGGACGCAATGGATCTTTCTTAAGCTCTTCCATCGCGGCCTGGCCTACCAGGAGGAGGTCCCCGTCAACTGGTGCCCGGCCCTCGGTACGGTCTTGGCCAACGAAGAGGTGAAAGACGGCCGAAGCGAGCGGGGCAATCATCCGGTCATCCGAGCCCCCCTGCGGCAGTGGATGCTCAAGATCACCGCCTACGCCGACCGACTCCTCGATGGCCTCGAAGACGTGCAGTGGCCGGAAGGCACCCGCATCATGCAGAAGGAGTGGATCGGCCGCTCCCACGGTGCCGACGTCGACTTCAAGCTGTTCCGCATCAAAGGCGAGAAGCTCACCGTGTTCACCACGCGGCCCGATACCCTTTTCGGGGCCACGTTCATGGCCATCGCCCCCGAACACCCGCTCGTCGAACGGATCACCACCAAGGCCCAGCGGTCCAAGGTCAAGAAGTACGTCGAGGCGGCCAAGAACCGCAGCGACCTCGAACGAACCCAATCCAAGGTGAAGACCGGCGTCTTCTCCGGGGGCTACGGCGTCAATCCCGTGAACGGGGCCAAGGTGCCGATCTACGTCGCGGACTACGTCCTCATGGGCTACGGGACGGGCGCGATCATGGCCGTCCCCGGTCACGACGAGCGAGACTTCGAGTTCGCCAAGAAGTACGACATCGACATCGTGGAGGTCGTCTCGCCCGACGGTCAGCCCCGCGGAACGCTGGCCGCCGCCGACCCCAACCCAGGCCTCGCCGTCAACTCCGGCAAGTACGACGGGCTGACCACCGACGAAGCGAAGAAGGCGATCATCGCGGACCTCGAGACAGCAGGAACCGGCCGGGGCCGCGTGCAATACAAGCTGCGCGACTGGGTCTTCTCCCGCCAACGGTACTGGGGCGAGCCGATTCCCATCTATTTTCCCGTGGACACCGATGGCGACCCTCGGGAGGGGGCCGAATACACCGTGCGCTTCGACCAGCCGATCGCCGTCGACGAAAGCGAGCTTCCGCTCACCCTCCCCGAGCTCGATGACTACAAGCCCGGCGAAGACCCCGCCGGCCCCCTGGCTCGGGCCAAGAACTGGCGCTTCTTCCATCGAGACGGTCAGTGGTACGCCCGGGAGACCAACACCATGCCCCAGTGGGCGGGCTCGTGCTGGTACTACCTGCGGTTCTTGGACCCGGACAACCAGGACCAGATCTTCGACCGCGCCGCCGCGGACCGATGGCTGCCGGTCGACATGTACATCGGTGGCGCCGAACACGCCGTGCTCCACCTCCTGTACGCGCGCTTTTGGCACATGGTGCTCTTCGACGACGGGCTGCTCGGCGCGGCCGAGCCGTTCGGTCGCCTGGTCCACCAGGGCATGATCCTCGGGGAGATGGAATACACCACCTACCGGGACGCCGACGGACAACCGGTGAGCGCCCATCAGGTGACCGAGGTCGAAATGGACGGCGACCTGGTCAGAGTTCGAAAGACGGATCAGACCCCGGTGACCGAGCACAAGGTTCCCGACAGCGAGGTAGAAAAGAAAGGCGGAGACTTCGTCCTCGTCGCCGACGGCGCGATCCGCGTCGACGCCCGGGCCTACAAGATGAGCAAGTCGCGGGGCAATGTCGTCAACCCCGACGACATCATCGGCCAGTTCGGGGCCGACGCCATGCGCCTTTACGAGATGTTCATGGGCCCCTTGGAGGCCACCAAGCCGTGGTCGACAGCCAGCATCCAGGGCGTGGCCCGGTTCCTGGACCGGGTGTGGGCCGCGGCCACCGGCCCTATCAGCGACGATGAGCCCAGCGACGACATCAAACGGGTCACCCATCTGACCATCAAGAAGGTCTCCGACGACATCGAAGGCCTTCGGTTCAACACCGCGATCAGCACCATGATGACCATGATCAACGAGCTGTCGCGACTGGACGCCGTGCCCCGGTTCTCGGTCGAAGCGCTGGTCAAGCTGCTCCATCCCTTCGCGCCCCACATCGCGGAGGAGCTGTGGGTGCGCCTCGGCCACGAACCGAGCGTGCAGGCGGCACCGTGGCCGCAGTACGAAGAGGCGTGGCTGGTCGCCAAGGAGATCGAGATCCCCGTCCAGATCAACGGCAAGAAGCGGGGGGTCGTATACGTCGCGCCCGGCGCGGCCGAAGACGACGTCTTCTCCAAGGCGGAGAGCGACCCGGGGATCACGAAGTATCTCGAAGGCAAGAACCTCGTCCGTAAGATCTGGGTGCAAGACCGAATCCTGACTTTGGTCGTCAAAGATTAGATCCGACCGGGCGGCGCCGCCCGGCCCGGGCTTGGGCCGGACGACCGACTTCGATATCTTCGCTCCCGGTCATGAGCCGGTCCCGCGTCCTTGTCGCCCTCGCCGTCGTCCTCGGCTTCGCCGTTCTGCTCTTCGCCCGCTCGTGGCGAGCACCATCGCCGTCGACGCCGACGACACCCGCCCTCGAGGCCGAAGCCCCGCCGGTCGAGGCGCCATCGGCGCCCCGAGATCGTATCCTGCCCGCGCCACCGGTGCGCATCGCCCCTCGTCCGGTGACCATCGAGCCGCCCGACGTCTCCACGGGCCCGGCGCAGTTCTCGGGCCGAGTCATCTCGTCGGCCACCGGCGCAGGCGTCGCGTCCGCCGAGCTCACCTTCGCCCACGGGAACGCTTCGTATCAGGTGACCACCAGCCGCGACGGAGACTTCGTATTCGAGGCCCCCGACGCCGTCGTCTATCTGGTGGCGGAGGTCATCGCCGACGGCTTCACGCCCTTCGCGCCGATGTGGGGCGAAAGCCCGCTGGCGCTGACCGCCCGCCCCGGTCGCCGGATCAGCGGGCTGATGATCGCCCTGGACCCGGAGCGGGTGGTCATCGGCACCGTGCTCGGCCCGGACGCGGCGCCCGTCGAGGCGGCGACGGTTCACCTGTTCGTGCCGTCGGGCCCGCTTCGGGAGCTGGCTGCCCTGCCGACGGTGCCGCAAACCGACGCCGAGGGGCGCTTCCGGTTTACGGCCCCCGCGGGCACCATCGTCGAGGCGGACCATCCGAGCTTCGCCCCGGTCAGCGTTCGGGTGACCGAAGCCCACCTCGATAAAGGCCGGCTCACCCTTCGCTTCGGCGCCGCTACCGAAGCCACCGAGCTCACCGAGCAGATCGCGGGTCTGGTTCTCGATGAGAACGACGCGCCGGTAGCCGACGCGCAGGTGACCGCGAATCGAGACCTGAAAGACCGCTTTCGGGAGACGCCGGACGTTCGCGTCACCCGGTCGAACGCGGAAGGCCGCTTTCGATTCACCCGACTGCAGCGCGGGCGCTACACCCTTGCCGCCTCGGCCCCCGACCGCGTCTTTGCCGGCGCACCGGGCGTGGTGACCGGAACCGACGACGTGGTCCTTCGCGCCACCGAACGCGGCGGGGACATCGCAGGCCGGGTGACCTCGTCGACGCCCGGCGGCGCTGTGCCCAGCTTCACGGTCATCGTGTCCGAGCCCGTCGGGAAGGTCGAGGAGCTCCCGATCCTTACCCGCG
>JANQQN010000137.1 GCA_028289325.1 Myxococcota bacterium | reverse complement strand
GTCCGCGGTCCGCTACGCCCGCAACAAGGGCGTGGTCGTCGTCTGCGCGGCGGGCAACGGGGGCCGGCGTCGGGTCGAGTTCCCGGCCGCGTACCCCGGCGCGTTCGCCGTCAGCTCCGTGGGACCGACCCGCAAGCTCGCTTATTACTCGAGCTACGGTAAGGAAGTCGCGTTGTCGGCGCCGGGCGGCGACAAGCAGCTCGGCGGCGACGCGGGCGGCGTTCTCCAAAACACCATCGTCCCCGACCGGGTCAACGCGACCGACCTCTACCTGGCCTTCCAAGGCACCTCGATGGCCACCCCCCACGTCGCGGGCGCCGCGGCGTTGGTGATCAGCGCCGGCGTCACCGACCCCGCCGACGTGGAAGCGATCCTGAAGTCGTCGGCCCAAGACGCGGGTCCCGCAGGTTGGGACGAGCGATACGGGGCCGGTATCCTCGACGCGTCGGCCGCGGTGCAAACCGCCAAGGCCCGGACCACCGGCGGCGTTCATCTGCTCGCGGCGCTGATGGGGCTCGGCGCGTTCGCGTGGCGGTGGCGGCGGCGGATCGCGATGCTCGCTCTGCTCGGGCCCGGCTCGGTGGGGGCGGTCGTCGGGGCCTGCGGTCTGTTCTTCATCGACGGCCTCGGCCTGTTCTCGCGGGCCATGCCGCAGTGGGATCTCGCGCTGTTCGGCCCATCGTGGCACTTCACCGCGCTTTGGGCGTCGGCCCTGCCGGTCTTCGCGCTGGCGCTGGTCGGTCTTGGCGTCCAGCGGCTGCGTGGTCTTCTGATCGGGTTGGCCATCGGATGGGCGGTCCACCTGTTCCTCGCCGGTCTGTTGATGCCCGCCGACGTGGTGGGCATTCCGGGGATCGCGTCGACGTTCGACCGGCTATGGCTGGTCGCGCAGTCGGGCCTCCTGCTCGGATTGGCGACCCTGGTCGCACGGGTCATGGCCCGAGTCCCCTGTAGGACCTCCTAGTTACCACCGCCGCCGGGATCCTCCGTCGGCGGTGGCGCCTACGGGTCGAGTCCGGCCCCGACGAGGGCCGCTCGACCTTTCTCGACGCACACACCGTCTTGGTCGGCGCTGCGCCGGCCAGCGCGCTGGTCCTCAGCGACGACACCGTGTCGCGCTATCACGTGGAGCTCGACGTGCTCACGGCCGGCCTCCGGGTCCGGGATCTCCGCTCCACCAACGGCACCTACCTCGAGGATGAGGACGATCCGATCGCGGAGACGTTCCTTTGGTCCCAGCAACGATTCCGGCTCGGCGAGACGTGGCTGAAGGTCGAGGCGGTCGACGAGCCGGTGGCTCCGAGCGGGCGACCGAGACCGAACGTGCAGCTCGGTGGTCTGGTGGGGCGCTCGTCGCAGATGCAGGATGTGTTTCGCCGGGCCGAGCATCTCGCTCGCGCCGATGGCCCGGTTCTCCTCGAAGGGCCCGTCGGATCCGGGCGGGCGGCCGTCGCTCGCCAAATGCATCGTCTGAGCGCGCGGGCGCACAAGCCGCTGTGGACCGTCGACGCCGAACTCGACGCGTCGACGCTGCTCTTTGGTCAGCACGGAGACTCGCTGCTGCACAAGGCGCACAAAGGAACGCTGCTCCTGCGAAACGTCGACCGGCTTTCGGCTCCCCTGCAGGCGGATCTGAGCCAGGCGATCGAGCGAGGTACGGTCCGCCCTCACGATCACCACCGACTCGACGTGAGAATCCTCGCCACGGGCGCCGACGCCGCCGCGCTGGAGCCGGCGTTGGCTCGCCACCTCGGCGCGGCCAAGGTGACCATCCCCCGCCTCGCGGATAGGCGAGACGAGATCATTCCCTTGGCGGAGCATTTCCTGCAGGGCGCGGGGTGGGCGCGGATCCGCATCGGTCCGTTGACCCGCCGGCGACTGATCGAGCACGATTGGCCCGAGGAGGTGGCGGGGCTATCGCGGCTCGTCCAACGGCTTCCCCGCCCGCCCGACACCGCCGACGACGCCCTGCCCTCGCTTCCCGAGATTCGGGCCGCGTTCCTCAACGACCTGCTGCGAAGCCACGATGGGGACGTGTCGGCGGCGTCGGCGGACCTATCGGTACCGGCCGCCCAGCTCTTCCGAACCCTTCACGCCTACGACGTCGATATCGACTGAGATCCCCGCCTGATCTATGGTCGGACCACTCTGATGGCCGCCCAGCGCACGATCCTCGTCGCCGACGACGAGGCCAACATCCGCAAGGTGCTGGCCGCGACCCTTCGCAAAGAAGGGTACGAAGTCTTGACCGCCGCCGACGGCGCCGAAGCCCTCCAGATGCTGGAACGGGAGCGGGTCGACGTGCTGCTCACAGACCTCCGCATGCCCGAGGTCGACGGCATGGAGCTTCTCAACAGCGCCCTCGAGGCTCGCCCGGGCCTTCCGGTGGTGATCCTCACCGCCCACGGTACGGTGGAGACGGCGAAGACGGCCCTGAAGCGCGGGGCGTTCGACTACCTCGAGAAGCCCTTCGACCGCGAAGAGCTGCGGCTGATCATCGGCAAAGCCGCGGCGACGGCGGCGCTGAACATCGAGGAGCCGGAGCCATTCTCGGAACACCGGTACGGCATGATCGGCAACAGCCCTGCGCTCGAAGAGGTGTTCCGGACCATCGAAAAGGTCGCCGCGAGCCCGTCCACGGTGCTCATCACCGGGGAGTCGGGAACGGGCAAGGAGCTGATCGCCGCCGCGCTGCACCGCCATTCGCCGCGGGCGACTCGCCCTCTGATCAAGATCAACTGTGCGGCCATCCCGCGCGACCTCCTCGAATCCGAGCTGTTCGGTTACGAGCGCGGCGCGTTCACGGGGGCGGTGGGGAGCAAGCCGGGCCGCTTCGAGCTCGCGGACGGGGGCACCCTGTTCCTCGATGAGATCGGCGAGATTCCGCCCGAGATGCAAGTCAAGCTGCTGCGCGCCCTTCAGGAACACGAGTTCGAGCGGGTCGGCGGGGTCTCCACGACCCGGGTCGACGTTCGCCTCATCGCGGCCACCAACCAGAACCTCGAGGAAGAAGCGCGGCTCGGGCGCTTTCGAGAAGACCTGTATTACCGGCTGGCCGTGGTGCCTATCGCCCTGCCCCCGCTTCGGGATCGAAAGGACGATATTCCGCTGCTGGTCGAACACTTCATCACCAAGTACAACGCGCGGCTGGGCAAATCGCTGACCGGCCTCACCGACGACGCGATGGCGTGCCTGATGGCTTACTCGTGGCCAGGGAACATTCGCGAGCTCGAGAACGTGATGGAGCGCGGGGTCTTGTTCGCCGAGGGCGACCACATCGGAACCGGCGAGCTGCCGGCCGCCCTTCGCCAGGCCAGCTCGCCGACCGGCCTCGCCAGCGGCGGTGAACGCGGCCGGGGGGGCCTGGGCGTGACGAGCCCGGCCGTCGACGCGAAACCGACGCGGGTCGGTCCCCTCAAGGAAATCATCAAGCAACACACCGAGACCCTCGAGCGCGACTTGATCTGCCGGGCGCTGGAGGCGACAGGCGGCAATGTCACAAAGGCCGCCGAAAAACTGGATATCTCCCGTAAGACCCTCCAGAACAAGATGAAGGACCTCAGGCTGCGCGGCGCCGACAGCGACGATGCGGCGGGCAAGGAGACTTGACGTGCGATGCCTTCGCTTCGCGAACACCGTGATGGCGGGTCTGGGCCTGCTCATCGCGGCCGCCTGGCCCCTTGCTCCGGCGTGGGCGGCCTTCGACACCGAGGTGTTGAGCGCGGTCGAGCCCGACAAACCGCTGCCCGACGTCCACCTTGGCGTGACCTTCGACCGCAGGATGAAGCGCGCGCTGATCCAGCGGGAGTGGGTCGAAGACGGGATGCCGATCGACCAGCGGGAGTTGGTGTTCGTCGAGACCGAGCAGCGCCTGTTGTTCGATCTTCGGCTCGGGTTGTTTCGAGACCTCGAGTTCCACGCCCAGGCGCCACTGATCCTCAACGACGACAGCGAGATTCGCTTTGACTTCGACAACGGGGTCGACGGCTTTTCGACCATCTTCGGCAGCGACAACGCCGATGTTCCCGGATCCGAGTTCCAGTATCCGCTCACCGAAGTGCCATCATCCCGCCGCCGCGCGGGGTTCGGGGACATGACCTTCGGCCTCAGCTGGTCCCCGGTGGTGGACACCAAAGACCCATCATTTCCCACCGTCACTTTGCGGGCCGACGTGGTGACGCCGACCGGCAACGTGCGCGACCCGACGGATCAGCGCGCGCTCGCCGGCGCCGCGGGCAGCGGCGACGTGGGGCGGGGTCAGCTGGTCTTCGATCTATCGGTCGCGATCAGCAAGCGCATGGGGTCATCGGCGCCGTACCTGGACCCCTACTTGGTCTTCGGCGGTCGTATCCCGATCGCGATGGGCGAACAGCGCGACCGGGGAATGGAGCCGCCGGTGTCCGGCCGCATCAAGCTCGGGACGGCGGCGGTGTTGGCGGAAAAGAAGCGAGGCAGCCGATATGCCGTCGATGTCGCCTTTGGGCTGCGCTATATCGCCTCCGGCCGAACGTACAGCGAACTTTCCGACTATCTGCCCAACTTCGATCAGACCCGAGTCCCGGATAATCCGGTGTACGCCGACTACGACGACCCCAACAACTACGCCTCTCAACTCGACGGCGCTCGCTGCGGCATTCTCGACGGCATCCCCTGCGGCGAGCTCAATCAGGTCGAGCAACATCTGATGATGACCGGTTCGCTGGTGCTGCATCTGCAGCCTAGCCGCTGGATTCGTTTCCGACTCGGCGCCGATGCTTCGTTCACCACCCCCCACATCTTGACTGGAGAGCGGGTGGGCGAAGATACCGACGCCAGCACGGCCGCGGGTCTCAGCTGTGGACCAACGCCGTGCGTCGGACGTATCAACATCGCCAATAGCCGGGGCGAAGACGAGCGATCTCGCTTCTTCGACCCCCGCTACGATACCGTAGGTCGTCGGCTGCGAGCGCAGCAGATCTTGACCCTGCGCCTGTTCGCGACGACGTTCTTCACTTTCTGAATAAAGGACGGACCTGATGCCCCTCGACGATCTATCGAAGCGATTGATCACCATGGCCCTCGAGGAAGACGTGGGCCCCGGCGACGTCACCGCGGTTCTGCTGCCCGAAGACCTGCAGGGCCAGGCGACGGTGGTGGCCCGGGAGCCGCTGGTCGTGGCGGGGATCGACGCCTTCGTCGAGGTGTTTCGTCAGGTCGACCCCAGCATCGACGTCAGTTTCCTGGTCACCGACGGCACCGAGGTCCCGGGAGGAACGACCATCGCCGCGTTGAGCGGACCGGCGCGACCTATGCTCGTCGGCGAACGGACCGCCCTTAATCTTCTTCAGCGCCTGTCGGGGGTGGCGACCATCGCCCGCCGAGCCGCGAACATCGTGCGCGACACGGACGCGCGGGTCGTCGACACCCGGAAAACGACGCCCGGCTGGCGCCGGCTCGAGAAGGCCGCGGTCCGCGCGGGCGGGGCCAGAAATCACCGCATGGGCCTGTTCGACGGCATCCTGATCAAAGACAACCACATCGAGGCCTTGGGAAGCGTCAGCGACGCCGTCCGCCGGGCTCGGGCGGCGAACGGCCACCTGCTGAAGGTCGAGGTCGAGTGTGAATCGCTCGACCAGGTCAAAGAGGCGCTCGACGCCGGCGCGGACATCATTCTCCTCGACAACATGACGCCGGAGACGATGCGCACCGCGGTGGGTTTGATCGATGGCCACGCCCTCATCGAAGCCTCGGGAGGGATCACCTTCGACAATCTCCGCGCGGTTGCGGAGACCGGCGTCGACCTCATCTCCATGGGCGCCCTGACCCACAGCGCACGCGCGGTCGACCTCGCCCTCGAGTGGCGCGTGTGAGCGATCCTGGGTCCCCTTCGGCGAATCGGGCCGCGCCCAAGGTCAGCGCCGAGCTCACCACGAAGGACCTGGCCCGGGTCGTGGTCCACCACCGCCGGCTCCCCAGCACCAGCGATCGCGCCCTCGCCTTATCCAAGGCCGGCGCGCGACACGGCCTGGCGGTCATCGCCGACGAGCAGACCGCCGGCCGGGGCCAGCGAGGCCGCGTCTGGCGCTCGGATCCCGGCGCCGGCCTGTACGTGTCGTTCGTGCTTCGAACCGCCCTCGCCCCCGCGCGCGCGGCGCTGACGACGCTCGCGGCCGGGGTCGCCGTGTGCGAGGGATTGGGCCGGTTGGTCGACGCCCCGCTGGGCCTGAAGTGGCCCAACGACGTACTGGTGGCCGAGCCGGGGCCGCGCTACGGCACCAAGCTCGCGGGCATCCTCTTCGAAGCGGTCTCCGATCAAGACGTGGTGCACCACGCGATCCTGGGGATCGGAGTCAATCTCCGGGCGCCGTCGGACCCGGCCTTGGCCAGCTTCGCGACGTCTCTCGAAGACCTCGGCGCCGACGACCCCCGCAACCTGGAGGTTCTGGTGGCCATCGCCAACGCCCTCGACGAGTGGCTGGGCCGGCTGGAGACCGGTGCCATGGCCGCGGTCACCGGGGCCTGGAGCGCAGCCGCGATGGGGGTGGGGCAGACGGTGGAGATCGACCAGGGAGACCGCAGAGTGCGCGGCGAGCTCCTCGGACTCTCCGTCGACGGCGCGCTGTCGGTGAAGACCGCCGAAGGCGTGCGCGCCGTGTATCACGGGCGACTCGCCCTTCCCGGTTCCCCCCAAGGCCCCGAGCTCCGATGAACGCGGCGGCCCCATGGCCGGCACTCGTCACGAAAACAAACCCGGTTTGCCCTCTTCGCAAGGCCCCCAGCGCCCGCAGATATATCGGTTGACAGGCCCGCCCGTCGCCAGCTATCACCCGATTCCCAAATTCGAGGGGCCATAGCTCAGCTGGGAGAGCGCTTGAATGGCATTCAAGAGGTCGTCGGTTCGATCCCGATTGGCTCCAAACATCCAAGTCGGCGAAACTCAAAGAGGAATCCCGCTTCTTGGACCGGATTGCGATTCGGTACCACCACCCCCGCTCTCCTCCGACGCCGAACCGTTCAACGGCACGGGCTGGAGTCGAAGACCGCGATCGAAAGCAAGTGAGACCTCTTGTTCAGCAACAATGACCTGAGCGCCGTCTTGCGCAACCAGCGTCCGAGCGGCGTTGAGGGGCCTCACCTTCCCGGGACTGTAAGAGCCTAGAATTACGGGCATAAAACTCGTTTCGAGCGCGGATAGATGACGGGCTCACCAGTGCCTGTTGGCCTGGTCTGGTCTGGTCTGGTCTTCTGGATGCCATGAAAGAGATCCTCACGGTGACCGAGGCAAAGGCCCAGCTGTCTGCCCTCCTAGAACGAGTGCTCGCAGGTGAAGAGGTCGTCATCGGACGCGCGGGCAAGCCTGTGGCTCGGCTCGTGCCTTACGCGACCACGAAGGCGCATAGGGTGCCAGGGGCACTGCGAGGACAGATTCAGATCTCCGCCGACTTCGATCAGCTGCCTGAGGACCTCGCCGAGGCATTCGGCGTCAATACAGATTGACGTGCAACTGCTGCTCGACACGCATGTGCTCCATTGGTGGCTCAACGGGGGTGACGCGCTAACAACCGAGTCGCGCGACACGATCGCGGAGCCAAACAACACTCAAACAACACTGTTTGGCTGAGCGCCGTCGTCGTCTGGGAGTGCCGGATCAAGCAGGCCCTAGGCAAGCTCGTGATCCCCACAGATTTCGCCGAGGTCCCGAGCAACAAGGCTTTGCAGAGCTGCCGGTTCACACCAGACACGCGCACCGCGTCGCTTCACTTCCTGACGTGCATCGCGATCCGTTCGATCGCCTACTTATTGCGCAGGCCCTCGCAGAAAACCTCATCATTGTGACCCGGGACGCCTCCATAGCTCAGTATCCGGCGCGTACTCTTCGCGCCTGAGTTTAAAAACTGAATGCTATCTGCGGGGCATTCAGCACTGCTCTTTCTGGCGACCCACAGGTCGACGCTCAGGTCCGGCTGGTGATCAGAGGCTGCATTGCGCAGGAACCATGGGAGCGCCATGCTGCAGGTATGGGTCACACCATAAATGTTAGTCCGCGCATCATCGTCATCGTGGGGCTACTACTGGGTTCCTCGTGCCGCGGGTCAACGCAGGACTCACCACCATCCTGGTCTTCGAGTCGGATCTGTGCCGAGCGAGTGATGATCCCGGGCGGGACCTTCCGGATGGGTCTCGCCGCGGGCGCGGTCGCTGAGCGCCGTGAGCGCTACGCCTTCAATCGGCCAGGGGCGTTTCAAACCGAGGTTCCCGAGCACCTTGTCACGCTCAGCGACTTCGCCATCGACGCTTGTGAAGTCACCCAGCAGCGGTTCGCCGAGTTCGTTTCGACCCATCCGGAATGGGCGCCCGGCGCCGTGCCTGCTACTCACCAGAATGGCAGGTATCTCGCCAACTGGACGCAGACCGGTCCGCCGCCCGGCAAAGCCCAGCGCCCCGTCGTCTTCGTGACCTGGCACGCGGCACAGTCATTTTGCCGCTGGAGCGGCGGAAGACTGCCCACGGAAGCGGAGTGGGAGTTCGTCGCTCGGAGCCGAGATGACGTCGAGTTCCCTTGGGGCGACGCGCTGCCGAGCCCGGCGCTCGCCAACTACGGCGCGAGCGAGGTCGGCCGCACGACCGACGTCGGATCCTACCCGCCGAACGCCTTGGGGCTCTACGACCTGGCCGGAAACGTATGGGAATGGCTTCTAGACGAGTGGCAGAACTACGTGGACATCGCCTCCGTCGACCCCATCGCCGGAGGTCCAGTGGCCGACGACGCCATCATGAGCGTACGCGGGCGACGAGCGGTGCGCGGAGCCAGCTTCGAGGGTTCCGTCGTCAACCTTCGGACCCGATGGCGCGACAGCCACGTCGTCACCAACGCGGTGCGCTTCGTCGGCTTTCGATGCGCGTATCCCGGTCGGCCATCAGTGGAATCGACGTCACGCGCCAGCCACAGGAATCGACTCGCGGATCTCGCAGAGCAAGCCGTAGCGAGCGGCCGCGTGCAAGGCGTCCAGCTCGCCGTGGTCGAAGACGGCGAGCTGATCGGGCTCCACGCATTCGGCGTAGCCGATCGAGAGAGTGGGCGCGCCATGACCGTCCGGACCCCGATCAACGTCGCTTCGATCTCGAAGTCGTTGACCGCCTGGGCGGTGCTCGCGCTGGCCCAGCGTAAGCACATCGCGTTGGCGAGCCCGATCAACGACCATCTCGAGAGCTACCGATTGCCGGACGGGGCGCACGCGAGCGCCGAGGTCACCGTCGAGCGGCTCCTGAGCCACACCAGTGGCGTCTCGACACCGAGCGCACCCGTGATCCCGGCGTCCAAGCCCGTGCCGAGCGCTGTCGCCGTGCTGCGTGGAGAAAGCTCGGTGTCCGGCGCAACGATCGTGCACCAGCCGGGGCGACGGTACGCCTACTCCGGTGCAGGCTACTTACTCCTCCAGAAGCTCATCGAGGACCGCACTCACTCGACGTTTGATGACTACGTCAAAAAGAACGTGCTCGGGCCGGCTTCGATGACCGACAGTACCTTCGCGCCCACCCCGGACGACATAGAACGGGCCGCCGCCTACTATCGGAGCGACGGGCGACGGCGCGAAAAGTACCGCCTCGTCGGCGCTGCCGGTGGGCTCTACACGACCGCACGAGACATGGCCCGGTTCATCATCCTGCATACCGAAGCTGGCCGCGAGGCGCGTCGAACCATAATCTCGGACGCGTGGTTTCACGAGATGCTCCGTCCCGTCATCCCGGTTGACATCCCCGGCGTCGACGTCGGAACGACGCACTACGCGCTCGGTCACAACGTCTATACGACGCCCAACAAGACCCGGATTGCCCTGCACGCAGGTGGCAACCCTGGACTCCGATCGCTCTTTGTCGTTGCGCCCGACGTGGGCCACGGATTCTTCGCGGTGGCCAACGATGATGACGGCGCGGCCCTCCTCGGTGATATGCTGCGTACGTGGGGCGCACGTTACGGATGGTCGCTCAATCCCTACTTCTGAACGCGCCGGCCCCGAACCACGTCGGCCGGCAGCTGGGGAACGTGAAGAGCGCGTTGTACGCTTCGAAAGAGTATCTGGCGAGGCGCGGCGTGCCGCGGGATCCTAGGGAGCTGGCCGGACACGATCTCGTCGGATTGGCTCCGGAATGGGCGGGGGCACCCGAGGAGCAGTGGCTCGTTCCGCACGGAGCCGGCGCCCGAGTCGTTGTCCGCGCGGCATCTACCGCCACGCAGCTTTCCGCCATTCGCGCCGGACTCGGCCTGGGCGTCCACGCCTGCCACGCCGCGGAACGCGAGCCCGGCGTCGCTCGCGTGTCGGACGAGATCATCCTTCATGAGACCTACTGGGCCGTCGTCCACGTCGACATGGCGCGGTCGGCTCGAGTCCGAGCCGTCCTCGATCTTCTCTCGGATCAGGTGGCCGGCCGTCGCGCGGCGCTGGAGGGCGAGCGCGCGACCGCCGCGTCCACTCGACCGCGCTGCCGCCCGAAATCAGCGAAGCGCAAGGCTTCGGGTGTCCAGCGGCGCCGACGCGGTTGAGCGCGACCGCGGCGGGTCGCGCCAGCCGGCGGGCGTGCCCCTTGCGGCTCGAACGGCATTATTCAAGAGGTCGTCGGTTCGATCCCGATTGGCGTCAAACCCACCCGCCGCGATTCGAGAGACCCGAAGGTACTGCGAAAGTCCGACACCACGAAAGTGCGATCACTCTTGCGAACGTGGCGACACGCCATGAATCTTCATTTTGACCAGCTGCCTTGCGGTGGCCTCAATGCCGGCGTCTCGGGTCTCTTTCACGAACGCAGGCGTAGCACCGTGAATCTTCATCTTGACGAGCTGCTTCGCTGTTGCATTAACACCGGCGTCTCGGATCTCTTTCACGAACGCGGGCGTTACGCCATGGATCTTCATCTTGACCAGCTGCCTTGCTGGAGCTTCGACGCCGCTCTCTCGGAGCTCCCTCGCGAACGCTGGCGTTACGCCGTGAATCTTCATCTTCGTTAGCCGTTTGGGGCTCAGCCGTCCGTAGCCAACGTTGGCCATCTCGCGGACGAAGTTGGGCTCCACCCCGTGAATGCGCATTTTGACCAAGCGCTTGGCGGGGATATGGTCGTAGCCCACAGCCTTGAGGGCTCGCACATAGGCCGGCGTCGCCCCGTGAATGCTCATCTTGAGGTAGCGCTTGAGCGTCTCGTCGTAGCCGACCGCTCGCAGCTCGTCGATGAGCTCGACGGTGAGATCCGCCAAGGCGGCCTCGAGCTGCTGGCGATCGGTCAGCGGGCCGAGGCCCCGAGAGCCAATGGCCCTGCGAAACGACGGGTCGGGCGTAAATGTAAACATCCCGCCCCCGCGTTGACCGTCGAACGGCCCGGCTAATGTGAGGACGCCCGCTTGGCGTTTCAAGATCAGCCCGTCGCTGGTCTTCTGAAGCGAAGTCCATGGAACGGTGACGCCGCGGTTGGACTGTGGGCTGAGGTGCAAATGCAGCTGGACGTTCGCCTGCCTTCGGTCCGCGGTCCATGTTCCTTCCCGACCGGAGTCTGTGTCGGTAGCTGAGGCCAGTGTTCCCATGGGGAGCAGGAGGCCTGCTACGGCGAACGAAACGATTCGAAACATGGTCATGATCTACTCCAGGCGAAAGGGCGCTCATTCCCGGCGGCCAGGGTGGTTGCTCGGGCTCTCGGCCGCCCTTGAGAGACTCAACTACGAATTTATTCGTAATGTCAACGAAGGAATTCGTAGATGAGCTGCCGGAAGCCTTCGCCCGCGGACGGCGGTGGCAAGCTACTTCGCTCGATTCGTGGATTGAGTGGTCCCCAGCACGTCGCGATGAACCCAGCGCAGGTCGCCAAACGCACTCAAAAAGAGCGCATCGCCCAAAACCCAAGGACACAACTCGTGACCGGACGTGTTGACTCGAGCGCCGAGATTCGTCGCGCTCGACCACTTACCGTCTTTGAGGCGGCGGCTGATGTAGAGGTCACCGCGGCCAAAGCCGCCCGGGCGGACCGAAACGAAGAGCAGGTAAGAACCATCCGGAGCGACGAAGGGACCGACTTCGTACGTGGCGCCGTTCACCCCTGCGGACACCGGCTGCGCGGGCTCGAATCCGAACGGCGCGGCGACCAACAAGATTGAAATGATCGCAACCACTGTCAATGATGTCGCCGGTATTCGAGTAGAGCTCAAGAGCCAACTCGTCTGATTGCCTCCTTCGATCCGGATATAGTGAGTGACGTTCGTCAAAGAGAGTCGGTCCACCGCAGGCGTCGATGGCTAGCCGATGCAAGCTCCATCCAGCGAGAACGAGGTTGAACCGGGCGAGCCGCTCTCGGACAGCCCGTGGCGTTTCGCGGCGCACGATTCAATCGTTGTCGCCTCGGGGCGCGGCGAGGACGCACCTTCGGGATGCGCCTGTTCGACTCTTGTGGCGCCGGAGTGCGTCCGTCGCTTTCGCGTAAGACAACGTCGGTACGACGAAGGACGGTCAAAGGCGCCTTCGCTACGTTGGGCTCATGGAGGTGTATGCGCCCACGTTCATTGATGGCGCCGGGCCCGATCGTCACAACGTAGCTCGAGGGTCCCAGCTCCGACGACCCATCGTCGGGAGGATCTCCGGACTCTCATTACATGACCGCCGTCGCCGACCGGCCCCGGCTAGCGTCGTACAGCGCCTTCATCACCATGCCGATCGTCGACCAGTCGATGTCCGAGGACTCGAGCAGCTCTTTCACCGTCATCAGCTCGATAAGCGTCCGCTCGGTCTCGGCTTTGTTGCCGAACACGGTCCTCTCCTCCGCGGCCTTGTGGGCCCGATGCATCTCATTGGCGGTCAGGTCGGCCATGAACAGGTGTACGTGATGGGTCGAGACGGCACCCATCGCTTGACGGCTTCCGATCGCTACCAGTCGCTCGGGCTCAATCTCAAGACCCGTCTCCTCTCGGACTTCGTGCGCCGCGACCTCTCGGGGGTCGAGATCGGGCTTGGCGCATGAGCCGCCGGGCAGCTCATGCACGAAGCCATCATCGGTTCGGGCCGAGGAGCGGAACTCTCGGATGAGCACCACCTTCGCGTCTAGCAAGGCGTCCAGACGAAGCGATCCATGTCGGGGGCGGTGAAGTAGGACGACCGAGCTGACGTCCGTCCGCCCGAAGATCCACTCATTGGCCTTGTGGCGGCCTTCGGATTCGACCCAGATCTTCACCCAAATGACGCCGGCGAGCACCTTCCCCGCTCCCGGTAGGTAGAAGATCCAGCGGATCTTTGCGTCATCGAGTCGATGGCCGACCCGCTTGAGCTGGTCGTACCAGGACTGGAAGAAGAGAGTCTGCCAGATGTGCAGCGGGATATGTCGTTCACCCGCGGTGCGAAGCACGCCGTCACCAAGCAGACCAAGCGCCTCGACGAGCACATCGTCGAGGCTGGGACGGACGGTCGCGCCGGCGGTGACCTCCCTTAGGACGGTATCCAAGTATCGGGTCTTTGGCGCGTCGGGCGGGTGACCAAGCACGATCTTGTGGCTGTCGACCCACCGCCCGAACTCCACGTTGGTCGTGAAGCCGGGCAAGGTGTCGAGGTCACGCGGCACCCAAAACACGATGACGTCTGCGAAGTTCAGCGCCTGGGACTCCCAATCGACCTGCGCTGAATAGTCGCTGCCCCACCCACCGTCGGCGGGCTCCGGAACGAAGACCACGCCATCGTACCCCAAAGCGTCGAGTCGTTCGAGGGCGGCTCCCCGCCACGAAGGTACCGGCTTGTCAGCTCGAGGGGTCGGGCCGGCCAGGAAGATCGACTTGGTCCAAGACAATGGGAACGGCTGCTGCGCGTAGACGATCTGGATAGGCATACTCGAGGACCGCGCCACATGGCGCGGATACGCCTAGATTGGAGCCTTGGCCGGCGGAGAGCAAGCCACGTTCGATGGGCTTGGGGTCGAGGATCTCGGCGAGTCCCTTCTTTGCGAGCGGGGCGAGGTTCTACACGACGAGGTTCGCCGGTCATTGATTGCGGTCTGGCACCACGCGCGATTCAGTCGCGTCCTTGGCTGCGTCGAGTGTCTGGTGACAACGGGCGGCCCAGGCGCTCTTCGGCGCGAAGCCGTCCCAAAACGTGCAGGCCCGGGTCAGCATTCGCCGAGCGTCGACGGCTCGGTCTTCGGCGAGCGCAGCTTCGCCGAGGGCGATCAGAGCGTCTGCGACCCGAAGGGACCGCACGGTTTCGTCGGTATCGAGCTGTGCCAGGCCCTTCTTCAACATGAGTACGCCGCGTACTCGCTGATCGAGATCCACGAGTACGACGCCCAAGTCGAGCTGCGTTTGGGCTTCGCGGCCGTGGACCTTTGATACCTGGGCCAGGGCGAGGGCCTCGCCTAGGTATCGAGCGGCCGGCGCGGGCCGCCCGGCGAGCCGGTGCAGCATGCCGGCCGCATACTTCGGCCAGAACTGCTTTGACGACGGACCAAGCTCGCCTTCCAGCTCTCGGATCTCGTCGATCCCCGTCTCGAGGTGCGCGGCGAAGCCCATGGCCAGCGCGTGCTTGGCGCGGGCGGACACCGTGTTGAGATGTTGGGCCCCGAAGATCGCGCTCAACTGCCGTCGCGCCTCCACGAGCAGCCCACGTGCCTTCGATCCGCGACGCGCCTCGAGGAGCGCGGTCGCGTACCCGTACTTCGCGGCGAGTAGAGCCATCGAACGGGCTTCGGCGTGCTGAGTGAACAGCTCGACGGCGCGGGCCGCCCCATCGACGGCATCGGCGATGTGGCCGGCCTGTAGCTGATAGGGCACGAGGTTGTTGAGCGTGATGGCCACGGCGTAGGCGTCTTTGCCGAACAGCTCGATGCGATCGCGAACGACGTCTTGAAGGCCGGAGATTGCGGCGTTCAGGTCACCGGACCGCCCTTGAACCACAGAGCGTACGCCTCTCATGTACATGACGCTCGGATGTTTGGCGTTGCCATCGTACATGTCGTCGATCAACGCCTCGGCCTTTCGGATCGCGCCTAGCGCCTCATCGTGCCGATCGAGGAACGTGAGCGCCTCCGCGAGCTGGACCAGCACTAAGAAGCGCTGCTTTTCTTCTGGCTCGAGCGAATGGAGTAAAGCCTTGTCGAGGATGGCGACGGTCGCCTCGTAGTCGCCTGACTTGTACGACACGTAGCCGCGGAGCCGATACGCCCTTACGACGTCGGCGGCGGAGGCGTCGGGGTGGCGTTCGAGCTGCGGCACAAGTTCGTCCAGCAAACGGGTCAACGACTCGATCTTGCCGCCGATGTTGCGCGACTCGCCCATGGAAAGGCGCGCACGAATCGTCCTGATGTCATCTGGACCGAAATGCGCGTTCGCTGCCTCGATGGCCTCTTCGAAGACAGACTCGGCCGCGGCTGCGTCGTGCATGCTCATGAGCCCATCGCCGACGAGCTGGAACAGCTCGACCTTGATCTCAGGGGGGAGCGGGGCCTTGACGACGCGGTCGCGGGCTTGGGACAGCAGGTCAACGACCGTGAATCGCTGGCCGGTGCCGGTGTCGACATTGGCTTCTTTGAAGATGGAGACGATGAAGCGTTTGACCTCCTCTGCGCGCTGCCGTTGTGCGATCGCGATTCGCGCCTGCCACACGGCCGCGCCGGCGCCCGTCAGGATCGCCAGTATGATTGCACTTGCGGCGCCCACCGCCCAGCGGTGGCGGACGACGAGCTTTCGGAGCCGATAAAACGTTCGGTCCGGACGTGCCTGGACGGGCGCTCCATCGAGGTAAGCTTCCACATCGGTCCTGAAGGCGTCTACCGTCGCGTACCGCTCCTCTGGGTTCTTCTTGATCGCCTTCAAGAGGATGGTGTCGAGGTCTCCACGGAGCCGGCGCCGCAGCGCTGGCTCCGCGGCTTCGCTTGGCTTCGCCGGCTCATCGTGAAGGATGGCTTCTTCGATGGCGCCCGCCGAGTCTCGATTTGGCCGGGCGGGGCGCACGCCGGTCAGCAACTCGTACAGGACCACGCCGAGCGAGTAGATGTCGGATGCGACGGTGAGCGTCTCCGCTCGAATCTGCTCCGGAGACGCGTACGCGATGGTCAGCGCAATTCCTGTCTCTCGCGTGAGGACCGACTCGTCCACGGTGCCCTGATCCAACAATCTGGCGATTCCGAAGTCGAGCAGTTTGACTTGCCCATCGTTCTTGACGAGGACGTTGCTCGGCTTCAAGTCGCGGTGAATGACGAGCCGGCGATGAGCGTAGGCGACGGCGTCGAGAAGCTGCACGAACAACCGAAGCCGGCCGTCGGTATCTAGACCACGCTCGGCGGCGAAGCGATCGATGGACTGCCCGTCGACAAACTCCAGAGCCAGAAACGGTTGACGCTGTGCGGTGACGCCGGCGTCGTAGAGGCGCGCCACGTTGGGGTGGTCTAGGAGGGCAAGGATGCGGCACTCGCGTTCCAAACGCTTGGCCAGCTCCGGTCGAGCTGCAGACCAAAGCGGCAGCTTCAGGGCCAGCGTGCGGTCGAAACGCCCGTCGATACGCTCGGCTAGCCACACGGCGCCCATCCCGCCTTCGGCGAGGAGACGAAGGAGACGGTACGGTCCGACCTCCGACCCCTCCAAGTGCGTCGAGCGGGAGCGCTCAGCTTCGATCTTCGGCAGCGTTTCAAAACGGTCATCCGTGGAGTGGCTCAGCAGCGATGTTAGCCGCGGGCGAAGGTGCTGATGCGCGGCGGGCAGCGTTCGTAGCCACGTATCGCGCTGTTCGGGAGGCAAATCCAACGCTTCGCCCAAGAGCCGGTTCAGGATCTTCCAGGTCGCCGGGTCGAGCTCGAGACCATCCATGTCGCTATCTCAGGGCCTCGGCGAGCCATAGTCTTGCTTTGGCCCAGTCGCGCCGAACCGTTCTCTCCGAAACATCGAGCGCCTCGGCGATCTCCGCTTCGTTCAAACCGCCGAAGTAGCGCATCTCTACGATCGCGCCCATGCGTTCATCGAAGGCGGCCAGGCGTTCCAGCGCTTCATGCACGCCGGTGATCTCGGATTCGCCCGAAGTGTCGATCTCGTCGTTCAACGGAACGTGGTCTGCCCCGCCGCCCCGTCGTTCGGCCTGGCGGCGGCGAATGAAGTCGACGATGACCGACCGCATGACCTTCGACGCGTATCGCATGTAGTGCCCGCGGTCTTCGATTCGGACGTCGTTGGCCTTGGAAAACCGGAGGTACCACTCGTGCACGAGGGTCGTGGTGTCGAGCATCGCGCCGCGCCGCCCGGACGTCAGCCGAGCGCGTGCGAGCGCGCGAAGGTCGCCGTAGGTCGTTTTCAGCAAGGTCTCCGCGGCGTCGGCATCACCGGCCACAGCCCGGTGGATCAAGTCGGTGACGCCTTTTCCCTCGATCATCGGCGCGAGCTTACCACCGCCTGTCGAGCCGAAAAACACGAGCCCCGCCAGCGCCGATGTCGAGGACAACAGCACGGTCGGACTACCACATGTCGATGAGTTGGCGCGCCCAAGCTCGGAACGAGGACACCCTCGGACCGACGTAGCGGTCATTGCCGCTCGTCGTGTGGAAGCCGGATAGCACCGCAACGACGGAACCCGCCTGACCGGACCCGCAGTAGTCGTCCGCGCCATCCGGGCAGAAGTACAGCGGCCCTCCGGACATCCCCACCGACGCGTCGCCCTTCCATTTCATGGCGTCGGATTGGATAGACGTCGGATTGTTGTTATCGGAGTGCAGCAACGGCGGATCCGCTCTACGATCCATGCACTCGGGGTAGTAACCGGCGAACCCGAGGTTGTGAAAGTTGTGGTCCACGTCCTGCAGCACGGACTCCGAATGAGCCGACAAGCGCATGGTCGGGGTTCCCGCCGGAAAGGCGCTGTCGAGCTTCACCATCGCATAGTCGTCGCGGTAGTCGTTCATGCCATCCGCGTAGTCAAACCCATGAAAGATGTACATGCCGACGCGCGACTGGCTCGAATCGGCGGTCTCGAAGATCAGGTCGCTCCCTGACCGATGGTTGCCCGACCGATCGAATACGCAGTGGGCCGCGGTGAGCACCCAACGCCGGCGAATCAACACGCCGCTGCAGATGAACTCGTCGTCGAACGAGTGCGAAGGATGATTCCGAACTTTGACCCGGACCATCGTCTGAGGGCGAGCGTGGTTCAGGTTTGCGGTGTGACGCGACTCGCTGTGCCAAAGCGCAACCTCGGATCCCGAGTCTTGATGGCAATCGAGTCGAACCCAGTTCATCGGCGTCCAAGTGATCTCTTCTCCGGGCACTGGGGCTTCGGCGCTTTCAGTCTCGGCAACCGCCCGGCGGCGCTCGACCGTGGTTTCGTGTTGTCGGAGCAACGCCTCCTGACGTGGGCCCTCGATATCATCAAGTGTCCACATCTGCCCATCGGGCCCGATCGCGATGGTCCCGAGCAGTTGTTCGTATGTGCTCTTCTCCGGACGCGCCGTGTATCTGAACGTACGTGGACCTACCGTCACCGGTCGGATTCCGCCGTCCTCGGTACGGCCGATGGACCGCCAGGTGGTGTCCGCCAAGCGGAACACTTCGCGGTCGTCACCGTGGTCGCCGCAAGCAGCGACGGCGAGCAAACATGTCAGGGCTGGGACGCTCCGAAGGAGTTGGTGTCGTTTCATGGAGGGTAGGACGCAACCCCGATGACGTTCCGGCCAGGTCGGGCGACGTTTTCTTGGTGCCATCCGGAATCGGCCTCCCAGGTCCCGACAACAGAGCTCGGTCACATGCCAGAGGAGGCTTGGATCACGGACGGCCTCGCTGCACCCCATGGATATGCATCCGAATCAGACCGCTGCACCTCTCGAAAGAACCATGGACCTCGACATCGGGGGCGCAACCCACGAAAACGTACAACTGGTTTCATGAGAACGTGGCCGACGCCGTGCTCCCGCTCGATCCCACCAATATCACGGACGGAGGAGACCCCCAGCTGCGCCACCCCTCCGATATCGGTGCCTTCGGGGGTCCGTGATCGGCGCCTCCCGTAGACCCCGATGCGGACGGAGATGGCGTACCGGCTTCTCGAGACTGTGACGACAACAACGCCACCGTCTTCCCCGGCGCGACGGAGGTCTGCGACGAACTCGACAATGACTGTAACGAGGTCGTGGACGATCTTCTCTCGACCCGCCGGTACCGGGATCAAGACGGCGACGGTTTCGGAAACCCGGCGACCGAGCTCGCCGCGGCGTGCCGCCCCGAGGGCCCATGGGTGGATCAGGCCGGCGACTGCGACGATGGCGATCCCACTCGCAATACAGACTGCGATGCGGGTGGAGAGTCTCTCCTGTCGTGTTCGACCACCGGCGGCTCCGGGGCAGCATGGCCCATCGCCGCGGCCGGCGGTCTGATCTTGCTGGTCCGCCGACGCCGCCGGCGGTGCCACGGCGCCGCGTGAGCTCATGGTGTGCTAGCTTGATATGCCGCCCCCGTGCGCAAGGAAGATCACGCGTTTGCCACCTTCAGCCCGGGTACCGCGGAATGCAGATAACCTCCTGCCGAGGCATCCACAGAAGTCTTTTCGACCGGGTCGTCAGGTCAAATTGACAGGGTCATCGCCGCTCATCCTGTGACCACATCGATGCAAAGGCAGGCTCGTCGGCTGGCACACTCAGTGCATTCAGGAGCGTGTCTGAACACGGCGGCTCCGAGCGTCAAAGAGTGGTGGCTCCTTGGCGCTCTAAACCAACGGGCCGCGTGCTGCAGGTCGGGCATGACGTGGGTAACGGGACGGCCGCGAAGGCGCCACGCGGCCGTCCTTTCGTCCCCTTGTTCCTGCTCGGGCCCTTCTTGCCAAAGTGAAGCCCCCGGTATGATCTGCACAACGTGGCGCCTGACGCCACAGGTCTCCTTCGCCCTCGACACCCAATGGGAAAGAACACCGTCGGCCTCCGGGCCACGGACACCGCAGCAGCCGTTTGCTCGTCGAGGGCAACACGGGGCACCGCCTTTGGCGGAGCGTAGCGGGAACGACGGTCGAGATGACCCACCCAAGGGCCCAGGGACCCGGTCAGCCAGACCTGATCAACGCCCGGGGTACACATAAGGCGTGGGTCGAAGCATGGCCTGCTCCTTGCTCAGCACATCGCATGCTCTTGCTCAAGAAAGGCCCAAGCCTATTCACGGCCCTTGTATCCACAGCTGTGGTCATTGCGCCGCTTCACAGCGCGACGGCAGACACGTCGTCGTGGAACTATGTCATCCCATTGGAAGACGACGGCTCTGAAGCATCGAATCCTCTCTCTCTCTCCTCGATGATGAGCTCGGTCGCGAGCTCAGGCATGACCTTGGGCAATCTGTTCTGTCCGTACCAGGTAAAAGTCTACACGCCAAACTGGATCCGAGCGACGGAGATGGTCTCCGTATGTCTCGACGGCGGCGACGTTCGACTTGATGGCGACAAGTCTCAGCTCGACGGCGTGTTGACGCTGCCCGATGGCTCGAAGAAGCGTTTCTCGGTTGTCGATTCGCGCTTCGGACGGGTCCCGATCAGTGCGATAGCGAACTTCTACGCAAAAGGTTCGCCGTTTCTCGACCAGTTCATGGCGTTCTACCACGTCAAGTGGATGTACCAGCGCATCTATGACCTCGGTTTCGCTGCGAGCCATCTGCCGGATATGATCACCATTGACGTTCATGGCGACCATACCAACGCCTACTATAAGGCCGATGAGAATTTGATTACGCTCGGCTATCACACGAACGATCACGACGGAACCTACTACTGGTATGGCGCAGATGGTGAGGTGGTCCTCCACGAGCTGGGCCACGCCATTGTGGACCGAATTCAACCGGAGATCTCGACCATTCAAGGCAGCACTATCCACGAGGCGTACGCCGACTACATTGCATCGACAATGAACGAAGACCCGTGCGTCGGCGAATACGCATCCTTCATTCATGACGAATTCAAAGCAGCGAACAACCCCAGCCGTTGGCGATGCACACGAAACCTCAATCAGCCGGCGAACGAGCGGTCCTTCGCCTTCGAGCAGCATCACTATTTCGAAGCCGGCGCCCGGCAGGGCGAGGTCAACTCACACAAAAATAGCATCGCTGTCAGCTATGCCGCTTGGTCATTTCGCCACTATGCCGGCGCCGACACGGCTGACCGACTCATGCTCGACGCGCTGTCGTGGCTCGAGGTCGACGTCCTCTCTGAGGCGACCGACGGCGAGGTGCTCCGGCCGCAGCTCGGGGACTGGTACACGGCGATGGTACAGGCTGACGAGGCGATGTACGACGGCGCCAACATCTTTGACCTCCGCTGGGACGCTTCATACTCGAAGTTCACGGTCTACAATCAGACCCCATTGCGGCCCCAGGTCGCCCCCAACAACGAACTCGTGAATAAGACGATGCCATGGCTGAGCTGGGCGAACTACCTGCGAACCGACGATGGCGCAGCTTGGTTGGCGTCCGACGACGGCTTCTTTTGGAGCGGCTTCCTGGCCTCCATTCCCGGAGCATCCTGGTTTGAGGGTCTCAGGAACTTCCCCGCCCCGAGCGCCGACGACGCCAGCAAAGAGTTCAGCGAGTGGGCGGAGGCGAGCGGGCTGCTAGACAAATACTATCCGGGCGATGCGTGGCAGGACTGGCTGACATCGGATGCCGGACAAGTGTGGATTGACACGAATCTCGAACCGGCATGGCGAGCGCTGACCGAGACTCTCTGGCGGGCGTTTCTCGACAGCGACGCTTGGCGTGCTTTTCTCGACGACGCGTGGCGAGCCTTCGTCGCGGAGCACGGCGGGTCTCAAAGCCAAGCGTCCTGGCGAGCGTTCATGGAAACGCGTCTTGTCGTCCTAGCCAGCGACGAAGGCGCTTGGCGCGCATTCATGACGGACGACGCGTGGCGAGCCCTCCTCGATGATGCTTGGCGCGCGTATGCCGATTCAGCGGCTGGATTGTCCGGACCCGAGTGGCGGGCTTGGCGGGCCTTCGCTGCGGTCGAGGCCGGCTGGCAAGCGTTCGGCGAGATGAACGAATGGCGGGCGTTCTTGGCTGACGGGTGGCGGGCGTTCGCTGAGGACGACGCCGCGTGGCGGGCCGCCCTCGACGGGACTCAGTGGCGGGCGTTCCTCGACGATGCGTGGCGGGCCTACCACGAGCCGAGCGTCGTTGCCGCCTTCGGCGATGAACCAGCGTGGCGGGCGATGATGGAACCCCAGCACAGCGCGTGGCGCGCCCTCAGCCCGGGCCAAGACCATTGGCGCGCCTTCGTGAACGACGCCCAGATTAAGGCCTTCGACACCGATGGCGCCGAGTCCTGGCGAGCGTGGAGAACGTGGCGAGCGTGGCAGGGTTGGCGGGCCTGGCGGGCGTGGCGAGCGTTTGCGACCGACCAGGAGAGCGCGGCTGCGTTCGCCGCCTACAGCGCGGGCGGCGCTACGTGGAACGCGTATCTCGACGCGAACCCGGCATGGCGGGCATTCATGGAGGACCAGGCGGAGGCTTTCGACGCCTGGAGGGCCTGGCGGGCGTTCGACGGCAGCGAAGCTTGGCGGGCGTGGCGCGCGTTCAGCGAAGGCGACGCGGCGTGGACCACGTTCACCAACGCCGAGCCGAGCTGGCGCGCATTCGTCGCAACCGACGCTCATCTGCAGGCCTGGCGGGCCTGGCGAGCCTTCAGGGTCGATGCGTGGCGAGCCTGGCGAGCCTGGCGAGCCTGGCGCGCGCACCACAGTGTTAATGACTGGCGTGAGCAAGCTGTGCAATAGAGGGCAACGGGTTCATCGGAAGATGCCGAGCTTACTCATTCTGAATCAAAGCGTACTCGCGTTCATCCCCAACACCTGAGCGGCTCTGCCCAGGGCCTTCGACCGAGTCGCGTTCGTAAACACGCTCAAGCCCGACTCCGCGTACCGGGCGGACCTTCCCAACGCCGACGTTGTCCTTGGCTCGTCAAGGCCAGACAGGCAGGACGCTCACGCAACGCTCGCCGGGAAGCCCAGGTCGCCGTGGTCATCGTAACCTTCGGCCACCAGTTCCACCGAGAACCAGAACCCTCAGGCCGATGCTTTCTCCTGCGGTCGGCTGCGGGTGACTCGGACGTCCACGCCCTCGGACGAGAGCAGGTCGAGCAGCGGCTCGGGCGGAACGGTGTCGCCCATTCGATGTACGCCGGGGGCAACTCGGCCTTCGTGGATCTGTTCGACGCAGGCAAGCAGAGCGGTGGCGGTGAGCCCCCACGTGTCGTCGGCGCCGATCAGTATGCGGGCGCGAGCGGGCCGACCATCCACCGTTCCTTCTGCCTCGGCCACCACCTCGCAACCGTCCCGTTTCACCGGGCGGAATCGACGCAGCGTCCATGCGATCGTCCGGGCCGCGGCGGCTCGCCCGAGCCCAGGCCGCAACCGGTACAACAGCGGCACGACCGGCGACACCAGATAGTCGGAGAACCAGTTGTAGCCCGCGATGTAGGCGGCAAGGCTCCCGAGCCGTAAGTCCTCGGGGAGACCTTCGAGCTCGTCGAGGAAGAGCGGGAAGCAGGTGCGCCGGCCCATCCGGGGGCCGAACTCGATCTGCGGAAAGCTCCAGCCGGCGTCCCCCCACCGCCCGTTCTCGTAGGTCTTCAATTCCGACGTGCCCATGATGTCGACGATCTCCAGCAGGGAACTGGTCGACGTGTTTCGTTCGTACATCGCCATCGCAATCACAAGGCGGGCTCCCGCGTCGAAGCCCGCAGCCGCGGCGCGGACCACCGGCGGTGAGAGCCCTGGATGCAGACCGGCTTGCGCGATGCAGCGTCGGCCGACTCGCTGCAGGGCGAGGCGATGATCGCGCCACGCCGCCCATGCCCGGGGGTCGGCGTGGCTGTCGACCGCGTCCACCCCGACTTCCACGCATGCGGAGGCGATCGTGTCGACATGCGCAGCGATAGGAGCAGCGGTGACAAGCAGATCGATGTCGCTCAGGGCTCGAGCGACGGATTTCGGGTCCGCGGCGTCGACCAGGCGCGTTCGCACTCGGTCCGGCGCCTCGGCGCAGAGCGCCTTGGCAACGCCCTCGAGCGGCTCGGACCGACGACCCGCCAGGACGACCGAGACGGACGCGAAGCGCGTCACCAGTCGACGCGCGAGACGGCGCCCCAGCTCACCAGCCCCTCCTAGGATCAGAATCTGCTTCATGCACTGCACTCCCTTGATCTGAAGACAAAGCAAGGTGCGGGCCATGCCGTTCGCGGTTCATCACGCCTCGTGCGCGCTCAAGACGTCAGCCCTTTACGCGCGCCCGTGGGAGATGCCCAGCTTTCGTAACTTGTGGCGGCCGAGCCGCAGGGTCACCTCGCGAAAGAACAGGTTATTGTCCACCGCGGCTATGAAGTATCACAGTCGCGAGAGCGTCTGCGAAATACCGCAGTCGAGGGCACGGAATACCGCATGACATGGGCCACCTCGGTCGGCATGACGTCTGCGCATCTATCGACACGAATCGAACGGGATGGAGCTCGACCGTCCACCTCACCCATCGTAGCGAAGCCGCAGACCAAGCCGAAGTGCGCAGGCACAACATTGCCGCAGTGATGGAGACCTACGGCTTTGCCTCAAGCGCGCGATGGCGCGAGATGTTGGCCGGCGAAGACGGTTTCAGACGACCTGAAGAGGGGTGGACCACGCGGCGCGTACAGCTGTCTTCGCGTCGCCCTCCAGATTCTCGCCGTGGGAAAGGATGACGCGCTCGAAGTCCCACTCGAGGATGCGCTCGAGGGAGCGTTTGGCGGCCGCCTTGTCCTTCCAACCCATCTGGTACTCGGGCGCGGGCTTCGGTTTGTTCCACATGTGAAGCACCGCCTTCCACCACAGCTTCAGCACCCAGTTCGTGCCTTCGGTCGCGTCGCCGATGTTCTCGATGAGGTCGGTGACGATGAGCGTCTTGGAGGCCCGGTGGAGGAAGGCCACCTCCCAGATAAATCGATTGCCGCGAACCAGGACCTGATCGATGGCGCCTCGCCACGGCTTTGGTGCGTGGTCGCCCAGCAGCCAGTCGAAGTCGAGGTCGGGGCACTTTTGTTCCACGCCCGGGCAGATCCACGTCCTCGCGTTTGGGTAGGCCAGTTGCCACGCAGCGACATGGAAGTAGTGGTAGCTCCCCGGCGCGACGACATGGGCCAGGCGGCCAATGGGCTCGAGCTCACCCATCAACGCATCATCAATGGGACAGGGGGAGTGTACCCAAAGGTCCCCGTTCGCCAGTCGGACGAACGTGGCGCGGGCGAAGAAGTCGCAACCCGCATAGTGGATGGGGTACTTCTTGAGCCAGATATGCCCAGGGACGTATTCGCGCAGCGCGGTGTCTATCAGCGTGGTCATGTATCTCTCCAAGCCGCGATGCCATCATCGCGGATTCGTCAGCCGCGTTATGGGGCCCCGCCGACCGCGGTGGTCGACTAGGGTGCCCTCCCTCACCCCAACCTGTTGTATGCGCGTGGATCGATGGCTGCCGCGCTCAACATGCCACCCCACAGCGAACCGGCGATGCCGGGGCATAGCGCATCCTGTCCCGACAGGAACAGACCGGGGACGGGCGTGCGGGGGCTGAGCGCTTCCGACAAGACGCGGCGCGGCGTCGTTTCGAGTCCATAGAAGCCGCCCTTCTCATGGGCGGTGAATCTCGCGGTGGCCAGCGGCGTGCCGAGCTCGTGGTAGACGACGAGCGGAGCCAGGGCCGGGAACTTCTCTGCATAGTAGGCCAGCATCCTCGCTTCGATCCCCTTCTTTAACGCTGCCCATTCATCGGGGCGCTCCTTGGCACCGCCTTCGGCAAACTCCGCGACCGTGGACCAATCGGCGAGCACCATAAACTGACCGGTGTGATGGTTGGCGGGGCCAGGGTCGTGCGTTCCATCCTTGAGTGAGGGGAAGGACGCGAAGACCATCGGAATCGGAGCATCGAGATCCCGCCAGAGGCCCTCATTGGTATCCCAACTCTCGTAAAACCAGTGGTTCGAGCACGTTGCGCCGTGCCGCGCGATGTCGCCTCTGAAGCCGAGGTAGATCTCGAAGTGGCAGATGGAAGGTTTCAAGCCGGCGATCTCGGCCGCCCATGGCATCTTGCGCACTTGTCGCGGAAGCAGGCGTTTGACGGTTTCACCGGCGCCGATCGCCGAGACGATGACCGGCGCTCTGAGCTCCTCTCCCGAGCTCGTACGGACGCCGACGGCGGTATCATCCTCGAGCAGGATCGCGTCGACGGACGTATTCGCAAGGGCGCTGCCGCCCGCGGACTCGATGACCGGCACGAGGCCTTTGGCGATCGCCGATGCACCACCGACGGGATAGCCGGCGCCATCGAGGTAGTGACCGATGACGGTTGCGTGAATGCCGAAGCTTGCTTCGCTAGGCACGCCCCCAAAGGTACCCCACTGCGCCTTCAGCACCGCCGCGAGCTTCGGATCGGTGACGTAGTCGGCGATGACTTCGGCGGTCGTGCGCCCGCACCATCGCTGGATCTTGTCTCGGTTCCACCACCGATGCGCGGAGCGGAAGGGTTCAGGCATCGACCGCTCGGAGGTCACCAGGCGCATCGCTTCCCCTCCCGACTGCAGGGCTTCGAAGTAGGCATCGATCGCCACCGCTTGGTCGGCAAAGCGATCTTTGAGCTCCATCTTGAGCGCTTCGGCCGGGCGCCCAACCGCAAGCTCGAATCCATCGGGGAAATGGAGCGTGTCGTACACGGTGCCCACCGAGGAGAACTCGACGGAGCCGTCGCTCAGCCATTCGAGCACCTTTCCCGCGGGTTGGTCGTGACGGAACGTGCCGCAGTAGTGAAGGCCCACGTCCCAGGTGAAGCCTTCCCGCGAAAACGTATGCGTCAGCCCGCCGATCTCTTGGGCTTGCTCGAGAAGCAAGACCTTGTGATGCAATCGCGCGAGAGCAGCCGCCGTGGTCATGCCGCCCATGCCGGACCCAATAACGATGACGTCGTATTCGTCTGTCTTACCCATACTCATTCGGCCCTCCGTCGTGGCCATCTTTCTGTTGTTACCAGACCTAAATGAAAGCACGCGTCGTGCCATGATTCATGAGCAATGGAGGCGCTGCTGCAAGTCATCCTGTCGCCCCCAGACGTCGATGTTGAGCGCCTGTCGGCCCGCGCTGCCGCCGTCGATCACAGCCGCCGATACCGTCGCGATGGCAGCTATGAGATATCGTAGTCGAGGAAGTATCTGCGGAATATCGCAGTTACGGATTGATAATATCGCGGCCACGCGTGTGCGCAGGGGCGCGCTCGGTCGGACGAGCCTTCCGCAGATACACTGCGAGGTCATTGTAAGGGCGGGAGCAATCAGTTCTGCGCTGTCGGACGCGGGTGTCGCTCGCGCGGCGAGGTCCCACCGCGAGGGCCGATGGGCGCCGTCGCACCGGCGGGCACCGTCACCTCTGGACCTGAACGCGGACGATTGGGTCTCATCGGGCGGTCTTAAGCCGCGGCTTCGCCTGTGGCACGAGCCTCGCACTTCCCAGCCATGTCGGAATCTGGGAGGCATGATGAAGACTCTGATCTACGGCGCCGGCCCCATCGGGCAGTGGATGGCGTCCAAACTTGGCCAGGCACAACAAGACGTGACGTTGCTCGCGCGGGGGTCGACGCTCCGTTACCTCCAAGAGCGCGGCATACGGATCACCGATGGACTGGCCAACATCACCATCCAGACGCGGGTGAGCCTGGTCGATGAGCTCTCGCCCACCGATCGGTACGACCTCGTGGTGGTGCCCATGACCAAGGCCAGGCGCCTCGAGGTCTGCCCGATCCTGGCTCGCAACCCGCACCTCAAGAACATCCTGTTCGTCGGGAACGACGTCGCAGGCCCGGCCGGCTATCTCGAGCAGCTGCCCCGCGAGAACGTGCTGCTGGGCTTTCCCGGGGCCGGCGGCGGTTGGCAGGACGGGGGGCTGGTCATCGCTGAGGGAGACCGTGCGGGGGCCCCGGGCCGGCTATACTTCGGCGAGCTCGATGGAGTCCGCCGGGAGCGAACGAGGCGAATCCAAGCGCTTTTCGCCGCGTCCGGTTTCAGGGCCAGCGCCGAACGAGACATCGACGGGTGGCTCAAGTACCACTTCGCGTTCGTGGGCCCGATGGTTGGGGCCGTCTACAAACATCGCTTCGATCTCGCGGCCGTGGCCGAAGACCAGGATACGCTCCACCAATTCTGCGCCGCATGCCGAGAAGCGGGCGACGTCCTCCGGGCAAACGGCTACCGCCGCCGGCAGCCGTTCGTGTTCAACATGTTCTACTGGTTGCCGCGCTGGCTCGAACCGAAGGTGTTCGCCAAGCTATTCGGAGCGCCGGCAGCCCGGATTCGGTTTGGTCTGCACGCCGCTGTCGTTCGTCCCGAGTTCCTGGCTCTCGCCGATGAGTTCTCGGTGCTCCAGCGTCAAGCGAGCCTTCCGACGAAGGCGTTCGATGCCTTACTGGCGTACCTCAGAACACCCATCGAAACCACAAAGGCTGGGGTCGCTCGCCCGTCGTGATGCCCAGCGCCAATTCAGAACCCGCCACCCAGACAGGCACGCCACGTTGGCTGCGTTCGTCCTTTGAACCCTCCGGCGCCCGTGGCTCAACGTCGGAGCGATTCAACCTTGGCGACCCATCACGGGAAAGAGAAGACGTCATACGTATATGCTCAGTCTTACTTCTCTATTTGCCTGGATGATCGAGCCCTTCGGCCTTCACTTAGGATCGGTGCGGCATTCGTTTCTTCTTCGGCGTCGAGTTGCTTTCTCCTCGAGCAGCGGTCCAATGGACAACGCGACTCGCGAAAGGAGAACGATACATGGACGCCCCCGCTACACCCTCGCCGTGGACCCGATACACCGTCTTGATCGGCGCGCTGACCGTGCAGCTGATCCTCGGCACGCTATACGGTTACAGCATCTTCTGGAGACCCCTGGAGCAAGAGATCTTTCCTGACATCAAAACGGTCGCTGAGGCCAGGGTCGAGGGCATTCAGACCCGTAGCGTACGGCCTGGATTCCCGGAGACGATCGACACCGACACCGGTCCTGTCTTCTTGGTTGCGACGGCCGCAGAGAAGGAACGACGAGGGGCCGAGCAGCAGGGTTACTTGCGATACGCGTTCTCCATCGCCATCCTCGCGTTTGCGATCACGATGGTCATTGCGGGGCGAATTCAAGACGTGACGGGCCCGAGACTCCCTGCCCTGATCGGTGCGGTGTTGATGGGTTTAGGCTTCATCCTGGCTGGCTTCATGCAGAATTCGGTCGTGTTCTACCTCGCCCACTCGGCGCTGATGGGTACACTCGCGGTGGTCCTCTTGCTGCTGTTTCACGCGCTCAGCGCCCAAGCGGATCCCGACGATTATCCGATCGTCAAATGGGGGCCCCACGGGATCATGACTATGGTCATCGTCCTCGGGGTGGGACTCAGCAATCGCTACGTAGGTGAGGCGGGGCCCGTTGACCGCCTTATGGTCCTGTGGGGCACCATCGGCGTGCTCGCAGGGGCGGGTATCGGATTCGCCTACGTCTGCCCCATCGCTGCCCTCGTCAAATGGTTCCCGGATCAGAAAGGCCTGGTGAGCGGCGTCGCCGTCGCAGGCTTTGGGCTCGGCGCCTACGTCTTCAAGGGAGAGACCTTCGGTGCCCGGGGCTTCATCGAGGCGTACGGCATTCCCCGGTTCTTCATCGTCCACGGATTCATCTCGATGGCCGCGGTGTCAATCGGCGCGCTCCTGCTCAGAAATCCTGCCGGTACCCCCAAGCAGTTGAGCCGGGTCGAAACCAACTGGCAAGACACCCTCAAGCAGCCGGCCTTCTATGTCATTTGGCTCATGTTCTTCAGCGGAGCCATGGCCGGCCTGATGGTGATCGGCATCCTGGCCCCGTTCGTGCTGGAACAGGTTGTAAAAGGCGGCATGGACGCCAGCGCCGCGGGCGCCATCGGCGCTACTGCCGTCGGTGTCCTGGCTATCTTCAATGCCCTCGGGCGCGTCATTTGGGGACTGTTGTCCGACCGGATTGGCCGCACCATTGCCTTCATGGCCATGTTCGCCGCGCAGGCGATCGTATTGGTCGTTCTCGGAGAGCTCGAAGGCGAGATGGGGCTCTACGTCGCGGCGGGGGTCGTCGGGTTCAACTTCGGCGGTAACTTCGCGCTCTTTCCATCGGCGACGGCCGACCTGTTCGGCGCTCAGAATCTCGGCGCTAACTACGGCTGGGTCTTCACGAGCTACGGCATTGCGGGCGTCGTCGGGGTGGCCGCGGGCAATCTCGCCAAGGAGCAGACCGGCGAATACGTCTATGCGTTTTGGATGGCCGCGCTGCTGTGTCTGGTGTCGGCTGGCCTGTCCTTGGTGCTGAAGCCGCTCTCCGCGCGTCATTGATTCTGCGGTTGCAGGGCCGGGTTGTTGTTCCTTGCCACGCCTCAGGCGTCGATCGGTCCCAAGCCGAGGCGCTGGCTCAGCACAGCGGGCTCCGGTGGCGGCCGCTTCGTTAACGCAGGGGCGCGACGCCACAGCAGGCCAGACCGTCGTGTCGCAGGGGTCGGAGATCGTGATTGGTGGAGCCGGATGATGATGGGTACCATCACCGGGCCGAACACCGTGCGCAGCGCAACAGCTCGAAGTCGGTGCGGCGATTCCGGGCACGCCACCCCGGCGTGCCTGGGAAAGCGACCGGTTTCGAGTCGCCGTTTCCGATCGTGATGACCCGCGCGCGATCGAAGCCGTAGCGCCGGGTCAGGAATCGCCGCACCGCGTCTGCGCGAGCCTTCGACAGAGGCTTGTGAAGAGCTCGAGGCCCGGTGTCATCCGTGTTACCTTCGACCTGGATACAGTCGTGGAAGAAGATCTGGGCGAGATGGCCGAACTTCTCCTCGATGAAGCGTTCGGCGACCCGGTTAAGCTCGGAGCGACCGGTGGGGAACCTGACGTTCAGCGGCTTCTTGGACAACGGAGCGCGCACCTCGCCGTCTCGGCATGATGAGAAATCAGGCAGCGGTTCCGGATCGTGGTGATCGCCAGAAAGAGAGACGTGGCCAACGATCGAATCGTCGGCTATCTCGCGCCAGGGCGGCTTGCCTCGTCGAACGCTGCCCACCTCCCGGTACTTCTTCCAGAAGTAGTCATACAGGTCTTCGCCCTTTTCGCCACGATAGTTGGGGTTGTGACCGAAGAAGTTCCGGTTGTCACCGAGCGTAGCCAAGCGGACCTTACTCAGCTCTTGCTCGGCCTGACGCGGGGGCATATCGAACGCCTGGGCCATGAGCGCCACCGCCCGGCGGCGTGCGTCTCGATTGCGTCGATCGGCGAGCTCGGCGTTGGCGCGAAGCCAGCTTTCCGCGAGCCGAGCTACGGTATCGCGCTTCTCCCGGAGGATATCGGCCTTCACCACCAGACTCTCCGCGATCAAGTAGCTCGCGTCCTCGGTGCTCTCGATCTCGTGGGCTCCATCCACTTCGGCCAAACACCGTTCGTTCTCGTCGATCCAAACGATCGCCGCGTCAGCTCTCCCGGATATGAACAAGTCGGCCGCGTGGCGATCGCTCCGCGCCTCGACGATGGTGACGTCTTTCATTCCCAGGCCGGCGAGGTCGAGCGAGATCAACAGGAAGCTGTGCGCGGTCGTGTTCTTCACGAGGGCGATACGGCGGTCGCGCAGATCGTTCAGGTTCCGGATGTCACGCCGGGCGACCATCACTTCTTCGCCCCGAGACCACCCCGCCTGGAGAAACAGGCGCGGATCTTGCTGAGCGATGCGGCCATACTCGGTAGGTAAGCCGTCTACGGTGATCCACATGGCGTCGACCCTTCCCGTCTGCCAGGCTCGGACCGACGCCGCGATACTGTCCAAGGGGACCAGCTCAACCTGTAGCCGATAGTCCCTCGTAAACCTGGAGCGGGAAGAGGGTTTGAGGCCGTCGTTGAAATACAGGGCGCCGGCATAGCCTCCCCATCCCCGCACGCCGACCTTGATAGAAGTCGGCGAGAAATCGTTGGTCTTGGTCGGGCTGAGGCTCGCGAGGGCCGTCTGAATCGAGGTCAGCAGGTCCGCGGCCTTGCAGCCGCCATCCGCATGATGCGAAAACACCGACACATTGGCGCGAAGATCGAACAGCGTGATCGATACCGAGCAAACGCTGGCGATCTTGATGATCTGGGTCGTGACGATCTGCGTCGCCGCCAGCGCTTCCGTGACGGCGACCTGGGTCGCAGGGTTGTAGCGACCGCCGTACCCTCTCTTCAGCTCACGGTCGAGCGCGGTCTGAAGCTTGGCCGGCGGAACGACTTGAAAGCCCGACGCCGCGATCCGGGATCTCACGTACACCGTCAGCGACGTCTCGAGGTCGTCCCGGGATAGGTCGATCTCTCCTACGGGCTCGACCGGAAACACGGCGACGATCTTCTCTTGAGCTTGCGCAACAGCGGAGCTTAGCGACATACAACAAACTAATGCGGCTATCATGCGCAGTAGTCGCTTCGCTGGGAGTGCTCGCATGCTCAGCGGATACACGACGACGGAAAGGCATGCCAATCATTCTTTCGGGTGAGTTACGCCCCGCCGCAAGTCCCTCGGTCACCGGCCAACCGCGACCGTCGCCTTCGGCGGCGGATCCGCCTATAAGTTCAGACCCATACCCTGCCCTGTCGACCAGAGGGTAGAATCACCCCAGCTCGCGGGAGACCTCGTCGTGCGAGTTAGGCAGAGACCATCGCTGCTCCCTCCACACAACGAGCCGTTCGGGGTCGTCTCCGCTTTCTTTGAGGATGTGGATAGTTTGAATAGCGAGATACAATGGCAGCGTGAGCTCCACCACCCGACGCGGACTCTTTGTGGCCGGAGGATTGGCGATGGCGGACGGCCTACTGCGGCCCTCACAGGCCTTCGCCGACCTCAGATGCACCCAGCCTACGCCTCCGTACTGGATTCAGCAGTGCGAGGTGGGACTGCCTTCCTGGCAGGCCGGCATGGTCTACGCACC
The DNA here is from genome assembly GCA_028289325.1 of Myxococcota bacterium. Classification (GTDB taxonomy): domain Bacteria; phylum Myxococcota; class Kuafuiibacteriia; order Kuafuiibacteriales; family Kuafuiibacteriaceae; genus JANQQN01. The sequence continues at coordinate 31,950 of JANQQN010000137.1, read as the reverse complement.
GCAGCGCATGAGTCAGTGGTGCTGGGCGGCGTGCATTCATATGGTGTTCGCCCACTATGGCCATCGCGTACCAATGGCCGAGATCGTTAGGCAAGCCTGGGGCCGCGTCATCGATATGCCTGGTCATCCTGCCCAGATTCTCGGCTCCGTCAACCGACCGTGGCGAGACCAGCGCGGCCGGGCGTTTCGGGCATTCGGTGACGTCTACTCCGCGAACTTCGTCACCGCCGCTCGGGACCTCGCCGACGGGCGCCCCCTGATCATCGGCTCTCTGGGGCACGCCATGGTGCTCACCGCGATGACCTATGACCGCCTTCCGAACGGCTCCGGACGACCGCTTCGGCTCATCGTCCGAGATCCGTGGCCCGGCCGTGGACGACGACCCCTCGCTCCACGGGAAGCCGCCAACGTCTCGCTGCTCGTCCGCATCACGGTCCAGGGGTAGCCGCGCCCCTCGATAGTGGAGTTCCCAGCACCGAGCGGCCGCAGCGTCTTCCGATGAGGCTCCCGTCGGCCCCTCACCTAGCGCCAGCCAGAAACCGTTCTATACGGCCGCTGATCTCGCTGTCATCGGGCCGAAACGACAAGGCCCGTCAGCATGACGGAAGCGGCAAGAAACATGACGTACCTCACGCGGCAGAGGATCGCCGGAGCAGGCAGTGGACCGAAACTCGAATAGACGCCGCTCGCGGGCGTCGCAGTGTGATAGTTCATGCTTTGAACTACGCCGCGCGGTCGCCTTTACTGACACAGCCTTCGTAACACGCGTCGAAGCGAGTGAACCCGGGGAGATCGAAAGGACCGCCACATGGACACGTTGGGACTCCACTTGGCCCTTCGTCGAAATCAATGCTCCGGCGGCGCTTTCGATCCCGTCATCCCCCGGACCAGGGAGTGTTGGGCAACATGTGTTGTTGGCCGCATTTCCGGTCGGAGGGGCAGATGGACGCAGCCGAATTTGTAGCGCAAGCGCGCCAGCTGGGGCTCGCGAAACGCTTGGTAGACATGATTGCTTATCGACCTCGGCCAGGCGTAGCCGGCGAGGACGTCAATGAGGATTACCGCCGCGCGGTTTGCCTGCGATTCGCTCGAGACTTCGGGCCCGATGACCGCGAGTGGCTACGGTGCCTATTGAAGCAAGAGACGGCATTTCACGAACAGCTGTTTCAGCTCACCGAGAACATGTATCTGTGCGCCTGGATGGTCGCATCCCTGCGTCACGCCGACGATGGTCTGCTGCTGTGGAATGCCAAGCAGGCAAACTTCAGCGCGAGCTTGGGCCTGCCCGCTGCCATCTGCGTTGCCGCCGGCGAGGCGTCCACTCGTAGCGCTCTACGTCATAGCAAAGACCCGAGCGCCAAGGCCTACCTTCAATGGCTGCAAGATGGGGCCGCTGTGTTTCCTGCCGAGGTCGAGGCGGCGCTGGCCATGCTCAAGAGTTTGGGTCTGTAATCACGACCGTACTGTCTGGGCGGCCGTAGTCCACGCTCGACAGGCGAAACCATCGAACCAGCGCAACCACCAACGCTTGTCGCCATCCTTCTAGGGAGCCTAAACCTGCCCATTCGCACACGTCCCAAGGGCGCCCTTGGGCCGCCCTCAAGCGGCTTCTTTCAGCGCGAGTAAATACTGTGTTTGGGTGCTCATTTTGATGATCACAATGCGCATTCCGAAGATCGCGATCGCTTGAATCGAAACCAGCCGGCAGCGTCCACACGCGCACGGTCCCGTCTTGTGAGGCGGAGGCGAACCACTGACCGAATGGGTCGACCACGAGATCACTGACGGGCGCTACATGCCCGATCAACCGAAGGCTCTCACGGCCTTGACTGGCCTGCCAAACGCGAACACTGAAATCGCTCCCGCCGGTCACCACCGTCTCGTCGTCAGATCCGAAGGCGGCTGCATAGATCTCTCCGGCATGTCCACGCAGTCGGGCTTGCTCGGATCCGTCGCTCGTACGAACCACCTGCCCACCATCACGCCCCGTGCTACCGCTGCCGTTGCCTCCGAGAACGAGGAGGCTACCCGACGGTGAAACAGCGGTGGCCTTCACCTGCCCTACCCCCGCTGCCAGCTGGGCATGTGTCACCGCCCGACTACGTTTGTCAGCCAAGTCCACGCTCTGGATCGTAGCGTCGCCGTCGTCCCCAAATACGACCGCTTTCCCCGTCCGAACCGCCAAGGGTCTCGGATTGTATACGTCGCTCGAAACGATGGGCTGTCCCTCCGGGGCACTGGAGCGCGTCGCCCCTCCTCGATCCGCGGATGGGAATCGAAGTAGGCGCTGCGAATCGAACAAGAGCCACTGAGAACGGAAATGCTCCAGTCGGAGGGGGCGGAACCGCCGCAGCGGCCAGATGTTTCGCGCGCGCCAGGTCCCGACGTCGACTTCAACGAGGGACCGCGGCAAAGCCAAGGCGAGGTGACGCCCGTCGGTATCTAGGGCTACCGCGTTCGCTTGGGTCACGGTTGAAGAAACAACGGCGCCCGTAGGGACCTCGGCGACCGTGACCCGCTGCGATTCGAGCATCGCCAGGCGTCGGCCGTTCCCACTGATCGTCAGCCGCCGCACGTGTAGAGGAGAGAAGAGCGTACGCCGTTCGTGGTTGCTCGAGTCGTCGATGTCCGGGCGGACATTACTCTGCTCGCCTTTGGGTCGTTGACCCCAGATGAGTCGGGATGGAACCGCCAGACCCGACCGACGAAAGATGCACGAAGGGGACGGGGCGTTCTCCCCTAGATCACACCTCGGCGGGTCACTCGGAGGCAAACCAATCTCGTAAGGCAGAGGCAACGCCGCCAAAGCGCTCCTAAAGGCCGGCTCGAAAAAGCGTGGCCGCCAGGCGGATTGCCAGCCGTCTTCCGCCCGCGTCGACGCGAAGGCGGCGAGCTCCCTCACATCGATCGCTCGCTGCACGGATGAAAGGCCCACAAAAGCGGAGATGACCAACGCGAACACCGCTCCGGCTTGGATCCCTCGCCGCCGACGAGCCCGCCTTCTCTCACGCTGCCACAGACTATCGAAATCGCATTCACTCAAGCCCGCCGCCAACCGCACCACAGCTCTCTCGAAACCGTCCTGGGAAGGCTGAACAACCAGCGGCACGGTTTCGGTACTCGACATCCGAGGCCGGAGGGGCGGGGAAACCAATTGCGCCAGGTCTTCGCGACTTTCGAACGGATCCAAGGCGACGACGAAGATCCGAGTCTCATCGCGGCGAAGAAAGTGCTGCACTTCATCCGCAACAAACGGAGAAGAGGCGGATGCGCCGCTTCCCAGTAGGACCAACGACTCACTGTCATCAAGGGCGCCTCGGATAGCCGGACCGATCTTGGATGCGGCCGCCAGCTCGTATTCATCGAAGAAGAACTTACCGAGGGACCTTCCGGGACGACCGGGCGCTGGCGGCAGACGATACCGCTCGAGCGCCCTATGAAACCGACGGGCGACGATCTTGTCTCGATGCGAATAGCTCAGAAATGCCTTGTATCTTAGCTGATCGGAGGGGCGCCTGTTCAACGATGCCGAACCCGCCTCAACGAAGAGTGTCTTCCAGTTCTCGAGCCTCTCAACCTCGATTTTTGCTTCGGCTGCGACCAGCGCCGGATCTTCGCCGGCCAAGACTCGCCGTACGAGACCAACGCGATCACCTTCCTCGTACACGGATTCCGTCTCCCTTGAGCCGTCTAGAACGTTCCCCCGTTGTGGCTTCATTCAGCTTCCGGTGGCCGCCTGAGTAAAGGCAAGCCCAGCCAAGTCGGCGTTAGCACGAGCAGCGTCTACACGCCGGACCTTAGCGTCGTCGCCCTCTTTTTGAAGCGCGCCGAAGTACGCCGATAACCGGACCTATCCCCAGGCCGCCAAACTTAGATGGGATGACGTTTAGTCGCCCATCCGTCCGATGACGTCGCGGAGGTTGGCCACCAGCTGCGCACACTTGTCAGGTTCGAGCACATCCGCATGGGGCGCGGCGAACCGGCGAGCGTCGTTGTCGAAGTATTGGCCCGAGGCCTCCGCAAAGTCTGAGGACAACGCGGCCCGACACAGGATCTCTGCACCGATTCCGATATCGCCCCCGGCGACACCGAACGCTTCTTTGACCATCTTGCTGCCCAGCATCGAGCCGGGATTGACCGCGACGATGACGGGGCCTTGTTTCTTCAGGGATTGGGCCAAATGGCGAGACCACATCATAAGGGCCACCTTGCTTTGGGCGTAGGCCTCGAAATCCTCCAGATCGACCTGACCCGCCAGCGCGCGGAGGTCAACCGTGGACTGAGCGGCCGAGGAGACGTTGACCACTCGACCGGACGAACCGAGGTGCGAAAGAAGCCGAGTCGTCAGCAGGTAAGGCGCGATGGTATTGACCACGCACGAGTTGATCGGCTTCAAAGACTCGTCGCCGAAACCGCTGGTGGGGCCCGACGGCGCGAGGGGCGTGTTCGACCCAAGCAAGGCGACTTGTCGGCTGGTGGTCGACGACGGCTTGAGCCAAAAGGTCGCGACCAAGGCGGGGGGCGGCATCTCGATGAACTCGCTGTGGAGCGTCCATCGAGACCTCGCCGACGGCACGCTGGTGCGCGTGTTGCCCGCGTACCGCGTCGACGATCAGTCGGTGCTGTGGCTCGTCTATCCGAAGTCGAACGTTTTGACCGCGAAGGTCCGGACATTCATCGACTTCCTCCTGGACAAGCTCGGCAAGCGGCCGGCGTGGAGCGAATCCGGCCGCTAAGCCGTTCGCGCCATGAAGGGCGGCCACCAAGGCCGCCGTTACTCCAACCGTCGTACCTTCGACTCGAGCGCTCGAATGCGCGCGCGAACCCCAGGGGCCCCCGGGCGCAGCGACAGCGCTTTTCGATAAGCTTTCAGGGCCTCTTGGGGGCGTCCGCGGCGTTCCATGACCGCGCCGATGGACAGATGTGCTCGCGCGGATTTGGGATGATGCTCGACGTTGAGGCGCAGCAGTCCGAGCGCGACATCGGTCTCGCCGCGGCGCAGACGGCGTTCCGCGAGGTCGGCGACCTCGTCCTCGCCAAAATCGAACCGCCCGCGGCCATAGTCCTCTTTTCGCAGTTCTCGGTAGCGGGCGGTCGCCGCCTCGAGGCCGCCCTTGTCGAGCGCGATGGCCAACTCATCGCCGAGCGGGCGCGGAACCGGTCGTCCGCGGTGACACGTCTTGCAGGTCACCTCAACGTTGGGGGTCGAGCGGGCGGGGGCCGAGCCGAGAGCGTATCCGTTGATGGCCCGCGTCATGCGCATCATAAAGCGGGCCATTCTCTTGTCGGGATCCTCGTCGCTGGCAAAATCGACGTCTTTCAGCGAGCGACCATCTCCGCCCACGTGGCAGTGCTGACATCGAACGCCCAGGGCTAACGAGAAAGACTTCATGACTTTTACAAGCTCCGGTTTGGAGATGTCCTCGGCCAGCGCCTGCAGGTTGACGAAGGTGTCGGGGATTTGGGCCGCCGCCGGTGCAGCGAGCAAGGTCAGCGCAGTCGTGACCGCCGAGGACAATGAAGTACGGGTCTGCCGATTCATGCGCTCAGGGTCCGGGTCGGCGGACCGCGGGCAACGCCAAGTCGTCGAACGGGCTGGAGATTCGACGAGCGGGACGGTAGAGAGACGAGCGGGACGAGATCCTATAGGGGCATCTGGACTCGCTCCCCGAGGGCCGCCCGATAGCGGCGGCTCACCCGTAGCTTTTCACCCCCATCGAGCTCCACCTCGTAGTCGCCGCGTCCTTGGGGGATCAGATTGCGCACGGCGTCGAGGTTGATGATCGCGGAGCGATGAACCCTGACGAATCGCTCGGGGTCGAGCCGGGCCTGCATGTCGGTCAGGGTCTCGCGACGCAGGTACGTCTGCTCGTCGGTGATCAGTTCGATGTAGTCACCGGCGGCCCGAACCGCGACGAGACGATGCGTGGGCACGATGCTGATCATGTCCCGATGCTCGACGGCGACGTAGGGGGCGTAGCCGTTCGCGTGGGTCAGGGACCGCACTGCCTCCACCGCCTGGGCGTCGGTATCGCCCTGGACGAAAGAAAGCCCCCGCTGATTGGCGAGATAGAAGCCGGTCCACACCAGAAGAATCAGACCGAGGGTGAGCCAACTGTACGTGTAGTAGCTCCAGCGGAGCTTCACCAGCGGGATGCCCTGCAGCCGCCACACGATGGGGTTGGTGGCGATGGTGCCGACAAATCCAAGGCCGGCGCAGGTCCCGGCTGCGACGAGGGCCAGCACGTTGAGATCGCGGATGTTCGTGCGGTCATAGAAGCGCATGAGGCCGAAGCCGAGGCCGAAACCTACGCTGCCCTGCAGGAGCCCGCGCAGGACACCTCCCGCCAGCGGCAGGCCGGACGACGCGTCGACGGTGATCGCGAACGCCGCGATCAGCCAAAAGACGCAGTGGAACATCCAGAATCGTCGCGACCTCAGCGTCATGTCGTGCCTCGCCACCGGGAGTTCGGTCACCATACCTCATCTGCGCCCGACGGCAGCGGACCACCGGCGGATCCGGATAGACCTGAGGAGCCTCCATTCCCCGTGTCCGTCGACCACCGATGCGCCCACATCTTGGCCGGCCGGGCCTTCGCCGCCGCCGCCGGTACTTTTCACCGCCCTCGGCGCATGGTCTAGCAGCGGCAGCCATGCAAGTTCCACCTATCGACGTCCGGCGCCCTGCCCGTCCCGTCCATCCCGACATCGGACCGACCGTGTTCTTCTGCGCGATCGCTGCCGTGTGCTGCGCGCCGGTGCCGACGGCCGAGCCTGAGCCGCCGGTGCAAAAAGCGCAGCCCGCGAGTCAGGCGACCAGCGCGCCGAAGGCGCCCGTGCCTCTTCGGCCCCGGTCGACGCTTCAGAACCCCACGTCCCCGCTGGCGCGGCAAGTCGCGACGATGGCCAAAGTCGGCAGATGCGGGTCGCCGACCTTCTCCCCCGACGGACGCCAGCTGGCCTTCGTGTCCGATCTCACCGGCGTCCCGCAGATATGGACGGTCCCCGTCAAGGGCGGTTGGCCCCGGCAAGTCACGGCACTCGACGACCAGGTCGGCGGGGTCCGGTGGTCACCGGATGGAAAGTGGCTGGCGTTTTCCGTCGCACCGGGGGCGGACTGAACGCGCAGATCTACCTGGTTCGCCCCGACGGCTCGGATCTCAAGCGAATCACCGACGGCGGCAAGACCAACAACTGGCTGGGCGAATTCGACGACACCGGTCGCCGACTCATCCTCAGCTCCAGCCGCCGAGACCCCAAAACGATGGACGCCTGGTACTACGACGCGGCGACTGATGACCTGAAGCTCATCGCGGAGAACCCGGGTATCGGCTTCGCCATGGACCTGAGCCGAGATGGCCGCCGCGCCCTTCTGTGGCGGATGCGGAGCCGCAGCATGGATACCGCGTTCCTGCGCGATCTCACGTCGGGGGTCGAATTTGACCTGACCCCCCACGGAGGTCCCGGATCCAGCGACAACGCCCAATTCTCGCCCAACGGGCGGACGATTTGGCTGACCACCAATCAGAACCGAGACCGGGCCGCGTTCGCTCGGATCCGCATCGGTAAGGACGGCAAGCCGACGCCCGCGGAAGTCCTGATTGCGCGAGACGACGCCGACGCAAACGGCTTGGTCGTCAGTCATGACGGCCGGTCCGCCGCTCTACTCTGGAACGCGTCAGGACGCAGCGAACTCGAGCTGGTCGATCTCCGGACGTTACGGCGCCGACCCATACCGGCGCTGCCGGGTGAGATCGTCGGCGGGCTCACGTTTTCGCGCGACGATCGCCAACTGGCCATGAACATCTCCGGCGCCGCGCGGCCGAACGACATCTGGATTCTCGATACTCGAAGGCGCAAGCTGCGACAGGTCACGTTCTCTCCCCATGCCGGTATCGACCTCGAATCGCTGATTCGACCTCAACTCGTCACCTACCCCGCCCATGACGGTCTCGAGCTGTCCGGCTGGCTGTACCGCCCCCAGGGCGTCGAGGGGCCCGGACCGTACGTGGTGAGCTTTCACGGTGGCCCTGAGGGGCAAGAACGACCGCGATTCAGGAGCGACTATCAGGCCCTACTACTGCGCGGCATCGGCGTCTTCGCCCCCAACGTTCGCGGCTCGGCGGGATTCGGCAAGCGTTTCGTCAACCTGGACAACGGCGAGCTTCGTTTCGACGGCGTTCGGGACATCGAAGCGAGCGTCAAGTATCTGGTCGACTCGAAGATTGCGGATCCCAACCGCGTCGGCATCATGGGCGGGTCCTACGGCGGGTACATGACCATGGCCGGCCTCACTCGATTCCCCGAACTCTTTGCGGCGGGAGCGAATCTCTTCGGTATCGTCAACTTCGAGACATTCTTCGAGCAGACCGAGCCCTGGATGGCCGCGATTTCAACGATCGAATACGGCGACCCGGTCAAACAGGCCGACCTACTTAGAAGACTGTCGCCCATCCACCAGATCGAACGCGTCACCGATCCGACCATCGTCTTACACGGCGCGAACGACACCAACGTGCCGGTCGTGGAGGCCGAGCAGGTGGTGCGAAGCCTGAGGGAGCGAGGCGTTCCCGTCGACTACGTTCTATTTCCTGACGAAGGCCACGGCTTCCGAAAGACGAACAACCGCATCACGTCGACGGTGTCCATCGTCCGCTGGTTCGAGACCCACCTCGGCGGCCGATAAGCGGCCACACCCGGCAAACATTCTCAGCGCCTAGCCCCGAACCGTTAGCGTAGGATGTATTTGAGGACCTTGCCGGTTGCACCACGCGGCAAGGCCTCGACGACCTCCAGCCTGGCCGGCAGCCTTTAGCGAGAGAGCTTTCCTTCGGCGAACGATCGCCCCTTTCGTCTACGCGATCGCGCCAACGAGCCGCTCGGCGATGATCGCCCGCGCCTCACTCATGATGCGATCGATAAGCTCCTTGCAGGTGGGAATGTCGTTGATGAGTCCCGCCACCATGCCGCAGGACCACACGCCGGTCTCGACCTCGCCGCCTTGCATGACGCGAGGATATACGCCCGCCACTTCATCGAGGAGGTCGTCGATCTTCAGCTTCTCCCCGAGCTGGCGCTCCTTATCCAACACCCGCTGCACGGCTGGGTTGTCCAGCACGCGCTCGGTGTTGCGAAGAGGACGCATGATGAGCTTGGTGTCGAGTTCGGTGGCGTTGAGGATCGCCTGCTTGACGTTGTCGTGGACCGGCGCCTCCTTGGTGGCCATGAACCGCGTGCCCATATTGATTCCGTCGGCACCGAGAGCCAGCGACGCGACCAGTGACCGACCATCGGCTTGGCCCCCCGATGCCAACATGGGGATCTCGAGCTCGTCGGCCGCCCGCGGCAGCAGGATCATGTTCGGGATGTCGTCCTCGCCAGGATGACCCGCACACTCGAAGCCGTCGACGGAGACCGCGTCACAGCCAATCGATTGGGCCTTGAGCGCATGCCGAACCGACGTGCACTTGTGAACGACCTTGATGCCCGCTTCCTTGAGGGCCGGCAAGACCGCCTGCGGATTACGGCCGGCAGTTTCGACAACCTTGATACCGCTGTCGATGATGACTCTTACCAGGCCGGGGTAGTCCGGCTGGGTGAGCATGGGGAGGAAGGTCAGATTGACACCCAGCGGCTTATCGGTCATGCCCCGCGCCTTTTCGATCTCGGCCTTGAGCGCTTGCGGCGTCTTCAGCGTCAGCGCAGTGATGATGCCCAGTCCACCGGCATCCGATACCGCGGCCGCCATTTCGGCGAATCCAACGTAGTGCATGCCGCCCTGAACGATCGGATGCTCGATGCCGAACAGCTCGGTAATGCGGGTCTTCACTTCAGGCCTCCTGTTCGAACGGGGTAAAGTCGGGCGCCCGGCGCTCGCTCATCGCCTTCATGGCTTCCGCGAAGGTCGGCTGATCCTGAAGCTCGGCGAACACTTTGAGCTCTGCGTCGTTCGCCGCATGCAACCGGGCTTTCCGCTCACGATTCATCAGCGCTTTGGTGGCTATGATGGCCTTCAGCGGACCGTTGGCCATCAGCTGAGCTCGCCGCATGGCCTCGCCCATGAGCGCGTCGTCAGCCACCACATCGACGGCGAAACCGCGGCGCACACAGGTCTTTGCATCCATCCACTCCCCGCCCAGCAGCATCCACATCGCGGCCTGGTACCCCATCTGCTGTGGAAAGGTGACGGTGGAACCCGCCTCCGGCACCACGGCCATCGAGCCGAACGGCGCGCGAAGTTTGGCCGAATCGCCCATGAGGGTCATATCGGAAAGACCGCAGATCGTCGCGCCGAACCCCACGCCGGGTCCGTTGACGGCCGCGATCCACGGCTTGGGGTAGTCGATAAATGCGCTGAGCATCTGCGGAACGTACTGGTGGAGGATCTTCTGGGCTAACGGCGAGCGGTGATCACGGAAGAAGTCCAATTGCATCCCTGAGGTGAACATCGGCGGAGCGCCGGTGAGGATCGCGGCCTTAACGGTGTTGTCGGTGGCGGTGGTCCCCAGCGTTTCAATCAGCGTCTGCAACGCTTCTGGCGTGAGCGCATTTTTCGTCTCGGGTGAGTTGAAGCGAAGAATGAGGACCGTTCCTTCGCGGCTGACTTCCAACATGCTTTCCTCCTAATTTGTAACGATCGCTCTAAATTTCTAGATTGTCCTCGTATCGATGTCAACACGGGTGCTAGATCTTCCCCATGAGCATACGAGTTGAGAAAGACGGTCCCGTCACCACGATGACCATCGATCGCCCCGAACGACGAAACGCCATCGATCGCGCCACGGCCGACGAGCTGGCTTCCGTATTCCGGACTTTCGACGAGGATGATTCGGCCCGGGTTGCCGTCCTCACCGGCGCCCAAGGGAGCTTCAGCTCCGGTGCGGATCTCAAAGCGATCGCGGCCGGTGATCCGATGCGACTCGAAGAAACCGGCGACAGCCCCCTCGGCGTGACCCGCATGCAGCTCGGCAAACCAGTGATCGCCGCGGTGAGCGGATACGCCGTCGCCGGCGGAATGGCCCTCGCCTTGTGGTGTGACCTCCGAGTCGTGGAGGAGACCGCGACCTTCGGCATGTTCGATCGCCGCTACGGTGTACCCATGGTGGGTGGCGTCACCGTCAATCTACCCCGCCTCATCGGCTTGTCGCACGCGATGGACCTCATCCTTACTGGCCGCGCCGTCGATGGCCCGGAAGCGTTTCGCATCGGGCTCGCCAATCGCCTGGTGCCCGCCGGACAAGCGCTCGCCGAGGCCGAGAAGCTCGCTCACCAGCTCGCCAGCTTTCCTTGGCAGTGCATGGTCGCGGACCGCAAAGCCACGCTCGAAGGCCTGGATCTGCCGGCCCCGATGGGTCACCTCAACGAGTTCCGGCACGGCAAGAGAGTCTTCGACAGCGGCGAAGCACAGGCCGGCGCATCGCGGTTCGCCAGAGGACAAGGCCGACATGGAAGCTTTGATGAGGGAGACAACAAATGAGTGCCACCATTACCGTCGAACGCCGAGGAACAACGGTCGTCGTGTGCATCAACCGGCCCGCGGTACGCAAAGCCGTCGATCCTAAGAACGCCCAGGCGCTGTTCGAGGCATTCGTCGAGTTCGATAAAGACGATTCGGCCGCGCATGGCCACGCGATGGACATGATCCTCACCGGCCGCGCCGTCGGCGCACAAGAGGCCCGCATGATGGGGCTCGCGAACACGGTTGTGCCCAAGGGCACGGCGATCGAGGAGGCGGTCGCCATCGCCGATCAGATCGCGACGTTCCCGCAGGTCTGCATGCGTAACGATCGTGCGTCGGCCTACGATTCGACCACTGCAAGCAACCCTTCGACCGCGCCCATCGGTTCCTCGAACCAGTTCGGCGTCGTATCCGCCCGGCTGCGAACCAGCAGCGCACCGGCGGCGAAGCTCACCTGTAGCGCTAGCGCCCGGGAATCGGCGGTCGACCGAATCTCACCGGCCGCCATGCCCCGCTCGACGGCGGCGACCAACGCTTCGTCGATCATTCGCTGCCCGTGCGTAAGCACGGCCCGCACTTTCGGCTGATGTAATGGTGCCTCGACGAAGCTGTTGACCAGCAGGCAACCCGAGCTCAGCTGGCGCGAGCCACGGTCCAGCCCTTCACGGACGAACGCCAGGATTCCCTCCCGAGCGTCACCCGCGATCAGGTAACGCGCGATTCGAGCCGCGACCACGGTGTCGACGTAGTGCTGAAGCGCAGCCAAGAACAGGTCGTCTTTGTTGCCGAAGCCATTATAGAGACTGCCGGTAGTGAGACCGGTGGCCGCCTCGAGATCCTTCATGCTCGTGGCGGCGTACCCGTGCCGCCAGAAACACTTCATAGCCGCAGTCAAGACGACGTCTTCGTCGAAGCTTCTCTGCCTCGGCATGATCTGGTTTTGGAACAAACGTTCTTGAACAGCAAGAAGAAACACACCTGCAGACGGGGATGGATCGGTCGGTGGCTAATGGCCTTCGCGATAGACCCGCGGCGTGACGCCAGTCCAACTGCGAAAGGCGCGAATGAAGGCGTTGGCGGCGCTGAATCCGGTTCGAAATCCGACCTCCTCCACCGACAGCGCGGTGCTCGTGAGCAGATGAATGGCCACGTCGCGCTTCGCCTGGCTCCTCACGTGTAGATAATCCTGCCCTTCGGCCAGCAGGCGCCGCCGAAGTGTATGAGGCGGCAGACCGACCGCCGCCCCCGTCTCCGACATCGAGGGACAACGTTGCTCGTCGAGCAACACTCGCTCGATGTGGCGAGCGACGTCGAACGCGACACCATCGTTCGCCACGTTCGGCAGGAACGCGTCGAGCGGCGTCCGCCGCCCCCACCGACGGGCCTCCTCTTCGGTTCGCCGTACGCGACGCCGCAGATGCTCTTCGGCGAAGAAGAATGCGCTGCTGTCCGCGTCGTAACGGACGGGCGCTCGCCCCAAAATGGCCTGAAGACTGTCCGCATCCCGGGGCTCGGGATAGTCGAACTCCACGCGGGTGATGGGCAGCCGATGGGCCCCCATCCACGCCACGAGGCGATGGGGCAGTACCAGGGTCATTTGAATGGCGAGGGGGTTACGAACGATTCGGCCGGGAAGGCGCCGGACCCGGTGTACGACCTCGCCGCCCCCGACCTCCAACGTCTGTACCAGGGAGAGGTCGAGGATACGCGCGAACTCGAGGAGGCGTCGATACGCGTCGAGCAGATCCTCGCCGTGTCGCGCGTATGCGGCCTGAAGGGCAAAGGTACCGAAGGGCATTCGCCCATCCAGCAGGCCGAGGTACTCGTCATCCAAGGTACGTGCGACAACGCCCACCAGTCGAGCGTAGTCCACCAAGGGAAGACGTTCCGACGGTGGCAACGACGGGAATTGAGCCGCATCGAGCAGTTTCTGGGGGTCATAGCCTCGGGCGCGGGCCCCCTCGAGGGTGTCCAGGACCAGCTGCGACGCTTCCACGTTCTTGTTATCTTATGATCATAACGCGTCGAGCAAGGTGATTGATGAGTCGCGCTCAGAGCCCTAGAACTCCGGCTCAGAGGACCATCAATCAATGAGCCAAACCGCCTACATCTACGACGCCGTGCGCACGCCGCGCTCCAAAGGGAAGCCTGACGGCACCCTTCACGAAGTGAAGCCCATCGCCCTCGCCGCCGGCCTGCTCAACGGCCTGCAAGCACGCCATGATTTCGACACCGCCCGCGTGGACGACGTGGTGTTCGGATGCGTGACCCCCGTTGGGGAACAAGGCTCCGACATCGCCAAGGCCGCAGCGATGTACGCCGGCTGGGACAACTCGGTGGCGGGTGTTCAGCTGGACCGCTTCTGCGCTTCCGGCCTCGAGGCGGTCAACAGCGCCGCAGCCAAGGTGGGCATGGGCTGGCAGGAGCTGGTGGTGGCCGGCGGCGTGGAGTGCATGTCCCGCGTGCCCATGGGCAGCAACGGTGGCGCCATGTTCCAGGACGCGGAGTTTGTCGTCGAGAAAAAGTCGGTTCCCCAAGGCATCGGCGCCGACCTCATCGCCACCCTCGAGGGGTGGTCCCGCGAGGACGTCGACGCTTTCGCCGTCGAGAGCCAAAAGCGCGCCGCCCACGCCCGCGATAGCGGCTGGTTCGATAAGTCCGTTCTTCCGGTGACGGACAAGAACGGCGAGCTGATCCTCAAAAAAGACGACTTCATCAAGCCGCAGACTACGATGGAGGCCCTCGGTCGCCTGAAGCCCTCCTTCGCCCAGATGGGCGCCATGGGCATGGACGCCTTGGCGCTAAAGGTCTACAACGACGTCGAAGCCATCAACCACGTTCACACGGCCGGCAACTCGTCGGGCATCGTCGACGGCGCCAGCGCGGTGCTCCTGGGTTCCGAGCGGGCCGGCAAAGATCTCGGGCTCGAGCCCCGCGGTCGCATTGTTACCGCAGCCGTCCTTGCCGTGGAGCCGGTCATCATGCTCACCGGCCCTGGACCGGCCGCCCTGAAGGCCCTCGGGCAGGCGAAGTTGCAGAAGTCAGACATCGACCTTTGGGAGATCAATGAGGCCTTCGCCTCCGTGGCCCTTCGCTACATGAAGGACCTCGACATCGACCCCGAGATCACCAACGTTGTCGGCGGCGCCATCGCGATGGGTCACCCCCTGGGGGCCACCGGAGGCTGCCTCGTCTCCACCGTTCTCGACGAGCTCGAGCGCCGCAACCTCAAGCGCGGCATGATCTCGCTTTGCGTGGGAGGCGGCATGGGCATCTCCACCATCATCGAGCGGATCTGAGGAGGTCGCTATGCACGGACTCAATTACGCCAAAGACGCGGACGGGATCGTCACCATCACCATGGATATGGACGGGCCCGTCAACTCTATGAACGAGCACTTCTCCCCCGCTTTCGAGTCGATCGTGGAGAAGCTCGAGACCGAAACGGACCTCACCGGAATCATCCTCACCTCCGCGAAGAAGACCTTCTTCGCGGGCGGTAATCTCCACATGCTCCTGTCGATCCAAGACGAGCAGCAGGCTGAGTTTCACGCCAACGTCGAGCACAGCAAGGCGGTCATGCGCCGCTACGAGCTGCTGCCGGTGCCCAAGGTGGCGGCGATCAACGGCGCCGCGCTTGGGGGTGGCTTCGAGCTGTGCCTGCTCCACAACCGCCGCATCGCTTGGAATGACAAGAGCGTCAAAGTCGGGCTCCCCGAGGTCACGTTGGGGCTGCTCCCCGGGGCCGGTGGCGTCGTACGAATGACGCACCTCCTGGGCGTGCAGGAGGCGATGCCATACCTCGTCGAAGGCAAGCAGGTCTCGCCCGACGAAGCGAAGGCGGCGGGGCTGATTCACGACACCGTCGACAGCCTCGAAGACCTGCTTGCGGCGGCTCGCGCCTGGATCTTGGCCTCGAAAGGCAAGATGCCGGCCGCGATCCAGCCGTGGGACGACCCGACCCGCAAGATCCCGGGGGGCACCGCAAACTCGCCCAAGCTCGCCCCCATGATCGCCATCGGCGCGGCCATGATGGCCGACAAAACCAAGGGACGGCTTCCCGCCCCGGTGAAGATCTTCGACACCATGCTCGAGGCGACACGGGTAAAGTTCGATGTGGCGCTGAAAATCGAGGGCCGCAACTTCGCCTACCTGGTCACCACGCCGCAGGCGAAGAACATGATCACCGCGTTCTTCTTCAACCTGAACAAGGTCAACGGCGGAGGGAGTCGTCCGAAGGACATTCCCGCCTCCAAGGTCAAGAAGCTCGGCGTCATCGGCGCCGGCATGATGGGCCAAGGCATCGCGTACGTATCCGCGATGGCCGGCATCGAGGTTGTCCTCAAGGACGTCGATATGGCCGGCGCACAGCGCGGCAAAGCGTACTCCGAGATGCTCCTCACCAAGCGGGTGGGCCGCGGCAAGATGACGGGGGAGAAGAAGCAGGCCGTCCTCGACCTCATCAAACCCACGGCGCACGCCGGGGACCTCGAAGGCTGTGACCTGGTGATCGAAGCCGTCTTCGAGCGGATCGATCTCAAAAACCAGGTGGTGAAGGAACACGAAAGCCTTCTTGCCGACGGAGGCATCTGGGGATCGAACACGTCGACCTTGCCCATCACTCGGCTCGCCGAGGCCAGCCAGCGACCGGACCACTTCATCGGGCTCCACTTCTTTTCGCCGGTGGACAAGATGCCTCTGCTGGAGATCGTGGTGGGTAAGGACACCTCGGACGAGACCCTGGCCCGAAGCTTCGACTACGCCCGGCAGATCAAGAAGACGCCGATCGTGGTCGAGGACGCGGTCGGCTTCTACACCTCGCGGACCATCGGCACCCACATCATGGAGGGCGCGCAGCTCGTCCACGAGGGTGTCGATCCCGTTCGCATCGAGGCCCTGGCCAGAGGCCTCATGTATCCGGTGGGCCCTCTCACCATGCTCGACGAGGTCAGCCTCAGCCTGAGCAAAGACATCTATAACACCCAAGTGGCCATGGGTTTGGTGAAGAAGGAGGACAATCCCACTCCGAACGCCACCGCCCTCATCGCGGCGCTCGTCGACGAGCACGACCGCCCCGGCAAGAAGGCCGGCCGCGGATTCTTCGACTACGGCAAAGGCACCAAGACCATGTGGCCAGGTCTCGCGAAGTGGAAAAAGGACGTCGATATCTCCGACCAGGACATCGAGGACCGGCTCCTCTTCCGTCCCGTCATCGAGAGCCTCAAGTGCCTCGAGCAGGGTGTGTTGCGCAACGTTCCCGACGCGAACATCGGTTCCATCATGGGCATCGGGGCCCCGCCGTGGACCGGAGGCTACCTCCAGTACGTCAACACCTACGGGCTGAACCGCTTCGTGACCCGCTGCGCGGAGCTCGCCGAGAAGTACGGCCCTCGATTCGAAGCCCCTGCGATCGTCAAGACATACGCGAGCGAGAAAAAGCTCTTCGTTTGACTCTCTTCGGCCCCCGTCCCCGCGGACGGGGGTCCCGTTGACATCATCGTTTCGCGACGAGGACTCACTCGACGGAGGGTGATCGCAGCCGCGGGTCGAGTTCACCGACCAGCAGGCGTTAACGCCTTTTCGCGTACGCGCATCCCCAGGTCATGTCGACAGCGCGGGTGTAGCGTTTTCGGGCTTCGTTCGCTAAGCACGGCCCATGGATGCTCGAACGGAGTACAAGATTCGCATCAATCGGGTGCTCGACTACGTTCACGACAATCTTGACGCTGACCTATCGCTGAAGACGCTCGCGCGCGTGGCGAACTTCTCGCCGTATCATTTCCATCGAATCTTCTCCGCGCTGATAGGCGAGACCTGCCACCAGCTGGTCCGCCGGCTCCGCGTCGAGCGCGCGGCGCAAAAGCTCGTTTACAACCCCAACGAGAGCATCACCGCCATCGCGCTCGACTGTGGCTTCTCCAGTCCGGAAACCTTCGCTCGAACCTTCAAGGATGTATTCGGGATGAGCGCGAGCGAGTGGCGCACGGGAGGGAGCGAAGCGCATCGCAAGAATCGCAAGGTAGACCGCAAGGGCCATCAGTCGCTTCGCAACCCCGGTCAGGTCGTCAGCTTCCAACGGCGTCAGGATGCCGATGGACACGTCAACTGGAGGTTGGTCATGAAGAACCACAAAGCCATCGAGACCGAGATTCACGTCAAAACGCTGGAGCCCACCCACGTCGTATACCTTCGACATATCGGACCCTACGCCGGAAACGCCGCGCTGTTCGGGGAGCTGTTCGGACGTTTGGCCCAGTGGGCCGGACCGCGCGGACTACTCGCCACCGGTCAGTTCCTCTCTGTATACCACGACGACCCGAATGTGACCGATGAAGCCAAACACCAACTCTCCGTGTGCGTCACGTGCCCGAAGGGCACCGAGGTCTCCGGCGAGATCGGAGAGATGACGATCCCCGGCGGGGCCTACGCCGTGGCCCACTTCGAGATCGACGTCGACCAGTACGCGGACGCCTGGGACGCGGTGTACGGACAGTGGCTACCTGAGAGCGGATATCAACCGGACGACCGGCCGTCCTTCGAGCGCTACCTCAACAATCCGCAGGAGCATCCGGAGCAAAAACACATCGTCGAGCTCAACGTGCCCGTGAAGCCACTTTGAACGCCGTTGGCTGAACGGCGGCCCCGCAAACCCGTTATCCATTTCGTGTTCTCGGTGGCCGAAAAGACGCCGCCGGTGGAGGCCGAGAGGCCCCGCTGCTGCCGCACACGGGGCAAATCAAGCGATCGTGCGCTGGAGCGCGGTGGGTCGAATCAGCAAACGACTACAATACCCGACCCTACTCGACGGGTATTCACCACCGACATCCGCAGGCCGGTAATTTGGAGTAACCAATGGTCGTATACACAGGCGTTTTTGAAACGGAAGACAAAGCCAAAGAGGCATTCGACAGGCTGACCGGGTTTGGTCTCGGCACGAAAGAACTGTTCATGATCACCCCTGCCGAGGGTGCGTCGAAGGTGAAAGAGATTCTCGGGTCAGGTCGCAACATCGAGTTCCGAGCCATGACCAACCGGATGAAGGCCGCGCTCGAAGCGGGACGCACGCTCGTTGGCGCACGGCCACAGCTATTCGTCGCGCGGCGGGTCAACGAGACCTTCGAAACGGTCGGCGCAGCCAAGGTGCTCACCCACTCTGATTCGACGCCTCGGTTCTTCTCGGAGGTGCTCGGCCTCCCGTCGCTGCTGATTCGCGGACGTCCGCGGGTGACGCTGTGGAGGAGGCCGGTGACCGAGGCTCTGGGCAAAACGATGCTCTACAAGCGGCCGGTGACCGAAACGCTGGGCAAGAGAATGCTCATGAACAGCAAGCCGATCACCGAAAGCTGGCTTGGCAAGCGGATGCTCATGCAGAGCAAGCCGATCACCGAAAGCTGGCTCGGCAAGAGAATGCTCATGAAGAGCAAGCCGATCACCGAAAGCTGGCTTGGCAAGAAGATGCTCATGAAGAGCAAGCCGATCACCGAGCGGCTCGGCAAAACGATGGTCTACTCCGAGATCACCGAACGCCGCTGACCCGATCGGCGTAGACTTCACGGCCCTGAGTGCCACCAGGGATCGATCTATTGCCATGACTGATCGGCCCGCACCCACGCCCCGACCGCGTGCCCGAAGCTCAGCGAGGGCATGGACGATGCTGTCGGTCGAAGCGCCGCTCTTTCGTCGTCGATGATGATCCTGTAACGCCTGCTCCTGCTGAGCGGCAGCAGCCTCGGCGACCAGCCCATGTCCACGTGGCCGCCGTCCCGTCGAGGGGCACCGAGTCCACATGCCCCACGCGCCTCGATTCGCCTGCCGCTTGAGGCCAAACATATCTTCTCAAGGCGGTCGACAAATACGGCGACCAGTCTTGCCGATCGCGCCAAGAGTGCCGCCTTGTCCAAACGACGACCACCCTTCACTTGAATACGATCAGTATTCCCCAGCAGTGGGAACAAAAGCCCTAAATAAGATAGGCGTTGTCGCTTTTCTTCGCTCAATCGATCGCAGTAATGCGTAATCGACACGAATTGGTAGCGCTGGATCGGCTCCCAACTACGTCCCGGCGACAGTTGGGCAACGATGGAAAACGATTCTTTATGGCGTACTTGATGCAGGACGCGGGGCCACTTGCTTCGACCGCCCGGGAAACGACGAATGCGGTCGATGTGGAGGACACGTCGTATGAAGCTTTATCCGTCAATATCAGCGCTCACTGCGGTAGCGATCCTTTTGACTTCCCCCACCCCCGCTGGCGGCACTCCGTCCGAAGCGGCGGCGGATTCCATTCCCGGTTGGCCCCTAAAGGTCGGAACCAGCATCTGGACCAGGTACGAGATGCGGGAGAACTACGACAAACTCGGCGTGAGCCGAGGTCGATTCCGGGAAGGAGATTTCGCCGTGTATCGCGCGCGCCTGAACCTTCAAACAGCACCTATCGACCTCGGTGCCGGACAGGTCGTCACGTTGCATTTCTCCCCGCAAGCTGACGGGTTTTGGGGTAACCAGCCGTCGACGATCTCGAACCCCAATCTCGGTGTGTACGAAGCTTTCGTCCGCCTCAACAACGACTTACTAACCTTAGACGTCGGCCACTTCGCCATGAACTACGGCGACGCGCTCGTCATTGGCGACCTTCGTTGGCACCAAACGGCCCGGTCGTTCGATGGCGCCCGTATTCGGCTGACGCCCAGTGACAAGCCGATCTGGTTCGATCTCTTCTTCACCCAACTCAACGACGGCCTGGGCGGACCGGACGGGGACACGCTCGCCGGCGACGTATTCTTCACTGGTCTATACGGAAGCATCGGGCGCCTTCTCGGAGAGAAGACAACGCTGGAGCCCTACCTCTTGATGCAGATCTGGTCACCGCAAGAGGATGGCGGGGTGGTCGTAGCGCGGCCCGCAGTCCAGGCGACCGTCGGCGTCCGGGCTCTGCAAAAGTACGGCATGATTGATCTCCGCTTCGAAGGTGGGGTGCAATTCGGCAAGCGCCAAGTCGCTGGTGGTGCTCAGAACCCGGATGTCCTGGCATTCCAGATCGATGCCGAGATCGGCTTCCTACTCGCGAAGGGATTCCGGCTCTCGCTCGAAGGGCTCTTTGCTTCGGGTGACGATCCAGAAACGACAGACAAGATCGAGGGCTACGACGAGCTCTTTCCCACCACCCACAAGTTCCTCGGCCTGGCTGACGTGATCGGCATTCGGACCAACGTAGGCTCCGGCGTTCTTCACCTAGTATACAGTGGCCTACCGTCGTGGGTATTCAAACTCGACCAACACATCTTCTTCCGCCCGGAGACTGCCGACCAGCAAGAAGCGTTTGCCGGAGCGGAAACGGACATCAACATCGTATACAAAATTGGCCGAGGCATGACCTTAAGAACGCTCTATGCGTTCTTTGTCCCCGGCAGCGACCACTTCTTCGTGGGGGATACGGTCAGCGCCGCCGATGCCGTGGTTCACTATCTAGAGGTTCAATACACCTTCGCGTTCTAGCCTACGGTCCCTGCAAACCCTGGAGACGACACGAAACGCGGTCCCTCAGGCTCGGAGCGGGCTGAGGTCGCTCGGCCAGGTCAGCCAACGTCCATCGCTCCATCGCTTCGAATACTGAATTCTCCAGGTCGATCATGGCGCGATGAAATCCGCACACCAAACGAGCTTGTGCACCATCAGTACATGCGACGTCGACCGGCCGCCCCTGGAATACTTCGTATACGCGGCGAAGCGTGATCGCAGGCGGCGACACGCCTAGGACAAGGCCGCCTTTCGCCCCCTTGCGCGCCTTCAGCAAGCCAGCCTTCACGAGCTGGGTCGTCACCTTCGCGACGTAGGTCGGTGATTGCCCCAGCATCTCGGCGAGTTCGGCCGCGGCTACCGGTGTATCGCGTTTGGCGATCGCGAGGTAAAGCAGCACGCGAACCGCGGTCATCGTTGTCTGATTGAACACCCTATAAACGATAATAGATATCCGCTTTAGCGGTCAATGTTACGATAAAGGAATCTGATGTTACTGCGCTGCCGTAACGTCGGCGTCCTCGTGAGGCTGATCCGTCCCAACGGCTGTGAATGATGGCTTGGCCTACATCTTGAACTCGCGTGCGCACGCCATGCATGTCTCCGGGATCGCGCTCCGCATCGAACCTCGCACTCTCGAAAAGACCCTCGAAGCCCTCCGCATCAACGAAGCGCTCGAGTTCCATCACTTGGAGCCGGACACGGGAACCGCCGTGGCCACCATAGAGAGACGAACATTACAGGACCTCATCGACGCCATGCACCGCGTTGAGGCGACCCGTGGCGTGATTTGTGCGGACGTTGCCTACCACGCCTTCGAGGACGCGACAGACCTGACCAGCGAGCCGGAAGACGCCGTTCGCGAGCAGATTTGAGGAACAACGATGAAGACGAATCGACGACAGCTGCTCAAAGCCTCCGCCGCCGCCGCCGCCGCGAGCGCCGCCGGCCTTAAAGTCTTGGGACAGGACGAGGCACTGGCCGCGAACGCCGAGGCCGGCTGGCACTGGGACAAGGGCGTGTGCCGCTTCTGCGGCACGGGCTGCGGAATCATGATCGCCACCAAAGATGGGCGCGTCGTCGCGACGAAGGGCGATCCCGAAGCTCCCGTCAATCGTGGTCTCAACTGCATCAAGGGGTACTTCAACGCCAAGATCCTGTACGGCGCCGATCGCCTCACGATGCCCCTGCTCCGCAAGAAGAACGGCAAGTTCGATAAGCGGGGGAAATTCGAGCCCGTATCTTGGGACGAAGCTTTCTCGGTGATGGCCACGCAGTTCAAGCGCCACTACAAAGACCTGGGCCCCTCCGGCGTCGCCATCTTCGGGTCCGGACAATACACCGTACAAGAGGGCTACGCAGCGGCGAAGCTCGTCAAAGCCGGCTGGCGGTCCAACAATATCGACCCCAACGCCCGCCACTGTATGGCCTCGGCCGTCGCTGCCTTCATCCAGACGTTCGGCATCGACGAGCCCAGCGGTAACTACGAAGACATGGAGTTCACCGACACCATCGTCACGTGGGGGGCCAACATGGCCGAGAACCACCCCATTCTATGGTCTCGATGCACCGACCGTCGGCTTACCCATGACAAGGCGCGTATCGTCAATCTGTCGACGTACACGAACCGCTGCAGCGACCTCGCCGACCTCGAAATCATCTTCAAGCCCAACACGGATCTCGCCATCCTCAACTACATCCTCCGCGAAATCGTGCATCGCGACGCTGTCAACTGGGACTTCGTCAAGAAACACTGCGTCTTCGCCACCGGCGTCAAGTTCACCGGATACGGGCTCCCGGGCCTCGGCAAAGCGACCAAAGCAGAACGGGATACGGTGGCGAAAGAGCTCGAGAAGATCCTGAGCGACGACGAGATGGTCGCGCTGGGTCTCGATCCCAAGAAAGACCAGCGCACGGTCAAGATGAAGGACCGGGCCAAAGCGAAAGCCCATTGGCTCATCACGTTCGAAACCTTCAAGAAGGGCCTCGAGCCCTACACCCTCGACTTCGTCGCCCGTCTATCGAAAGGAGATCCCGACGAGCCCATCGAGCGGTACAAAGACAAGCTTCGCCAGCTCGCCAAGCTGTACGCCGACCCCGACCGAAAAGTCATGTCCTACTGGACGATGGGCTTCAATCAGCATCAGCGCGGCGTGTGGGTCAACGAACAGATCTACGCCATCCACCTGCTGCTCGGCAAACACAGCCAACCCGGAAATGGGGCCTTTTCTCTTACCGGTCAGCCGTCCGCATGCGGAACCGCGCGAGAGGTCGGCACGTTCGCGCATCGACTCCCGTCGGATATGGTCGTCGCGAATCCGAAACATCGCGAGATCGCGGAAGGGTTCTGGAAGCTACCGCCGAAGACCATCAGCCCTAAAGTGGGCAGCCACACGGTGAAGATCCTACGGGATCTCGAGGACGGCAGCATACGCTTCCTCTGGGTTCAGGTGGCGAATCTGTTCCAAAACTCGGCCAACGCGAACCATTGGTTCGAAGCCGCCCGAGAGATGGACAACTTCATTGTCGTCTCCGAGGCCTACCCCAGCATCTCGGCGAAGGTGGCAGACCTCGTCCTGCCCGCGGCCATGATCCACGAGAAGTGGGGCGCGTACGGCAACGCCGAGCGAAGGACCCAACACTGGCGTCAGCAGACGCAACCGCCCGGCGAAGCGATGGGCGACCTGTGGCATATCACCGAGTTCTCGAAGCGTATTCTGCTGGCCGACGTTTGGGGCGAACAGAAGGTTCCCGGTCTCAAGGCCCCCGGGTTTCAGACCGGACGACTCCCCTCCGTGCTCGGCGCCGCGAAGAAGATGGGCTATAAGCCGACCGATAGCCTGTACGAGGTTCTGTTCCACAACCAATTTACCCGGAAGTTCCGTTGGCCTGATGCGATCGGAAAGGGCTACCGCAACCACATCGCCGAGAAAGACGGGGGTCGATGGTTCCCCGAAAAAGCGCTGTGGGAAGAGTACCGTCAATTCACGCTCGGCAACGGTCACGACCTCGCCGATTTCGATACTTACCACCGCGTAAGAGGCCTGAAGTGGCCGGTGGTCAACGGCAAGGAGACTCAATGGCGATTCATCGAAGGTCATGACCCGTACGTTCCGAAAGGAAAGGGCTTCAGCTTCTATGGCAAAGCGCTCAAGAGCCTGCCGGAGGGCAATCTAGACGGCGTTACAAGCCCGAAGAAGGTCTCGATCGGCGACAAGGCGAAGATCTTCTTCCGCCCGTACATGGAGCCGGTCGAGATGCCGGATCGGCAATTCCCGCTTTGGCTCACGACCGGCCGCGTCCTCGAGCACTGGCACTCCGGCACGATGACTCGCCGAGTCCGCGAGCTCCATCGGGCCGTTCCGGCCGCCGAGATCTTCATGAACCCCGAGGACGCCAAAAAGTATCGACTAAAAGATGGCGCCCTTGCGTGGATCGAGTCTCGACGAGGACGGGTCCAGGCCCGGATCCAGACTCGAGGCCGCAACCGAATGCCGAAAGGCACGATCTTCGTGCCTTGGTTTGACGAGAACATTCTCATCAACAAGCTCACCTTGGACGCCACGGATCCGATCTCGAAAGAAACGGATTTTAAGAAGTGTGCGGTCAAGATCTACCCGGCGTGAGGTTCTAAGCAGTGGCGAACAAATCCCATAACCGACGAGTCTTTCTCATCGGGACCGCGCGCAACGCTGCCGCGGCCGGGATTGTGGGATCGGCGTGGTACGGCTATCTCGCGAAGGCGAAAGCCGCTCCGCTCGTGTTGCGACCGCCGGGATCGATGACCCCGGGAGCGTTCGAAGCCGCGTGCATCAAGTGCGGTGAGTGCGTTCAAGCCTGCCCTTACGACGCCCTCTCACTGGCTGATTGGGCCGCTGACGCCCCTATCGGCACCCCCGTGCTCAACCCGCGGGAGACCCCCTGCGAGATGTGCACCGACATCCCGTGCGTTCGCAACTGCCCTACCGGTGCCCTGGACACCGATATGCAAGACATCCGCCAGGCACGGATCGGCCTGGCGGTCGTCGACCCGTCGAGCTGCCTGTCCATGCAGGGACTGCGGTGTGAGGCCTGTCATCGGGCGTGTCCCCTGATCGACGAAGCGCTGTCGCTCGTCTATCGGCACCAAGATCAGACCGGCGTCCACGCCTACTTCGCGCCCACCGTCAATGCGGACCTGTGTACCGGATGCGGTCAGTGCGAACACGCGTGCATCACCGAACGGCCGGCCATTCGGGTTCTGCCCCGAGACGTCGCGATGGGTAAGATCGGAGATCACTATCGACTCCGTGACTTCGCCACGTCACCCGACGCCGTCCGCCCCGACGAGCAGCCTCCCCAGCCCGACTCATCCGCGGAGACGCCGGGCTTGGACTACTTGAACCGAGGAGGTCAGCCATGAGCCGCTGGCGCTTCGCCCGTCGAACCATGCAACTGAGCATGCTCGGTTTGTTTGCCGCCAGCAGCTATGCCGGCGTACGGATTCTCAGCGGCACCCTGTCGTCGTCGCAACTCTTCGACACGATTCCACTGGCCGACCCCCTCGCGGTGCTCCAGATCTTCGCGGCGGGCGTCGTACCCGCAACCACCGCGCTCGTGGGGGCCGCGATCGTCGTCGCCGTGTACGGAGTCCTATTCGGGCGCGCCTTTTGTAGCTGGGTCTGTCCCGTCAACATCGTCACCGAAACAGCGAACCGTATCGGACGCCGCCTCGCGGTAAGAACCGAGGTGTCAGTGCCCCGATCGACCCGATACTGGCTGCTGATCCTTACGTTGCTCATCTCCGCCATTTCCGGCGTCGCCGCTTTCGAGTGGGTCAGCCCGGTGGGCATCGCAGTACGAACGTTCGTCTATAGTGTGGGGGCCGGCTGGCTGGTGTTGGTTGCTATCTTTCTGTACGATCTATTGATTCACCCCAACGGCTTCTGCGGTCATATCTGTCCGTTGGGGGCTTTCTATTCGCTCTTGGGCCGTCGCGCGTTGCTTCACGTACGCCTTGACCCCGAAAAGTGTAATCACTGTATGAAGTGCAGCTCGGTCTGCCCAGAGCGCCCCGTCCTTACCCCCTTACTCAAGACGGACAGTCAACAGACCGCCGTCCGCGACAGTGCATGTACACAATGCGCGCAGTGCGTGGACATCTGCGACCAACGCGCCTTGGCATTCTCAATGCAACCCGTGCGCTGGAAGCGAACGACTTTGGAGGATCAACATGTCACTCATTAGCAAACTAATGCGTATCGCTCTGTCCGCGGTGATAGTATGCGCCTTCGCATCGCCCGCCTCCGGACAACAGAGCAAAGAGCGTCAAAAGAAGTCCAAGGGAAAGACTTCGACGGAGATCGGGATCCGCAAGATCCCCGTCCAAGATGTCAACGCTCCCCCGCCGCTCGTCACGCTGACCAGTAAGAAGCCCGGACGCAACAAGAAGCTCAACAAATCCTATGACGACGCGCCCCCGATGATCCCTCATACCGTCATCGACTATCTACCCATCGGGCAGCGGAATCAGTGCCTGAACTGTCATACCAACCCGCCTCGGATCTATCGCAACGTGGTTGTCGTCCCCGCCAGCCACTACGTCGACCGAAAGGGCCGAAAGGTCGGCCAGGGCCCGGTGACCGTCAAAGACATCTACCAAGGCTTCTACAACTGCACCATGTGTCACGCGCCTCAGGCCGACGCAGCGCCTTTGAAGCCCAACGTCTTCCGTCGCGGCAAGCGCTGATGAGCTCGAGCTATGAATGACCAAAAGAACGGATGGGCCCGCGGCTTGTCGATAGTCGTGTCGGGGCTCCTCGGCTACCTCGCCCTCGCATTCGTACTTTCCTCCTCCGCTGACGTGCGGAACGGTCCGGTGATCCCGGGCCAGGAGGTGTGGGATCGGGTCGAGTTCGGGCCGAGCGTCAAACGGCAAGACGAAGTCCTACTCCACAAAGCGGGATTCGCGTATCGCTGCGACGAATGCCACACCCTTGGTGAACCGCGGGATGCCGCACCGAGAGAGTTCATCGGCGAACACGCGGCCATGAACCTCGAACACGGCATCGTCGACACGTGCTTTACCTGCCATCATGAAACCCAGATCGAAGCGTTTCGAGGACGAGACGGAGCGCCGATGGCCTACAACGAACACGTCGGGCTGTGCGCCGGATGCCATGGCCCCATCTATCGCGATTGGAAACACGGCGCCCACGGTCGCCGGTCTGGCTTCTTCGACCCCACTCGCGGGCCGATGCAGCGGACGGATTGCATCGTCTGTCACGATCCTCACAAGCCGGCCTTCCCGGGAACTAAGCCGTTGCCCCCGCCTGGCGTAGCGGTTGGCCACCCCCCCGAGCACGACGACCACATCGGCACGGTCGTGCAGAAGGTGTTGCAAGAGGTTCCGACGGTCGCGCCCGCTGCGCGGGCAGAGGTACCGGAGCAGGACAAGCATCGGGAGCGACTGAAATGAACGATTCAAAACTGCCCATCGTCAACAACGGACCGAATCGTCCCAGTCGACGGAGCTTCCTTCGTGGGGCGGCGATAGCCGCCACCGGCGTGGGGGCGGTAGCCGCTGCCCTTTCCCCGTTGGGCGAAATCGTCGGCGAGTTCGACCTCGAAGCATGGCTGCAGCAGCACTACAAAGAGCTATCTCCCGAAGCGCTGAAAGAGGTTCTCGCGCGGCTGGAGCAAGACGCAAAACGGACGTACGGCGTCGACGTTCGGGTCAAGGACGTGAAGCCCCAGCCCAATACCAAGTACGCATACGCCCTCAATCTTGGCGTTTGCGTAGGCTGCCGCAAATGCGCTTATGCCTGTCAAAAAGAGAACAACGTTTCTCGTTCACCGGGCATGCAGTACATCCGGGTTCTGGAGATGGATAAAGGCGGCGTCAACCTCGAGACCGCCAACCATCACTACGACCACGAGTCGGTGCCTAAACCCAACAAGTATTATATGCCGGTGCAATGCCACCAGTGTGATAATCCTCCGTGCACCAAAGCCTGTCCGGTCAATGCGACCTGGAAAGAGGACGACGGAATCGTGGTCGTCGACTACAACTGGTGTATCGGCTGCCGCTACTGCGAAGCCGCTTGTCCTTACTTCGCACGAAGGTTCAACTTCGAAAAGCCCGTTCTCCCCAAGGACGAAATCAATCCGGACACCGCGTACTTGTCGAACCGACCTCGCTCCGTCGGGGTGATGGAGAAGTGCACATACTGTCTCCATCGGACGCGTGAGGGGCGCTATCCCGCCTGCCTCGAAGTATGTCCTACTGGCGCTCGGGCGTTCGGCAATCTCTACGATCCAGACAGCGAGATCCGATACATCCTCGAGAATAAGCGGGTGTTCGTCCTCAAGGAGGACGTCGGGACCGTCCCGAGCTTCTTCTACTACTTCGAGGCGCAATCATGAGTGACTACTTCGGCTTCCTAAGGAGATCGAGTCGTACCGCGTTCGCCGGAGACTGGCGGTACTATTCATGGATGACCTTTCTGACCTTGGTCGCCTTGATCGGCCTCCATGCCTGGGCTCGCCAGCTCGTAGACGGGTTGGCCACCACCGGCATGACCGACCAGGTGAGCTGGGGCGCATACATCGCAAACTTCACCTACTTCGTGGGGGTTGCCGCTGCCGCCGTCATGTTGGTCATACCGGCCTATCTGTACCAGAGCGCGGCCATGAAGAAGGTCGTTATATTCGGAGAGCTGCTGGCCATCGCCGTCATCTTCGTTTGTTTGGCCTTCGTCACCGTAGATCTCGGGCGACCGGATCGGTTCTGGCACATGATCCCCATCATCGGAAAGTTCAACTGGCCGATATCGATGCTCGCCTGGGACGTCGTAGCGCTGGTTGGATATCTCCTCCTCAACCTCCATATCGCGGGTTATCTCTTGTACAAGATGTACCTCAACGAGGATCCCGACCCTCGATGGTATCGCCCATTCGTCTTCATTTCTATCTTTTGGGCGATCAGCATTCACACTGTCACCGCGTTTCTGTACGTGGGCCTCGGCGGCCGCCACTTTTGGCACTCGGCGATCGTTGCCCCTCGATTCCTGGCCTCCGCCTTCGTGGCCGGTCCGGCCATCGTGATCCTCACCTTCCAGGCGATCCGGTACTTCACGAACCTCAAGATCGAAGACGAAGCGATACGAATCCTCCGGCGCATCGTGCAGGTCGCGATGTTCATCAACGTCTTCCTGTTGCTGAGTGAGTTGTTTGCCGAGTTCTACCCGCAAACCCGTCACGTGGCGGCGGCGGAGTACCTCTGGTTTGGGCTCCACGGCGCATCGAAGCTGGTTCCTTGGATCTGGATGGCTTTCATCATGAATCTAGCCGCGTTGTTCATCTTCGCCAGCCGGTGGAGCGAACAGCTCATATGGCTGAATGTCGCCTGTGGTCTGGCCATCGTCGGCATTTGGATCGAAAAAGGGATGGGCCTCATTGTCCCCGGCTTTGTCCCTTCCCCGTTGGGTGAGGTGGTCGAGTACGCACCTACGTTCAACGAAACTCTCGTTTGCATGGGCATCTGGGCCGGTGGCGCCCTGGCCTATACGATTATGTTGCGCATCGCCATCCCGGTGGTCCTGGGAGGCCTGAGAAAGGAAACAGCATGAATCGCTACAGTGGAGGTGCACTTTGCGCAAGCCTCTTTGCGCTGGTCTTGACCGCGGGCGACCCCGCCGAGGCGGGCACGTTCCCATCAACGCTCTCGGAGCAAAGTAAGGAGTGCATCGACTGCCACAAGGACAAAACACCGGGCATCATCGAGCACTGGGGCAGCTCGAAGCACTATCGCGCCAACGTCGCCTGCTACGAATGCCATCGAGCGTCGCCTAAAGACGTCGATGCATTCAAACACCACGGTCAGACCATCGCGGTCATCGTTTCGCCGCGGGATTGCGGCAAGTGCCATGAGAAAGAGGTCGAGGAATTCACCAACTCCCACCACGCGAAGGCCGGGCGAATCCTAGGGTCGCTCGATAATATTCTCGCCGAGGTTGTCGAAGGCAACCAAGCTTTGATTACGCCCGGGTTTCCTGAGGGAAACTCGGCCGCTGCAGTGAGCGGCTGCTGGCAGTGCCACGGCAGCCAGGTGAAGGTCTTGAAGGAAGGCAAGCTCGATCCGGCGACCTGGCCGAATACGGGCATGGGTCGACTCAATCCCGATGGATCCGAGGGGTCGTGCTCGAGCTGCCACACTCGCCACGCGTTTTCCGTCGCTCAGGCCCGCGAGCCGGAGAACTGTGGGCGCTGCCATATGGGCCCCGATCACCCGCAGATCGAGATCTACAACGAGTCGAAGCACGGCATCCTATACCGTGCGAATCGCAGCAAGATGAACCTCGATAAGCCCAAGTGGATCGTCGGTGAGGACTATGACGCCGCCCCGACCTGCGCCACGTGCCACATGAGTGCGACGCCCAATCAGCCCGTGACCCACGACATTGGTCTGCGAATCTCCTGGAACAACCGACCGCCGATCAGCGTACGGCCTGAGGTGTCGGACGCGAAGCTCGGGCTGCCGGGGGCCAAAATCAAATGGCAAACCCGGCGCGCGAAGATGCAGGACGTCTGCAGCAACTGCCACAACAAGCAGCTGATCGATAGCTTCTACCTGCAGTACGATGGCCTGATCGAGCTCTACCATGACAAGTTCGCTCGCCCAGGGCTGGCGCTCATGAAGTTGGCCGCGCCGCTCAAGCGTAAGCCCAACTTCTCGGAGAAGATCGACTTCGTCTGGTTCGAGCTTTGGCACCATGAGGGTCGCCGTGCCCGCCACGGCGCGTCGATGATGGGTCCCGACATCACCCACTGGCACGGCACCTACGAGATCGCCCGCAACTTCTACACGGAAATGATTCCGGAGCTCTACGAGCTCGTCGAGCGAGGAGAGCGCTCGAAAGACAAGGCCAAGCAGGAGGCGGCCCACAAGCTCAAGGCGAAGATCGACGAGGTCTTGAACAGCAAGAACCATCGCTGGTTCCTGAACAAGATGGATCCCAAGGAGAAGGCTCGGCGGGCCCGCCGCACCTCGAAGTTCAAGAGCCGCTACGACAAATGAAGCGCAACTGGAAAGGCCTCAAGCGATTCGGGCATCAGGCCCTGCGAACGCACCTCATGAGGGTCGCAAAGAACGCTCGCCAGCGACACGGGTCCCTCGAGGGCCCCGGATCGCTCGAGGCCTTTCTCGAGGATCGGGACTGCGTCCGGTTCGCGGTGGAGATCGTCTTTTCGGACGATCTGCCGGATGGTCTATTCGCCGACTCGGAGGCTATAGACGATGATGGCGCACCTCGACGGTTTCGCCTTCGGGTGCATCCGAAGTTCTCGAATCGTCGGGATGTGCTGCCGGCACTGATCGCGTACCACATCCCGTCCATCAACTACGGCCGGATGGTCACGGCCGAGGATGCCGAGTGCTTCGGCGCCGCTCTTTTGGGATGGAGCCGTGACGAATACTACCGGCGCTTGTGTCAGTGGGCCGACGAAACGGGTTCCGCCGCCCGTTAAGCAGCGCAAAGGCCCACCGATTCATGGAACTGTGTACTCGTTTGCTCATCCTCGAAGCCGCCGCGAAGCGACTGAAGACGACCTCACGGACTCTGCGCCGAGCGCAGCGATTGTGACATCGTGCATCGATCTGGTCGCGGTCGCCCCATGCTATGGTAACTCCCACTCCACCATCCTAGTCATTTCAAACACTTAGAACACCTGGGCACCAGACGCCCCCCAATCGGGGGGCGATCCCGGCTGGTAAGCAGCCTGACGCACCTTTTATTGATGGGATTCGCGCCCGTTCAGCGCCATTGAGACCATGACAAGCTCGGCCATTCGACGTGCCCGCCCGGACCATTCGGCCCCTCCGAGGGGCCCCTTGCTGAGAAAACGGACCGTACGCCGCAACGTTCGCTCAGCGGCGGTGGTGACCATCATTGCCCTAGGGGGGAGTGCTTGTGCGGACGACAGCGCACCACCGAACA
>JANQQN010000126.1 GCA_028289325.1 Myxococcota bacterium | reverse complement strand
GACTGCGGCGACACGGAGACGCGACCCGGTTCGACGGGGAGCTATCCAGCCGGGTGGCGGCGTACCTGACCGAAGAGAACGGCAAGTCCGGTCCGCAGGTTAATGGCCACGGCGCCGAGTAAGGCGGGTCTTGTGAGCGCGAGCAAGCCATACGCCACCTCTGCCCAGCTCAAGATCGATGCCAACGCCGAAAAACCGGCGTCGGTGTCGGATGGTTCACAGCCGAGAGGGGCGGCATCGGTGGTAGCGTCTGGCAACGCCGATGCTGCTGAGCGCTGTAACCCTGATGACCCTGACCGCGGTGCCGCCCGCCGGTCGCTATACCCTCGACCCGAAACGAACGGTGCTGCTGGTCCAGCTGCGTCCAGACGACTCGCGCATCCTGTCCGGACTCTCCCATCGCCACGTGGTGCGGGCGACGAAGCCGTCGGGCGAGATGCAATTCGACCCGGCGCGCCCCGAATCGTGCCGAATACTGGTCCTGGCCAAGGTCGTGGATCTCGAGGTCGATGCGGCCGATATGCGGCGCCGGGTCGGATACGACGATGTCCTCGACGCCGATGACATCGAAGACATCAAGGAAAACATGCTCGACGATGACCAGCTCGACGGTGCGAAACACCCGGACATCGGTTTTCTCGGCGACCGATGCACCCCCCAGCCCGACGGCCAGATCCTGGTGCAAGGAAAGTTGACGGTGCGAGGGCGAGAGGCGGCGCTGTCGCTCCCCATGACCGTCGACTACCGCAATCGGACCCTGACCGCGCGCGGCGAGTTCACGCTCAAACACGCCGCGTTCGGCTTCGAACCGTACTCCGCGGCCCTCGGGGCCCTCGCCAACGACGACTGGCTGTACTTCACGGTGGAGGTCGTCGCCCGCCGACCGAGATCTTCGACCGAGAGCCAGACGAAGACCTCGACTTCCGCTCCTTAGATTCTATTGACCTGGGCACAGGGGCGTAGGGCTGCGCGGCGCTCGGCCGTCCTGGCCTGCGGCTCGTACCTTCCCCCGTCCCCCGGCCTCCGCTTTCGGTTTCCGACACACCGGCACCGGTCTTGTGCTCCGCCTGCATCCTTACGAGCGACTACGATCGCCACGCACTGCGCAGTCGATGTGGGCGACAGGTCGTCTTTCGAAAGGATACGTCGATCTGGATCGACGCAACCGCAGCACCGGAACCCCTTATCGAGGCGAGGCCGGGGGCGGCGGGGTCCGTGCCTCCGGGGGAGTTATGGGGCCCTACGCCTGTCTTTCGAAGTGAAGCAGTTCGGGGCCCCCATCCGCAGCGTGCGGCCGCCGACCGGAGATCGATGGCTCCGATGCGCCGGTCCCCCGGAGGTACGGACCCCGCCGCCCCCGGCCGTCATCGAACGCACCCTAGCGATACGTCGGTCCCTCCGACGCGGTGCGCGCCGTCCCGTAGCCGGCCTCGGCTCAGGCTCCAGACGGCGCGTCCGCTTCGGCGACAACCGGGTTGACGAGCGTACCGACGCCCGAGATCTCGACCTCGACTTGTTCCCCGGGCCGCATGTAGCGCGCGGGCACCCGCTTGTCTCCAACCCCACCCGGGGTTCCGGTGGCGATGACGTCGCCCGGCTCGAGGGTGCAGAAGCTCGACAGGTACTCGATGATCCGGGCCACGGAGAAGATCATGTGGTCGGTGGGTTCGCGTTGCATGACCTCGCCCGCGAGCCGAGTTTGCAGGGTGAGCCGTTGGGGGTCGGGGATCTCGTCGGTGGTCACCATCCACGGGCCAAAGCCGCCCGTGTGGTCGAAGTTCTTGCCCGGGGTGAACTGGCTGGTATGGCGCTGAAAGTCCCGGACCGAGCCGTCGTTGAAGCAGGCGTAACCGGCGACGTAGTCGAGGGCTGCCGCGGCCGAGATGCGACGACCGCTACGGCCCATGATGACCGCCAGCTCGCCTTCGTAGTCGAAACGATCGGAGACCGCAGGCCGAACCAGGGGCTCACCGTGGCCGACCAGGGTGTGGGCGAAGCGAGTGAACACCGTCGGGTGGGCGGTGGGGTCGCGCCCGGTCTCTCGGCGGTGAAGGTCGTAGTTGATCCCGATGCAGAAGATCTTGCTTGGCCGGCCTACGGGCGGTCGCCAGGCGGCCACGGCGTCGTGGCTGAAATCGGCGGAGCGTTGGCTCGCTTGCCGCGCCGCGTGAAGACCGTTCGGGTCCTGTAGGAGCTGATCGACGTCGGGGTAGGGCAGGCGGGGACCGAGATCGACGACGCCGTCGTCGACCACCGCGCCGTAAGAAGCGCCTCCTCGCGAAAGGTGAAAGCGCGCGAGCTTCACTGCACCGCACCGAACGCGAGCGCGGCGCTGTCTTGTCCGTCGACCTTGGGGTCGATGAGGTCGATGCCGTGACTGGCGAAGCGCCGGGCGGCGGCGATGGCGCGAGGGCCGCGCTCGTTGTCGAGGCACCACTGGGCGTGTTGGCACAGGTACGCGAGCTGCAGCGTGCGGCCCAGGGTCAAGGCGTAGCGTCGTGCGCCCGCTTCGGCGGCATCGGGGGTGACCGCTGCCGACAGGCTCCACGTTTGGGCATTCTCGACTGCGCGCGCGATCTGGTCGACGCAACCGTCCAACCGAGGATCCTTGGCCTCGCTTGCGGCTCGCCGAATCTCGCTGGCCAGCGCGACTCCGCACGCCTGGTCGCGAAGGGCGCGAAGCATGTCGAGCGACAGAACGTTGGTCGTGCCTTCCCAGATGGGCAGAACCTGCGCGTCGCGCAGGAGCACGGGAAGCCCGGTATCTTCAACGTAGCCCGCGCCTCCGAAGGCCTCCAGCGTTTCGGAGGCCACGGCCACGGCCTGCTTGCCCGTGGTCAGTTTCGCGATCGGGGTCAATACTCGCAACAGGGCCTGCTCTTGGGGCCCGGCCTCTCCACTCTCGACCCGTCCCAGAAGCTCGACAGCCCGGAAAGCGAGGTGGAAGATTGCTTCGGTCTCGGCCGCGATCAGGGCGAGCGTATCGACATGAAGCGGTTTGTGGCCGAGGTCGGTACCAAAAGCCACTCGCTTTTTGGCGTAGTCCCTAGCCAGCGCCAGCCCGCGTCGTGCGCCCCATGCCGCCGCGACCGCGTTCCAGGTCCGGGTAATGCTGAGCATGGGGACGACGTGTCGGGTGCCGTGGGTAGTTCCGCACAGCGCGATCGCCCGACATCCATCGAGGGTGAGTTCCGCCGTCGGCACCTTACGCGTGCCCAGCTTCTCTTTGAGCCGGTCGATCCGGATCCCGTTCAAACGTCCGTCATCGGTCCGGGTCTCGACGTAGAACAGCGCCAGTCCTTGTCCGCCCTCCGGGTTACCGGTGGGCCGCGCGAGGGTGATCGCCACCTCCGAGGCCGCGGCGGAGGTGAACCATTTCGTGCCGTACAGCGCGAACTCGTCCCCTTCGATCGGACGGGCCTCCGTCTCGCTGCGCCCGACGTCGGATCCTCCCGAGCGTTCGGTCATCCATTGCCCCGACGTCCACATTTGCTGCGGGGTACGGGTGGTGAGGCGCGGTACGGCGCGCTCGATGACCCGAGCATGGTTGGAGCTGAGGATGGTCCGCGCGGCCCCATCGGTCATCGCGAGCGGGCAAGAATAGAAATCCAACGACGCCTGGACCAGGTAGTTCTTCACGAATTGCAGCGGGCGATCCATCGAACCGTAGCGACCCTCATAGCCGGTCGCGACCAATCCGTGTTCGGCCGATAGCTGGTGCGCACGTTTCCATACGGGCGTCAGTTCGATCTCGTCGATCCTCGACCCCCACGGACTCCACGAGGTCAGAATTGGCTCGCGCGACCGGTCCTGCTGCTGGGCGTTGAACAGGTCGTCGGCCGCGATCTCCCCCAGGTGTCGCAGCTCCTCCGTCCATTCCGCCCTGTTGTCGGCCGGGACGGTCCGCGCGAGGTATTCCTGTAGCAGGGCATCGTCGTCGAACTGATTGAGCAGCCGAGGCGGGGTTTGAACGAAGGCCATCAACTTTAACGTTATCCGCTGGGCACCGAAGTTCAAAGGGACCGGCGGGTTCGTTCCCGTTATCGCGGGGCATCGCCCCATGATTTGAGAGCGGCCCTTGTTTTGAAAGGCCCACGCCCCCCAACATGAATGTTCGATGAGCTTGCGGCAGATGACCCGTCGACCCGTCGTCGTGGCAGCGCTCGCTGTCTTCAGCGCCCATTGCCGGAGCTTGGCCCCCTCTGCCCCGCCGGCCGCCCCGCCGCCGGCGACCTCTCCCGCGCCGTCCGTGGCCGCGGTGTCCCGCGCGCTGGCCGCGGCGGCGGGATTCCCGGTCGAGGTGCTGAGGCAGGAGACCCGATACCGCTTCTCCGTCGACGGTACGAAGACGCGGATCCGAGAGCTCGAGCTTCGTGTGGTCAGCCTCCGCAACATCGATCCGTGGGCGCGCATGAGCGTCACTTACCGGCCGTGGTTCGAAGCGAGGCCCGAGCTGTCGGCCACCGTGACCACCCCCGACGGCCAGACATTCACTCTCGATCCGTCGACGATCGCCGAGGCTCCGGTCGAGCACGAAGAGGGCCTGCTCACCGACGCTCGACGTCTCATCGCCCCGCTACCGGCGTTGGTTCCGGGGGCGAGAATCGTGCAGAGGATCGTCGAACGTGAGGACAAGCCGTTCTTCTCGTCGGGTACGTCGGGGCGGTTCTGGTTCGGGATGTCTTTGCCGGTATTGTCGTCTCGCTTGATTCTCGAGATTCCGCGAGGCCTGCCGCTGGTCCACGAAATCCGAGGTATCGATATCGAGCCGGTCGTCACGGTGGCGGAGGGGATCACGACGTTGACCTTCGATGCGGGTACCGTCCCTGGCCGCCTCCGCACGGCGAGCCTCCTGCCTCGAGACACGCCGCGCCGGCCGTACGTCGCGTTCAGCACCGTGCCCGATTGGCGACGGGTGGCGGGGCCCTACCATCAGCTCGTACGCCGACAGCTCCAAGGCTTCGACGCGCGCTCGATCGTGAAGGGGATCGATCGCCGTTCGCCTCGCCGCGTTCGCATTGCCGCCGTCGTCGCGCGCTTGCACGAGCTGGTGCGCTACACTGGCGTAGAGTTCGGCGAGCGCTCGGTCGTGCCGTGGACACCAGCGGTCACCCTGTCTCGTCGCTTCGGCGACTGCAAAGACAAGGCCCTGCTCCTGATCGCCATGCTGCGGGCGGTCGGGTTCGAAGCCGACCTTGCGCTGGTTCGGTCGGGGTTCGATGAAGATATTCGCCCGGCCTTGCCGGGTCTCGAGCCGTTCAACCACGCGATCGTCCGGGTGGCCGGTGGCCCCGAAGTCTGGGTCGATGTCACGGCGCCGTTGGCGTCGCCGGGTCAGCTGCCGACGTCGGTACAGGGGCGATGGGCGCTGGTTGTCAGCCCCGAAGTCAACGCCCTCCTGCGCCTCCCCGAATCGCCGGTAGAAGCGAATCGATACGTTGAACACCGCACGGTCACCATGTCTGATTGGGGCCCCGTCGACGTCGTCGAACGAACCTCGGTCTTCGGCTCCATCGAGGAGCGGCTGCGAAGGCAGTTTGCGGACTCGCCGGATCAAGAGATCAAGGGCGCGCTCGAGCGCTATACGCGGACAACGTACCGCTCGCGTCTGTCGTCGTACCAGCTGTCGGATCCCAAAGATATGAAGGTGCCCTTCGAGATCGAGCTTCATATCGATCACGCGAATATCGGGGTCACTTCGTCCCAGGAGGCCAGCGTGCGCCTCACCAACGCCATCGTATTCAACTGGCTGCCCGACGAGATCCGCCAGGCGGCGCTGGCCACGGGAGCCGACGACATGAAGCGCTCCCGGCGCCGGGCGTACCGGGCGGTGGCCGACCGTCGCCGAGATCTCGAGTGGGCCGAGCCATACCGGGCCGAAGTGCGCTTTCGCATTCAGCCACCCCGCGGATATTCGCTGCGCGAGTTGCCCGAGAGCCGGCGCTGGTCACTCGGCCCGGGAACGTTCGAGGCCCAGTATCGACTGCGCGACGACGGTGGGGTCGACGCGGCATTCGTCTTCGATCTGCACCAGCGCCGCTACACGGCCGACGAACTGCGGGCGCTGGTGGCTGGGCTCGAAGACCTGTGGGACGAGAACGTGCCGATGGTTCACTTCGACCACGAAGGGGCGAGACTTCTTGGGCAAGGCAAACTGCGAGAAGGCATCGGCTATTACCGAGCGCTCGCGAACGCGACGCCCGGCAATGCGCTGCACCAGGCGCGGTTGGCCGAGGCGCTGCTCAAAGTAAACCTCGGCGACGCGGCGCGGGCGGTGGCGGCGCGAGCGGTGGCGCTACAGCCCGACTCCCCCTACGCCAGCTACATCCTGGCCTGGGTTCTCCAGCACGATCAGCTCGGTCGTGCGTTCAAACCCGGGTTCGACCGACAGGGCGCGATCGCGGCTTACCAACGAGTGCTGGAGCTTCAGGCCGATAACCTACAGGCGCGTAAGAATCTCGCTGAGGTCTTGGAGCACGATCGGCGCGGGCGTCACTACGCCGACCCCGCGGGC
The DNA here is from genome assembly GCA_028289325.1 of Myxococcota bacterium. GTDB lineage: Bacteria > Myxococcota > Kuafuiibacteriia > Kuafuiibacteriales > Kuafuiibacteriaceae > JANQQN01. Next base: position 25,820 of record JANQQN010000126.1, on the reverse strand, counting down.
GTCGACGCCGCGATCGGCCACTACCGCACGCTGTCCAAACACCAGGAAGCCGATGACGACGTTCAGCAAGACCTGTTGATGGCGTTGTTTCGGACCGGCCGGTGCGCAGAGCTGTCGGTGCTGGCCCCGGATACGAGCCGGTCGTTGATCCGAGATGGGCTGGAGGTCACGTGTGCCATTTTGCTGCGAGGGCGCCCGGATGGATTGCGGGTCCTCGACCAGATGCGACTGCCCCCCGCCGCTCGCCAGGCGGTGATCGAAGCGACCCTGCAGTTCCTCGTCACCGCCCGGGCGTACGATGAGGCCAAAGAGGTCGCCCTGATGGCGATTCCCGGCGCGAGTGACCCCGTCGCTCTCGAATCCCAGGTGCGCACGCTCGATCGGCTTAAGCCTTACGAGGAGGTCCGGCTCAAGGACGGGGACCCGGGCCGCATCGTTCAACACCTGTACGAAGCGATGTTCGACGGGCGGGGCCAGATCGACGACCTGTCCCGATTCTTTGCCCGCGATAGCTTGGCCCCGCCGCACCGCCGAGCGCTCGAGGCCAGCCTGCAGCGCGAGCTGGTGGCGTTGAGCCGGGTCCAGGATGGGGATACGCCGCACACGATCTTGCGCGACTCGATTCTGAGCCTGACCCGGTTCTCGTCCGAAGGCGACGACGAGGCGGGATACCGGGTGACGACCCGCATCGAAGGAGGCTCGGGCCGACAGGGCGTTTGGTTCGTGGTGAAGGAGAGGGGTGCATACCGCATCCGCGGCGGCGCGAGCACCGCATGGCTCGCCGGCCACGAGGCCCTCGCCCTCGTCGCCCGCCGTCGGCTCGACGCGGCGGCCCGTTGGTTGACTTGGGGGCGCGAGGTGTGGGGCGGCGACGAGCGAGCCAACCTGCCCGCCCTCCAGCCTTTCTTCAGCGCGTGGCCGGCAGGGCCTCCCTCGCAGATCTCGATGGGGCAGCTCCGAACCGCAGCGGCGCTGCTGGCCGCCCTCGGTCCCGGCGATCGCGGGGTCGTGAAGGCGCTCAGGCGGGCGAGGAGGGAAGCGCCGGCTCGGCTTCGCCCGTTCGTAGACCACGCGACCTTCCTGCAGTTCGATGCCCTCGATGACGATGCGGGTCGGCTCCGGACGGCCGCTCGCATTCGCCACTACGCGGCCGGAACCCCCTTGGCTCAACGCCTGTGGGCTCGAGCGCTGGTCGAGGCCGAGCGGTACCGCGAGGCCGAGAAGGTCATCCGGTCCGGCGAGGGACGGGACCCCGAGCCGTTACGTAACGAGCAACTCGTCGACCTCGCGATTCGTCAGCGCGACTTCGGGGCGGCCCAACGCCTGCTCAGGCGGAAGATCGCCGACGGAAAGGCCGATGACCGCGTGTACAACAACCTCGCGTGGTGGAGCCTGTTTCGAGAGCGCCTGGACGACGAAGACCTGGGCCTGGCGCTGCGCGCCAATAGCCTCAGTGGATTCAAGAACCCCGGCCAGCTCCATACCCTTGCCGCGCTCTACGCCGAGACCGGACGCGCCCAAGAGGCCATGAAGCTCCTGCAGAAGCGCCTGGAGCTCCTAGGGCGCTCGGAGCCTTCCAGCGCCGATTGGTATGTGATCGGCAGGGTCTACGAGCACTTCGAGCTGTTCGAGCTCGCGGCGAGAGCATACGGCAGAGTGCAGATCGAACCGCACGAGCGAGCGGCCGACTCTACCCACACCCTCGCGCAACGGAAGTTACGAGACTTGAAGCGCCGCCGTCCCCAGCGTCAGATTTGAGGCGTCAGATTTGACGGCATCGAGCGCTGCGGCGGCGAAACTGGCGATCAGGATCCTCCGGGGCCCTCGCGTTTCTTGACCGCGTCCTGAAACATCTTGAGCTTCGCTTGCGCGTCTTGCAGTGCGTTGAGCGCCTCTTCCAGCTCCTTGTACTCCGACTGCCACTCGGTCTCGAAGTAGCGATTGCCGGCCGCCGACTCGATGGCGCCTCGGGTGCGCTTCGCGAGCTGCTCCACCCAAGAGCGGACGACGTCGCCTTCGAAGAAGATGCCGTCAGCGCGGTCAAGTAGGTCCTTTGCGTTCACCCTTTCAGTGCGTCCAGCCATGGTCTGGTTTGTCTCCTTGGATCTGCGAGGCCGCTGGCCCCGCGTCGTCTAACGTTGAATGCGCTGTGCTCCCGTCGTCAAGGGTGCATGCCCACATATGGTGGTGGGCGACGCCGGACACCCTAGATGATGAGTGCGCAGATGTGATGAATCGTCGTTTTTCCGATAGGCACGGCGCGCGAGGAATCGTTCCCTCAGGCGCGAACCTGGGGCGCCCGCTTTTCGGTTGCTCAGGTCGAGGCGCCGCGGTCGGCGCGGGGCGTGGTTGCTGAAAAAGCGGGTGTTCTCGTTCTCGGTCCGCGGTATGACCTGCGCCCCTGGGGAGACCACTCCGATGACGACGCACAGGAACGAAACCAGCTTGGTCGGAGACGTCGACCTCCATCTGTTCAACGAAGGGACCCACACCCGTCTCTATGAAAAACTGGGGGCTCACGTCGTCGAGCGTGACGGCCGGCGGGGCACTGCGTTCGCCGTTTGGGCCCCGGATGCGGTTCGCGTCTCGGTCATGGGCGACTTCAACGACTGGGACAAGACGGCTTGCGACCTGACTGCGATCGGCGCGTCGGGGATCTGGGAGCGTTTCGTTCCCGACGTCAGCGTCGGCCAGGCTTACAAGTTCCACATCTGGTCTCGCTACGATGGATACGAGGTCGACAAAGCCGACCCGTTCGCGTTCGCGGCGGAAGAGCCGCCGCGTACCGCGAGCATCGTTTGGCAAGACGACTTTACATGGTCCGATGACGTGTGGATGGAAAACCGAGCCCGATACAACGCGCTTGACGCTCCCATCTCTATCTACGAAGTGCATCTCGGTTCCTGGCGCCGTCCGGGTCACGAAGATCGGTTCCTGACGTATCGCGAAGTGGCACCACTGTTGGCGGACCACGTCAAGCGCCTGGGCTTCACTCACGTCGAGTTCCTGCCGTTGACCGAACACCCGTACTATCCGTCGTGGGGCTACCAAACGACCGGCTATTTTGCCCCCACGTCGCGATACGGCAGCCCTGCGGACTTCAAGTATCTCATCGATGTGCTGCACGGGGCGGGCATCGGCATAATTCTCGACTGGGTTCCGTCACACTTTCCGACCGACGAACACGGACCTAATTACTTCGACGGAACCCATCTTTATGAGCACGCTGACCCGCGTCTGGGTTTCCATCCCGACTGGAGCAGCTCCATCTTCAACTACGGGCGAAACGAGGTCCGCAGCTTCCTTTTGAGCAGCGCCTGCTACTGGCTAGACAAGTTCCACATCGACGGTCTGCGCGTGGACGCCGTGGCGTCGATGCTCTACCTCGACTACTCCCGCAACGACGGAGAGTGGATTCCCAACGAGTACGGCGGTCGCGAAAACCTCAAGGCCATGGAGTTTTTGCGTCAGCTCAATCGGGTCGTTTATGGCCGGTTTCCCGGCGTGCAAACCTTCGCGGAAGAGTCCACTGCTTGGCCGATGGTCTCCCGTCCGGTCGAGATCGGCGGCCTCGGCTTTGGCTTCAAATGGGACATGGGTTGGATGCATGACACCTTGCGCTACATGTCTCGCGACCCCATCCACCGCAAGCACCACCACAACGAGCTGACCTTCCGCGGGCTGTACGTCGATCACGAGAACTTCGTGATGTCGCTGTCCCACGACGAAGTGGTGCACGGAAAAGGCTCTCTGCTCGACAAGATGCCGGGCGACGACTGGCAGCGATTCGCCAACCTACGCCTGATGTTTACGGCCATGTACACCCAGCGCGGCAAGAAGCTGTTGTTCATGGGCTCAGAGTTCGGGCAGGGGCGAGAGTGGAACCACGCGCAGTCCCTCGACTGGCACCTCCTCGACTATCCGCTGCACGGCGGGTTGATGCAGCTGGTCGGCGACCTCAACCGGCTCTACCAAGAGGAGCCCGCGATGCACGAGCTCGACACCGACCCTCAGGGATTCGAGTGGATCGACTGCAGCGACGGCGACAACAGCGTGCTGGTGTATCTGCGATTGGACCGACAGCGAGACGTCGTGCTGGTCGTCCTCAACTACACGCCGGTGGTTCGTGAGGGCTATCGAATCGGGGTACCTCGCGGGGGACGATGGAACGAACGCATCAACACCGATGCCAGCGTTTATGGCGGCAGCGGGATGGGCAACGGCGGCTGGGTGGATTCGGAACCGGTTCCCATGCACGGACACGACCATTCGGTAGCCCTCACGCTGCCTCCGCTCGCCGGCTTGGTGTTGAAGGTCGCCGATTTTTAGATTCGCGACGGCGAACGGGGTCAGGCGCGGACGCGCAGATCGGCGCGCATCCGCACCGCATCCTCGACCCCGCGGTAGTAGCCGACGATGCGGCTGACCGGGTGGTAGCCCCGTTGGCGATAGAATCCCCGGGCGTCCAGATTAGAGAACCGAACCTCGAGGTCGATATCGAAGACCCCCGCCGTGCGGGCCATGACCTCCAGCCAATCCATCAGCGCGGTGGCGATGCCTCGGCGCCGAAAAGGGACGTCGACCACCAGCAGCACCAGATGGGCGGTGTCCTGACCGAGCTGCATTAAGCCGAAGCCGAGGGGACCAGTTTCGTTTCGAGCCACCACCAGCTCGTGATCGTGGCGGCGTTGAGCCCGGGATAAAGCCGTCGCGGTGTACGTCCAGCCCAAGCCCTGCTCGACGAGATCTCGCGACAGGGCCGCCAATCGGAGCAGCTCGTCCTCCCGGGCGGGCCCCAAAGTTAACGGTTTGCTCACCTGCGTAATGTAGCAAGGCTTGCGGAGCAGGGCACCGCGGCTTTGAAGCGTAGGCGCGAACATCATGTTGCGTGCGGAGCGGTCGATCTTCTGAGAAGGGGGGGATTTGGCCACCAGCTCCGAGAACGTCCGCGCGAAGATCCTCCGTCGTCTCCATGAACATGGGGACTTCCCGGCCATGGCGGAGACGGTTCTTCGGGTGAATCGGCTCACCGCCGACGAGGACGCGTCAGCGACCGAGCTCGCGCAGGCGATCCTCGACGACTACGCGCTGACCAACAAAGTCCTGCGGGTGGTCAACAGCGCGATCTACGGCCGCTCGAATGAGGTGACGACCATCTCCCGGGCCATCGTGGTGCTCGGCTGGAATCCCATTCGCAGCCTCGTTTTGACCCTCAAGCTGTTCGACGCCCTGCCGGAGTCGCCATCCACGCACGAGGTCAAGGCCCTGATGGGCGAGTCGTTCTGCACGGGAATGGTGGCCCGCAGCGTCGCGACCACCATGAAAGCCGTGCGGGAGGAGGAGGCGTTCATCTGTGGCCTCTTTCACCACTTCGGGGAATTGCTCGTGCACTTCTACCTGCCGGAGGCCCAGCGAGAGATCGGTCGCCTGGTCAAAGAGCGGAGCAAGAAAGTCTCCGTGGCGGCGCGCCTCGTCCTCGGCAGCAGCCACGCGGACCTCGGCATGGCCGTGGCCGAGGAGCTCAAATTTCCCAAGCTTCTGACCGCGTGCATGCATTCCAAACCCATCGTCCGCACGGTGGGGCGGCCCACGCCCGCCGAGCTCCTGACCGGGCTGACCGCGTTCTCCGGCCGAGTGAAGACCGCGCTGTTGGCGCAGACGAAGCCGGCCGCGACCCAAGCCGCGGTCGCCACTCTGTTCGGGGAGTTCGAACGCCGATATGGGCCCGTCGGGGCCTCCGCGGAAAACATCATCACGAACACGTTGGAGGTGATGGAGGAGCACGCCTCGCTGCTCGGGTTGCCCATCCGGTCTCGCGAGCTCGTCCAGCAGATCACCGAATCGTACTTCGTACGGGTACCGAAGCAGCTCACCGAGGACATCGGCACGCGGTCCGAGCGTCACGAGGCGGCGGGTGGTCCAGAGACGATCATGCTCGAGGGAATCGAAGAGGCCAAACGAACCGGGCTCCGCTCCCTCAATGACGTCTTGCTCGTCGTGCTCGAGACCATGTTCCGAGGCATGAGCTTCGCTCCTGTCGCTCGGGCCACGTTCTTGATTCGCGACCCCGCGCACCCGGCCCTGACCTATCGCTGTGGTCTGGGGGAGGCGCTCGACGGCGCCGCACAGTGGTTCAAGATCCCTTTGAACTCGGGCCGGGATGTCTTCAATCTCGCCATCCAGGAGCAAAAAGATCTTGTGATCAGCGATATCTCATCGATCGGCGCTCAGGTCGCGTACCCGCCCGCCTACCAGCGCCGAGCGGTCGGGTCCGGCTACGTGGTCCTGCTGCCGATTGTGGTCAAGGATAAGCCGATCGGCGTCTTCTTCGTCGAAGGTCGGCGACCCCACAGCATCGACGCCAAGCATCTCGATCTGTTGAAAGGCCTGCGGGACGCGGTGGTCCATCGCATCGAGCAGGCGTCCGCGCTTGCCGCCTAGCCCCCAGCAACCGAGGAGGTGTGAGAGCCCCTGAAACTCGCGAGACCCCGCGCTTGACTCGGGTCCGCTGGTCCTCACATGTCGCGGCAAGGAGTCTACGATGCATCAGACCAAGAACGACTTGCCCACCGACGTACGACAGAAGGTCGTCGACCTCCTCAACGCGCGTCTCGCCGACGCCGTCGACCTGATGACCCAGGCCAAGCAGGCCCACTGGAACGTGAAGGGGCCGCAGTTTCAGTCGCTGCACGAGCTCTTCGACGAAGTGCACACCGAGGTGCAGGACTACGTCGATCTGATCGCGGAGCGCGCGGTCTCTCTCGGCGGAGAAGCAAAGGGCTCGATTCGACACGCTACCAGCGCGTCAACCCTCGCCCCGTACCCCGATGGTCTCATTCAGGGCCGAGACCACGTCGACGCGCTGTCCACCGCGCTCGCGGGCTTCGGCAAGAGCGTGCGAGCGTCGATCGCGGCCGCCGACGAGCTGAAAGACGCGGATACCGCCGACCTGTTCACGGAGGTCTCGCGCGGTATCGACAAGCGACTGTGGATGGTCGAAGCCCATCTCGTGTAGTCCCATCGACGAAGGACCAGCGTCAGCCGACGTAGCGCCGAACGACCCGCATCGACTGCCCCACGTACCCTCCGCCGAAGAGATTGGCGTGGTTGAGCAGATGGTACAGCTGGTAGAGCGGCAGCCTTTGTCGCCACTGGGGGTCGAGCCCGGCGCGCGTCTCGTACGCGTCGAACGTGCGCGCGCTGAAGCCCCCGAACAGCGTCATCATGCCGAGCTCGGCTTCCGGGTGTCCGTAGTACGCGGCGGGGTCGATCAGCGCGGGTCGGCCGCAATGTCGCAAGAGATTGCCCGACCACAGGTCACCGTGGATCAGCGCGGGGGGCGCCTCGGTGATCCACTCGTCGAGCCGGTCGCACAAGCGGTCGCAGGCCGCAGCCTCGGCCTCTGACAGCCGGCCTTCATCGCGCGCTATCCGGGTTTGATGGCCCAGCCGGTGCTCTCGATAGAACGCGAGCCAGGTCGCGGTAGACGGGTTCGGCTGTGGCGTAGTGCCGATGTAGTTGTCGGATTCGAAGCCGAACGTGGAGCGCGTGGTTTGGTGCAGCTCGGCCAGGCCGACCCCAAGGGCCTCGTCGAAGTCCGCGGCCGGGGGTGCGCTGTCGTCGAGGAGTTCGGTGATGAGGAACCCGGGCTCTGCGGCACCCGAGTCTTGCCACGCGATCACCCGGGGCACGACGAGTCCGGTTGCGCTCGTGGCCAGCGCGGTGAGTCCTTTCGCTTCCGCCGAGAACATGCCGGGTGGCGGCTGCAGGTGCCACTTGATGAAGACCGGGCCGGCCGACGTATCGAGCCGGGCGGCGTGATTGATGTCCCCGCCGGCGAGCGAGGTCCGATTTCGCACCTGGACGTCGGTCCCCAACGCCTCGGCCAGCGCGGTCCGGATCTGGGCTTCGGGAAAGGTCATCGGTGGCTCGCCAGCTCGTCGAGCAGACGCTTGGAGCATCGCTCGACGATGTTCACAACTTCTTCGAATCCCTCGGGACCGCCGTAATACGGGTCGGGCAGGTCCGGCGAGCCGGGTTCGGGATCCAGCTCCCGAAACAGACGGATCTTGGCCCGATGGGCGTCAGGACATCGCGCCAAGAGGTCCCGCTCGTTGTCGCGGTCCATGGCGAAGATGAGGTCGAAACGCTCGAAGTCCGCATCGGCGACCTGCCGGGCGCGACTGGTCAAAGTGTAGCCTCGCTGGCGACAGGCAGCCTGCATACGCCGGTCGGCAGGCTCCCCGACGTGCCAGCCTCCCGTTCCCGCGGAGTCGATCACCAAGCCCGCGGCCATCTCCCGTCGCTCGGCGAGGGCCCGGAACACGCCCTCCGCGGTCGGCGACCGACAGATGTTGCCCAAGCATACGAACAGGATTCGGGTCGGATCGCTCACCGTCGCACGCCTACTGAATCCATCGAGCCAACGCTAGTCACCTGGATCTTTGATTCCTTACAGAACTTCGTTCTGCTCGGAACCCCCGATCCAGGCGCCTAGACGGCCTTGCATCGCTCCGCAGGCTCCGCTCTAGCTCCCCTGTCTCCCGCGCTCTTCTGTGAAGAACCTCTGAGACAGGTGACTAGCCATCGTCGCCTCCGCGTAAGGTTCCGACGCCGTTCAAAAGCACTCGCCTGCCCCTTCGGCCCAGCAAAGTTGGTCGAGCCTACCTGGGATAACGCTCCATCTTAGACCCACTCCTGGGTTCGGCTGGCAACAAAACCCCGATAGTCACGAAACAATCGACTGGAATGGGCAAACGTCGTTCCACCGTCCGTTGATTTCGCGGTACAACATTCTTGCGGTGAATAGCGATCAGATCGGCACAATGACCACGAGCGACAGCTCCCATGCCGCCAACGGCACGGCTACGACCCATGCGGCGTGGACGTTTATGACCAACCACGCGCATGTACTTTTTTGCTTGGCCGACGAGCCGACCCTCCGGTTGCGGGATGTGGCGGCCCGGGTGGGCATCACGGAGCGGGCGGTGCAGCGTATCGTGGCCGACCTCCAGGAGGCCGGCTACCTGCATGTGACCAAAGAGGGCCGGCGTAATCGGTACCAGGTCAACCGGCAGCTCCACCTTCGCCACGACGTCGAGCGCCATGTGACCGTCGACCGGCTCCTTCGACTGGTCCTCGGCTGATCTGCAGCCGAGGCTCCTGTTCGTCGGAGGGTGAGTTGCGCGCTGATCCCGAGTGTGCGACCACCTATACATGCGTTCAGACAATAACGAGTCGATGCAAGAAATTCCGGCCCCTCTGCGCGAGCTGATGGGCCTGTTCGAGAGTCGCTTGGTCGACGTTCGATTTCCGGGGATAGACGGCGAGACGCTTGCGGAAGCGTGCGACCGGCTCGCTGAGCATTGCCGCGCCGTCGACGACGCTCGCCAAGCGCTCGACGAGGCGCAGCGCGCCTTCGACGCTGAGCTCGACGAAGTCCGCGCTCTCGGTCGCCGCGCCTTGTCGTACCTCGAAGTGTACGCGCAGGGCGATGAGGCGCTGCTCGACGACCTCCAGCCCATCCGCGCGGGGCTGGGGGGCGCCGCGTCATCGAGCAAAAGCCGACCGACGGCCAAACGGCGTCGTCGAAAGAAAGCCGGAGACCCTGAGCTGCCGCTCGGCGGCGCCACGGAAGAGATTTCGGCCGGGGCAGCCTAACGGGCGTCGTCCCGCGTCAGTCCATTTCCCCGTCGATGCTGTCTTTGCTCTCGGCGTTGGGCTGGTGAAAGACCTTGTCGTCGTCCAGTCGGAGCGCGGTCAACGTCTGGCCCCACACGCAGCCGCTGTCGAGCGGGACCACGCCGTCGATGGCCCGAAAGCCGAGCGCGGCCCAGTGCCCAAAGAGGACCGTCGCGTCTTTGGACCGCTGGTGGCGCGCCGCGTACCAGGCTTGCTGACCGGGCGGTGCGCCTTCAGGCGGACCCTTATGGGCGAAGCGGGGACTGCCGTCCATGGCCAGCATACGCACCCGAGTCATGACCGCGACCGTCTCCCGGGCGTCAGCGACCGCAGCGTCCATCGCGAGGTCCGGCGAGCTCCGACGAAGCAGCCGGTCGAGCTTGTCGCTCTGCAATACCTCCTGCGCGCGAAGGGCCCGAGCCTCGGCCTCATCGAGGGTCCATCGCGGCAGAAGCCCGGCGTGGACCATGACGCGGTTGCCTTTGCGCTGAAGAAGGGGTTGATGGCGCAACCACTCGATCAGATCGTCGCGATCGTGGGCCTGAAGGACACCCTCGAGGGTATCGCGCCGGCGCCGGCCCTCGAGACCGCGCGCGCGGGCGAGCAGGTGCACGTCATGGTTGCCGAGCACGACCCGGCAGCACGAGTCGTGCTCTTTGACCCATCTCAGAACGGACAGTGAGCCAGGACCACGGTTGACCAGGTCGCCGGCCAACCAGATCTCGTCGCGATCGGGTTCGAACGCGATGCGTTCCAGGAGCCGCTGAAACGTGTCGTAGCACCCCTGGAGGTCGCCGATGGCGTACGTCGCCATGAGCCCCCATCCATACCACGGGCGCAGAGATCTAGAACGTCCGTCATCGGTGTTGGCTGGATTTTCCTAAGCCCCGACCATCAGCTTTGCGACGAGCTGGCTGAACCGTGAGGGGTCTTCGAGCGTCCCGCCCTCCGCGAGGAGGGCCTGGCCGTAAAGCAGCTCTGCGTAGTCCTGAATCGCGGGATCCGTGTCGTTTTCGGCGACCATTCCCTTGAGCTTGCCCATGACCGCGTGATCTGGATTCAGCTCCAGGATCCGCTTTTGCTTAGGGATCTCCTGACCCATCTGTCGCATCAATCGCTCCATTTGGGGATTGAGGGCGTCTTTATCCGCGACCAAGCACACCGCGGAATCGGTGAGTCGATTCGAAAGCCTAACCTCCTGCACTTCGTCCTGAAGGCGGATGCGGACCGCCGTCAGCACGTCCTTGTAGGTCTGCTCGGCCTCGTCCTGAGCCTTCTTTTCCTCGGCCTCGTCGCCGCCCTTCGCGAGGTCGACGTCGCCCTTGGCGACCGACCGAAACGGGAGGTCTCGGAACTTCAATCCTCGGTCGAGCCAGATGTCGTCGATGGCGTCGGTCAACAGGAGAACCGGGATCTTCTTGGACTTGAACGCTTCCAGGTGGGGAGAGTTCCGGATGGCCTCGTAGGAGGGACCGCTCATGTACCAGATGGCCTCCGCGCCTTCGCCCATGCCGTCGACCACTTCGCTCAAGGTGACGAGCCCGTCGTCGGCGGTGGTTCGAACCAGCATCGCGTCGAGGATGCGCTCGTGGTCTTTGGACTCTCCGGCCACCAAGCCCTCCTTCAGGGCCGCGCCGAAATGGTTCCAGAGCTTCCGATAGTCCTCGGGGCGCTCGGTCTTGATCGTCTCGAGGGTATCGAACACCTTCTTGACCAGCTGCTTGTGGATGGCGCGGATCTGGCGGTCCTTCTGCAGGATCTCACGAGAGACGTTGAGCGATAGGTCTTGGGCATCGACCACGCCCTTCACCCACCGCAGGTACGCGGGGATGAGCTCCTTGCACTCGTCCATGATGAACACGCGCTTCACGTACAGCTGCACGCCGCGCTTCATCTCCGGGTGGTACAGGTCGACCGGGGCCTGGGACGGGATGAACAGGAGCCCCTGCGCCTCGAAGGTGCCCTCGATGCGGATGGGGATGCGAGCCAAGGGCTCCGACCAATCGTGGGCAATGTGTCGGTAGAACTCGTTGTACTCGTCGTCGGTGACCTCGTCTTTCGGACGGGCCCAGATCGCTTTTTGGGAGTTCAGGGTCTGGTCTTCGAGGGTCTTGGCCCCCGCCTCACCTTTGTCTTCCCAAACCCGCAGCTTGATCGGGTAGCTGACGAAGTCGGAGTACCGCTTCACGATGCGGCGCAGGACCCAGTCGTCGGTGTAGTCCTCGAGGTGGTCTTCCTCGTCCTTCTCTTTGAGGTAGAGGGTGATGCTCGTGCCGGGGTTGGGCCGCGTGGCGTCCTCGACTTCGAACGCGTCGCCGGTCGATACCCACTTCGTGGCCGTCTCTTCGCCGGCCTTCCGGGTCAGGACCTCGACTTTGTCGGCGACCATGAAGCTCGCGTAAAAGCCGACGCCGAACTGACCGATGAGCTCGGGGGGGAGATTGCCGTCCGCGTTCTGGAGCTTGTCGAGGAAACTCTTGGTCCCGGAGCGCGCGATCGTTCCCAGGTTCTCGATGACCTCGTCCCGGGTCATACCGATGCCGTTGTCGTGGATGGTCAGGGTGCGCTGCCCCTTATCGGGCTCGAGCCGAATATTCAGCTCTTCGTCGCTCTGCAGCGCCTCGTTGGTCACCTGCTCGAACCGCAGACGGTCGAGGGCGTCGGACGCGTTGGAGATCAGCTCCCGCAGGAAGATGTCCTTGTGGGAGTACAGGGAGTGGATCATCAGGTGAAGGAGCTGCTTCACCTCGGCTTGAAACTCGTGTCGCTTCGCCTGGCTCATGTTGTCGTGCCTCGAGGACCTCACCTGCACACCTGGTGGGCGGCGTAAAGCGCGGAGCGCATCTTGGGGGTCAGCGCCGACCCTCGGCGCGGGCGGTCATCGCGGTCATCGCCACCGCGCCGGCCGCGGCGACCATCCCGTGCTCGAGTAGGGGCTCGGCATTCAGGAGCAGCCGGGTGACCCACGACGCGGCTCGGATGTCGCTGTAGGTGTAGTACGCGACCACCGACCGCTCTTTTCCGAGGGGGATGAACCGCCACAGGAGGCGGGCCCGCGGCACGTCGCCGGTCAACGCGTTCACCTCGACGGTGTCCGACCCCACGGTCATCAGGGCGGTCCCCGACATGGAGCTCACCGGTGTCTTGAGGGTCCACGCCATGTGCAGCTGGCCGTCGTCGCGGCGCGTTACCCGCTGCCGGGAGATGTTGGGCATGAACTCGGGATACCGGGCGGGGTTCGCGACCACGGCGTGTATCGCCGGGGGCGCCACGTCGGCCAGGCTCAGTATCGCGACCTGCTTCAGCGTGCCGTCCCGATGAGACTCGATCACCGCCAGCTGTCCGTGCGCCAGCAGCGGGGCGAGCGCGTCGACGGACCACCGACGACCGAGGCCCAAAAGGTCAAACGGGGGGACGGGGCCGGTGCGCGGGGTCGGTTCGGCCACCGGCGCCGGTGCGTCCGCGAGATGGCGCTCGAGCCCGCGCAAATGAATGAAGCCGGAGGACAGGTTGGCGCCGGACTCGGTGCTCGGCTCGAGGTCGACCAGGGTCCGCAGAATGAAGCCACCGGTCTCGATATCCAGGGCGCGGTAGAACGCGACCAGCGTGCCGCCGTCGACCGGGTAGAGCTCCCAGCGCTCCCGTGTTCCCCGCAGGTCGCCCGAGTGGCCCCGAGACTCCACGATCGTGGGACGGCGACCGCGCTGCAGCCGCACGCCATCGAGACCGAACAGGGGCAAGTCGAGCGCCCACTCGAAAGCCACCATGCCGTTCTTTCGGCCGAGGATCCGGGTTCGATCGATCGTGCTGAGGAAGTCCGGGTACCGCTCGATGTCCATCAACACGTCGTAGACCCGCGACGGTGGGGCCTTCAGCACCGCGAACAGCACCACCTGCCGGCTGGTTCCGTCGGCGTTGGCCTCGATCAGCGCGACCGACCCTCGCGAGCACAGCTGGACCAGCGTGGGCAGAGGCAGGGTATCGGCGCGGCTGGTGAGGCGCATCGTCTTCGCGTCGACGGCGGACGGCGACACGGCGAGCGAGGCGGTGACCAGGGCGACCGCGGCTGGCGGTCCTCGGCGGACGAAGCTCATCTATTGAAACCTTTGCCGGCGGGATGGCTCGAAACAACTCGTTGGTGGCTCGAGGTCCGGCATGGCGTGGTGCTCCGGTAACCACGGTGACGGGAACACGAAACATTCGGCGTAGGCGCGGCTGGCACGAACCTCGCAAAGTGATCTCGACGTCCTCCGGGTCGCGACCCTGGACCTAGGCCGTATACAGGAGACGGAGCATTATGCAGATTGAGACCTTTTACGACCCGCGTACCTACACGCTGACCTACATCGTGTACGACGCCCAAACGCAGGACGCCGTGGTCATCGACCCCGTGCTCGATTACGACCCCCTCGCCGTGACCACGATGACCGAGTCCGTCGATAAGGTCATCGGATTCATCGAAGAGCACGCGCTGAATCTGCACTACGTGTTCGAAACCCACGCCCACGCCGACCACCTGTCGGCCTCGCAGCGGCTGCGCGAGCGGTACGGGGCAAAGGTGGTCATCGGGAGCGAGATCACCGCGGTCCAAGAGACCTTTAAATCGATCTTTAATCTCTCCGCCGACTTCAAAACCGACGGCAGTCAGTTCGACGTCTTGGTTTCGGACGGCGATGTCGTCGAGGCGGGCGCGCTCAAGATCGGCGTCATCACCACCCCCGGCCACACGCCGGCCTGCGTCTGTTATCGGATCGGCGACGCGGTTTTCACCGGCGACGTCATCTTCATGCCGGACTTCGGCACCGGTCGGTGTGACTTCCCGCGAGGCAGCGCCGAGGCCCTGTACGACTCGATTCAAAAGATTTACGCCTTGCCTGACGAGACCCGGCTGTTCGTTGGCCACGACTACCAACCCGGGGGACGGGACGTTGAATGGGAGACCACCGTGGGGCGCAGCAAGGCGGAGAACATTCAGCTGAAAGCGCACACGAGCAAACAGGAATTCGTCAACTTCCGCACCCAGCGGGATCGCATGCTCAAGCCGCCGGTGCTGCTGTTCCAGTCCGTTCAAGTCAACATCAACGCGGGGCAGTTCTTGCCGCCCGAGGACAACGGTCGCCGCTATCTGAAGCTCCCGGTCGGCTTGTTCGACTGAAGCGCGCGCACGGCCTCAGACACGGCCGTGCGCAGCTGCTCAGGCACGATCGGTTCTCGTTGCGTTCGGCACATCAGCACGACCCGCTGGATGGAGTCACACTTGCGCTTGCAGCGAGGGCACCGGTCGACATGGCTCTGCAGCTGGTGGCACAGCGACTCGCTGATTTCTCCTTCCAGGTTCTTCGAGAACAGCTCGATCACGTCCGGACAGTCGCTGTTCGAGGCGTCCTCGACGTCGGCTTGCAAAAACGGCAGTAGCGCCTCGCGAATGCGGGCTCGGGCGCGATGCAGGCGGCTCTTCACGGCGCCGACGCTGGCGCCGACGACCTGCGCGACCTCCGGCGCGGTCAAGCCCTCCATGTCCCTGAGGACGAGCACTTCTCTGTACATCGGCTCGAGGCCGTCGATCGCCACCCGAAGCGCCGCCTCCATTTCCCGGTCCATTGCCGCTTGCTCGGGCGAACGCTCGGGTGCGGCCAGCCGTCGAACATCGTCGTTATCGTCGTCGTTCAGGGACTCTTCGCGCGGGGGGGCGAACTTGCTCCGGCGACGCTTCTTTATGCAGTAGCTGCGCGCGATCGTGTACAGCCAGGTGGATATCGACGCGCGACCTTCGAATCTCTTCAGGCCTCGGGCGGCGGCGAGAAGGGTGTCTTGAACGACGTCTTGAGCGTCTTCCACGTTGCGACACATGCGGAGCCCGAACCGCAACACCCGGGGCTGATATCGCTCGATCAGCAGCCCCATTGCGTGCTCGTCGCCGTTGCGGGCGGCTTCGAGCAGCCGGGGTTCATCGAACGGCTCGCTTCGCATCATACGTTTCAACGAGCGTAACGCGCCTCCGAAGCCGCGGCGAGCGTTACCTGTCCGGCCGCGGGTTTCCTTGGGTCTCACTTCGGTTTGAATCCATTTGGTGACGAAGGGCTCCCACCATGTGTCACCGGGCGTTGCACCGCCGACCTAGTGTTGAGACCGAGAACTCCATGGAAACGACGAATATCCTCCAGCCTCTGTTGGGCGGCGCGATCATCGGCCTTGCGGCCGTGTTGCTCCTCCTGTTCAACGGCCGAATCGCGGGAATCAGCGGCATTCTGGCCGGCGTACTGATGCCCGGGGAACCCGATCGACTCTGGCGCCCGGCGTTCATCGCGGGCCTGATCGCGGGTGGCCTACTCCTTGCGTTCATCAGCCCCGACGTGTTTCCGACGACGCCGTTCCGTTCGCTCACGGGTTTTGCGGTCGCCGGCTTGCTGGTGGGCGTCGGCGCTCGGTTGGGCTCCGGCTGTACCAGCGGCCACGGTGTTTGTGGCATCGGCCGCTTCTCGCTGCGGGGTCTGGTGGCCACCGTCACCTTCATCACGACCGGAGCGATCACCGTCGCCGTGGTGAACGCGTTTTTCGGAGGTTCTCTGTGATGCGCAACGTCAGTGCGTTCCTGCTCGGCACCCTGTTCGCGGTGGGGCTCGGGGTCGGGGGCATGACCGACCCCGCGAAGATCATCGCTTTTCTGGACTTCGGTGGGGCGTGGGACCCGGCGATGATCTTGGTCATGGGCGGCGCGGTGGGTGTGTACGCCCTCGGTTATCGGCTGGTCGTCCGGCAGTCGCGCCCGCTGCTCGTCGGGCGATTCTCCGTTCCGAAGCCCGGTCGCCCGGACGGCCGAATGCTCGCCGGGGCGGCGATCTTCGGGGTTGGTTGGGGACTGTCGGGGCTCTGTCCCGGACCGGCGCTGGTGTCGATCGCTACCGGTAGCCTGGGCATCGGCGTGTTCATCGCGACCATGGTGCTCGGCATCTACCTGGTGCCGACACCCAAGCCGACGCCCGCCGCCGAGCCGGCCGGCACCCCGGCCACCGAAGTCTGAGGTGTGCAGATGATCTCGCCCCGCCGCCTGCTGCCGATCCTCGAGTGGCTGCCCAACTACCACCGGGCCGACCTTCGCGGGGATCTGACGGCGGGCCTGACGACGGCGGTCATGCTCGTTCCCCAGGGCATGGCCTACGCGATGCTGGCCGGTCTCCCTCCGATCGTGGGTCTGTACGCGTCCGTGGTGCCCCAGCTGGTGTACGCGGCGTTCGGGACGTCGCGACAGCTCGCGGTGGGGCCGGTGGCGATGGATTCGCTGATGGTCGCGGCGGCGGTGGGCGCCATTTCGACCCCGGGCTCCGAACAATACGTGATGCTGGCGGTGGTCCTCGGACTTCTGGTGGGACTCGTTCAGGTGGCGATGGGCGTGCTGCGGCTAGGCTTCCTGGTCAACTTCCTGTCCCGGCCGGTGATCAGCGGGTTTACGTCGGCCGCCGCCCTGATCATCGGATTCAGTCAGCTCAAGTACATGCTCGGTTTCGATATCGCTCGCAGTAAGCATGTCCACGTTATCCTGCTCGAAGCGCTGCGGAGGATCGATGAGACCCATCTCATGACCTTGCTCATCGGCGTCGTGAGCATCGTGGCCATGAGGATCATCAAGCGTCGATCCCCTCGGCTCCCCGGAGCGCTGGTGGTGGTTGTGGCGTCGACCCTCGCCGTGTGGGCCGGGGATCTGGCCGGTCGCGGGGTGGCGATCGTCGGTGCGGTGCCCGCGGGCCTGCCGAGCCCGGTGTTCGTGCCCATCGATGCGCAGATGGTCGTCGCGCTGGGCCCGGCGGCGGTGGCGATCGCGCTCGTGGCCTTCATGGAGGCCATCTCCGTGGCGAACACCTTCGCGAATCGACACCGCTACGAGGTCGATGCGAACCAGGAACTGCTCGCGCTCGGTCTGGCCAACGTCGCCGGGGCGGTGTTTCGAGGTTATCCAGTGACCGGTGGTTTTTCGCGGACCGCGGTCAACGGCCAGGCGGGCGCCAAAACCCCGCTCGCGGCGGTGATCACCGCCGTCGCCGTCGCCCTGACCCTGTTGTTCTTGACCCCGCTGTTCTATTACCTGCCGAACGCGGTCCTGGCCGCGATCATCTTCACTGCCGTCTTCGGCTTGATCGATGTTCGCCACGCGCGACACCTGTGGAGAACCAAGAAAGATGATTTCTTCGTGTTGGCGCTGACGTTCGTCGCTACCCTCTCGGTGGGGATCGGCCCAGGGATCTTGACCGGCGTCGGGGCCTCGCTGGCGTGGTTCATCGTCAAGTCTACCCGACCCCACACCGCGGTATTGGGCCACCTTCCGGGCACGACCAGCTACCGCAACGTCGAAAACTATCCTGAAGCCCGTACCGTTGTCGGCGCCCTGATTCTCCGGATGGATGCCCAGTTTTATTTCGGCAACGTGTCCTTCTTGAAAGAGCGCCTGCGAACCCTGGTCGACGGCGACGAGACCCTGCGCGTGGTCATCCTCGACTGCTCAGGGATCAATCAGCTGGATAGCTCGGCCGCCGAGGCGCTGCACGGCATCCTGCATGACCTCCGGGAGCGTGGGCATCGCTTTGTGCTCAGCAACGTCAAGCGCCCCGTGCGCGATGTCCTCGACAAAACGGGTTTCGTCGACGCCCTCGGGCCGACCAACATCGCGCTGACCGTGCACCACGCGGTCCAGGGACTGCGAGAGGAAGGCGTCCTCGACGCCGACGAAGCCCCCGCGGCGACGAGTGGTTGATCTGAACGCGATGGCGCTCTAAGTCGTCGAAGTGCTCCCGTCGACGAGCCAGCGCAGCGACCAGCTCGAGCTGATGGACGATCTGACCGTCCAGGGCCCGGAGCTGGAGCGAACCCTTCGCGAGATCGAGTTCGTGAACAAGACCCTGGGGGGCTATGGTCCGAGCTTGGAAGGGTTGTCCGCGCTCCTGCCACCCGGACAGCGCGAGCTGACGGTGCTGGACGTCGGAACGGGCAGCGGAGACATCCCGCGCAAGATGGTGCGGTGGGGGCGACGGCGAGGGATCCGGGTCCACGTGACGGGCATCGATTTGACCGATACCTCCATCGAGCTCGCGCGCCGTTCTTCGGGCGACCAACAGGACCTCGACTTTCGGGTCCAAGATCTGTTCGCGCTCCCCGATAGGCCGGCGTTCGACGTGGTTCACGCGGCGGCGACCCTGCATCACTTCGTCGGCGACGACGCGCAGCGCGCGTTGGGCAAGATGTTCCGAGTTGCTCGTCTCGGGGTGGTGATCAATGACTTTCATCGCCACCGCCTGGCCTGGCTGGGGATCCGCATCTTGACCGCGTTGTTCTCCGGGAGCCGCCTGGTGCGAAACGACGGCCCCCTCTCCGTGTTGCGGTCTTTTCACCGAGCCGAGCTCGAGCAGATGTGCGCGGCGGAAGGACTGCCCGCGCCGCAGATCGTCTGGCGACCGATGTTTCGATGGCGAATGATCGTCGACCGGCGGCGGGGCGGGGGCTCGTCCTCGAACGGCGGCTGAAGGTCGGGCCTTCGTTCGAGGCGGTCGAGGCAATCGAGGCCATCAGGTCGGCAGCTGATCGTCGGTGATCGACCGGTAAGCCTTGTGGTCTTTGAGGGCCCGAGTCGCGGCAAAGATGTCGGCGGCGGTGGCGAGCTCCCGGTCAGGAAAGGCTGCTTGCACCCGACTCCGGAGGGCGGGGTCGTGGTGCCGAAGAAAAGGATTGGTCGCTCGCTCGTCGGCGATCGTCGACGGGACGGTGCACCCGCCTTCGGCTCGAATGGCCCACGCCCGCTTGATCCGATCGGCGAGGGCGGGGTTATCGGGATCGATGGACCACGCAAATCGCAGGTTGTCTTGCGTATATTCGTGGGCGCAACACACCTGCGTGTCCGGGTCGAGAGCGGCCAGCCGGGTCAGGCTGTCGTGCATCTTCGACGGCGGTCCGTCGAACAGATACCCACAGCCGGCGGCGAACAGGGTATCGCCACAGAACAAGAGATCTTCGAACACGTAGGAGACGTGGCCGTCGAGGTGGCCTTCGGTGAGCATGACCCGCCCTTCGACTCCGCCGAAGGTCACCACGTCGCCGTCATCGACCGGCTCGTCGATCCCCGGCACGTCGGCCATCGCCCGCCGGGATCCGATGACCCGGGTGTCGTCGAGCTGGCCTCGCCGGCCGAGGTCGGCGTTGATGCCGACATGGTCGCCGTGGGTGTGGGTATTGATGACCGTGGTCAGATGGAGCCCGGTCGCGACGCAGTAGTCGAGCGCGGGGCCGGCCTCCGGGCCGTCGACCGCGGCCGCCTCTTTGGTCTCATTGTCGACCAGCAGCCACACCAGATTGTCCTGCCACATGGGGACCTGATGGACGGTCAACCGGCCGGATCGGCTCGAAAACGGAGGCGTAGGACGGGTCACGACGTGCATGCGCACGTTCTTAACAAATCGGTCTGGCTACGTGCAGCGATTCGATGGCGCTTGTCAGCGCGGACGAGGCGCCGCAGGGTGACCCGTATGATCGATGAACGCAGGAATCCGTTCGTGCCGCCGACGCCCGCCACTTCCCAGGCTCGCGATGAGCTGGTCCTGGCCAGCCTATCTCGGCGCCTCGCGGGGCGGATCATCGACCTGATCGCCATGGCGGGTTCGGTGACCGTGGGGGCGGTTCTGCTGGCCCTACCGGGCGGGTCATCGGCCGTGGGCGGGGGTTTGGGCGCCTTCGTGGCCATCGTGGTGCAGGCATTTCTGATTTCGACCCGTTCTCAGTCGCTCGGAAAAGCCGCGGTGGGGACGATGATGATCGACCGAGAGGGTCTGCCGGCCGGGCTCGTTCGCGGCTTCGTGCTCCGGGAGCTCCCGCTGATGCTGTTGCGCGCGCTGCCCGGGCCATTCGCGGCCCTCATGGTCCTCGATGCCGCCTTCGTTTATCGGGACGATCGCCGATGCCTGCACGACCATCTCGCCGGCACCCGGGTCATCGACGTGGCTCGCGTTTAGCTACATCGTCGGCGCGGCCTTGGCGCCGGGCATGTCGGAGACGGTCGTCGATCTCCGCGGCGAATGATTTCTGCACACGCTAGCAAGGATCCGGCCCCGCGCTTCGAGTGACCATGTGCGGTCGAACACTTTGCTTGGATCGCCACCGCATTCGAATACCTTGAGCTCATGCCGCGGCGCCCCCTGATCCTCCTCGTCACTGTCACCTTCGTCGGCTGTTCAACCATCAAGGAGAAGCCCGCGACACTCACCCTGAGCACGGTCCCGCCGGGGGCCACGGTCGAGGTCAAGCGGGGCAAAGATCGGTTCGAGAGCGTTGGCACCTCCCCGGTCGATATCGAGGTCCGCAGCCTTCAAAGAGACAAGACCGGTCCTCAGGCCGGCCTGGCCCTCGGCGTGGTGACCGGTATCTTGGCGGCGGCGCTCGGCATCGCCGCTGCGTCGTCAGATAACAGGGGGATGAGGGCGGGCGCGGTCATGACGGCGGGCATCTCGGTGCTGGCCTTCACGTGGTCGGCCGTGGGTCCGTCCGGGACGGACCCGCCGGCGGGTTTGGCGGAGCCGATCGCGGTTCGATTCAGCAAGTCTGGCTATCGCGAAGAGACCTTCGTCGTGAACGGCAAAGCGCCCGGGCTCACCGGACCGACGCCGAAGATCCACCATGTTTTGTCCGAGGAGAGCGCGGATGACGATGTCGTGGCCATGGATCCCAGAAATCCGGTGGTGGCGGTGATGGGCGTGCACGACAAATCGGAAGCGCTCGATGGCCGCACCCTCGGCCAGCTTCAGGCCTACTTCACCGCTCGCCTCGGCTACTATGGCTACCGAACCGTCCCCACCGATCAGATCAACGCGGCGATCAAAGAGCTGCAGCGCGAGAGCTTTCGCCCTTGTTACGACGAGGCTTGCCAGATCGAGATCGGTCGCGCTCTCGCCGCGCAGCGGACTGTCGCGCCATCGATCCTGCAGATCGGCGAGTTGTGCGTCGCGGCTGCGGGCGTGTACGACCTGAAGACGGAGGCGGCGACCGACGCCGCCACCGAGGAGACCGGCTGCACCCCCAAAGCGCTCATGGAGGGGTTCGATCGGGTCGCGCGCCGGCTTCGGCCTCCCGAGGCCATCTTCGAAGAAATCGCGGAACCGGAGGGGCCGGCGCTTCCCCCGTGGGCCGAGCGGCGGGTCGGCTGGCCGAAATGAACCGTCGACGGCGCGCGAGTCCGGTTCTCGTCGTCGGGTGGGCCGAGGCGTTTGCAAGCAACATCGTCCGGGCGCAGAATGGCTCGTATAGCGGCAAGAACGGCCGCCAGCGCCCGTTTGGGGTAATGTGCGGCGGAACACGCCCTTGGCTGGTTACGGCATTCGAATACTTTGGAAACATGCTGAGCCGGCCTTTGATCATCGTCGTGAGCGTCGCTTTCGTGTGCTGTGTGACCGTCGAGGAGAAGCCGGCCAGGCTGACCCTCAACACGGTGCCGCCGGGGGCGACGGTGGAGGTCAAGCGCGGTGACGATCGCTTTGAACCGGTCGGCGCGTCACCCGTCGATATCGAGGTCTCCAGCTATCAGTACGATCGGACGGCCCAGCGCGCGGTGTCCTTCCTGACGGGGGCGAGCGCCCTCATGGCGGGGGGCTTCGCGCTCGCGGCCGGATCGTCCGAGGATAAGACGCCGCCCACCATCACTGCTGTTGCCCTGGCCGTGGCCGCGGTCATCGGCTTCGTGGCTTCGTATCCCGACGCGCCCAAAGGCAGTCCGCCCGAGGGGCTGGCCGAGCCGATCGCGGTTCGATTCAGCAAACCTGGATATCGTGAAGAGACCTTCGTCGTGAACAACACGGCGACGGACATGACCGGCCCAGCGCCAAAGATCCTCCATACGCTGTCCAAGGAGAAGCAGGAACGCCGACCGCCTGCGCCGAGCGCCACAGATCCGGTGGTGGCCGTGCTGCGGGTTCACGACAAGTCGGACGGCCTAGACGGCAACTTGCTTCGCCAGCTCCAGTCTTACTTCACCGCTCGCCTTGGCTTTTACGGCTACCGCACCGTGCCCACCGAGCAGATCAACGCGGCGATCAAAGAGCTGCAGCGCGAGAGCTTCCGCCCTTGCTATGACGATGCCTGTCAGATCGAGATCGGACGGGCCCTTGCGGCCCAGCGCACTGTCGCCCCGTCGATCCTACAAATCGGCGAGCTGTGCGTCGCCGCGGCGGGTGTATACGACCTGAAGACGGAAGCGGCGACCAGCGCTGCTACGGAAGAGACGGGTTGTTCCCCCAAAGAGCTCATGCAGGGATTCGATCGGGTTGCGCGCCGGCTTCGGCCCGCCGAACCCGTCTTTGAAGCGCCCGAGGAGGACCCCAAGGAAGAAGCAGAGCTTCCCCCCTGGGCCACTCAGCGCTGGGTGGGGCCTCAGTAAGCCGACGGCGGCGCCCGCGGAAGCTCGTACGGCGAGCCAGGAGTTCCGATCCAGTTCCTGGCTCGGAACTCCCGTTCGCCGCCCTCGTTGCGGTCTGAGGCGCGCCTAGACGGCCTCGCTACTTCCACGCCGCCGTGCGAAACGCCTTTCCGTATCAGCGCATCATGCCCGCATGAGCAGCTGGCATGGTTGCGCTCCCCGGCTGCGCTCGCAATCGGAGTGTCCGAGCGCCACGAAGGGCCATCAAGCGGACGCGGTCGGTCGGGCCTCGGCCGAAGCCTCGACGGGCTTCGGTTTTCCGCCGGGTCGGCGTTCGTCGGCCAAGCGATCCAGGAGCTCGTCGACGGTCATCTCCCCCAGCTCGCCCTGATCTCGACTCCGCACGTTGACCGTCCCGTTGCCCTGCTCGGTCTCGCCCACGACGAGCATGTACGGATACTTCTGCAGGCTGGCCTGCCGGATCTTATATCCGATACGGTCGTCCTTCAGATTGGCGTCGACGCGAAGGTCGGCGTCTTGCAGCTGCTGCTGCACCTGACGGGCGTAGTCGAAGTACTTGTCGGACACCGGAAGTACGGTGATCTGATCCGGCGCGAGCCACAGCGGGAACCGACCGGCGTAGTTCTCGATGATGATGCCCATGAATCGTTCCAGGCTGCCGTAACACGCCCGATGGATCATCACCGGCGGATGCCGGTCACCGTCGGCGCCGATGTACTTCAAGTCGAAGCGGGCGGGCATCGAGAAGTCGAGCTGGATCGTGCCGCACTGCCACGACCGCTTGAGGACGTCGCGGATGTGAAAGTCGATCTTCGGCCCGTAGAACGCCCCGTCGCCGGGATTGACCTGGTACGGGACGCCCTTGGCATCCAGCGCCGACTGCAGCGCGCTCTCCGCCCGCTCCCACATCTCGTCGCTACCGATCGACTTTTCCGGACGCGTCGACAGCTCGATGCGAACGTCGGTGAGATCGAACGCGCCGTAGACCTCCGAGAAGAAGTCGATCAGCATGCCGATCTCGCCTTCGATCTGCTCGGGGGTACAGAAGTGGTGGGCGTCGTCCTGCGTGAACGCCTGAACCCGGAACAAGCCGTGCCGGGTTCCCGACAACTCCCGCCGATGGACGAGACCCATCTCCGCGATCCGCAGTGGGAACTCGTTGTGGCTGTGAGGTCGGACCGCGTACACGAGCAGGTGTCCGGGGCAGTTCATGGGCTTGACGGCGGTCGGTCGGTCTTCGTCCACGTTGTCGTGGATGACGTCGCTGTTCTTGTCATCCCGAAGCTTCAGCTTCGTGAAGAACATGTTCTCGAGATAGTTGTCGTAGTGACCCGACTGATGCCACAGGTGTTCGGACAAGATCAGCGGCGTTTTGACTTCCTTGTAGCCTCGTCGCCGCAGCAAGCCTCGCATGTACTCCTGTAGCGTGTTGAACAGGGTCGCCCCGCGGGGGTGGAAGAAGGGGAAGCCGGGCGCGTCCTCGTTGAACGAGAACAGGTCGAGCTGCTCACCGAGAACCCGGTGGTCCCGCTTCTTCGCTTCTTCCAGCATCCGAAGATGGTCTTTGAGGTCGTCTTTCGAAAAGAAGGCGGTGCCGTAGACCCGGATCAGCTGCTCTTTGCTCGGATCTGAGCGCCAGTAGGCCCCGGAAACGTGAGTCAGCTTCACGTTCTTGAGAAATCCCGTATTGGGGACGTGGGGACCTCGACACAGGTCGATGAAGTCGCCGTGCTTGTAGAAGCTCAAGACGTCGCCTCGCTCGAGGACGTCGCCTACGATCTCCATCTTGAACTTGTTGTGGCCGCCGTCGATCTGCTTGTAGCGCAGGAAGTTTTCGTCTTTTTCGGGCGCCCGACTTTCGATCCGCTGAAACGGAAAGGCCGCCTTCGCAACCTTCTGCATCTCGGATTCGATCTTCGGGAAGTCCTCGGGGGTGATCTTTCCGTCCGGCAGATAGATGTCGTAATAGAAGCCGTTATCGACCACGGGACCGATCGTCAGCTGAGCTTTCGGAAACACCCTCAGTATCGCGTCGGCCATCAGGTGCGCGGCCGAGTGGCGAAGGACCTCGAGGGCCTCTTCATCCTTCTTGGTGACGATGGCCACCTCGGCTCCGTCAAAGAGAGGGCTCTTGAGGTCCACAACCCGGCCGTCGACCTTGGCTGCGACCGCGCTTTTCGCGAGGCCTTTGCTGATGGCCGCGGCGAGATCCGCCGCACTGGCGCCGTCTTCGAGCTCCCGACGAGATCCGTCGGGCAAGCGTACAGAAATCATGTTTTCTCCTTCGCAGACCGCCACTGCCGGCCTGCCACTTCGCCCGACGGATACCGCCCGCCGAGCTACCTGGATTCAATATGCGAGCGCGGGCGCGAACATCAAGCCCCAGTGCTCGTTTTGTCGTCGATTGTGCGCTGCCTCATTGGCGCGAGCTGAGATTCCAGGCAACCCAATTTTGCCGCGATGGATCACCCCGTCGGCGGGAGGTGCTCTATGTCTGTAACGAACCGAATCCGCTCCGAGCTCCTCCGGTCCCTCCGGCGGTCCCCGCGGTTGCTCATCACTTGAGAACGCGGTCGGCGTCGGAACCCTGGCTTCGCGCCGGAGAGCTCTTCTTTCGAACGGCGCGCCGCCTTTGCGGGGCGCGAGGAGAGCGAGATGGCCACTACGAAACGACGTCGGCGAATGCCGACCCCTTTTGCCGACGACCCGCTTGGCTAGCCCTCGGTCGTCGGCC
>JANQQN010000110.1 GCA_028289325.1 Myxococcota bacterium | reverse complement strand
CGATGATGAGGTCATCGAGCTCACCGGCCCCGTTCAGGTCGTCGGCGTGGCCGCCGGACATCGGCGCATCGAAGACCGCATCGACGGAGGCCGACCCCGGACCCGATCCCGCCGGACCCGAGTAGGGCGGCTGCGGGGAGAGGATCGACATCGGTTCCTCGTCGGCGGCGGACGGCGCGTAGGGGTTGCCCACCGAGGCCGGATACTCGGTACCGGAGCCGTAGTCGCTGGCCGCCGTCCCCGCGTAGTCGAAGCTCGCCGAATAGTCCGCTTCAGAGCCGTAGTCGGCGCCCGTGTTGTACTGGGCCAGCGGGCCGAGCTGGTCGATCTCGTCGATCTGACCCACGGCGCTCATCGAATCCATCGACGGCATCGCCATGGGATCCGCGGCGCCATAGTCCCCGCTTAGGTGTTGAGCCCCTTCGTGCAGGCCCATGGAGCCCGCGTCATGAAGGATGCCCGCGGAGGACTCCGAATGGGATGTAGGCGTCGGCCGGTCGGCTTCCTCGAGCTGTCGGATGAGCAGGCGGTAGTCCTCGGCGTCGCCCACGAGGCCTTTGTCTTCCAAGACCTGTACCAGCTCCTGGTATACGGTCTTGGTCCGCGCGTATTGGCGCAGCTCACTGAAGGCTTGCGCGAGCAGCTTCAGGGTGTCGATGTCTTTCGGGTGGGAGCGGAAACACAGCTGGAGCTTGGCCAGGGCCCGCTTCGCGTCGCCATTTTTGAGGTACAGGCGAGCGAGATCACGAAGGATTTCTGGACGATCGGGGTCGTGATACACCAATCGCTCCGCGACTTTGATGAAATCATCTTCGCGGTTTTGGCGACGTAGCACGTCGGCCGCGGCCGCGAATTGCCGGGTCGCCGCGGCGACGTTGTCTTGGCTGGAGTAGGCCTCGGCCAGCTTGATACGATGCGCGACGTTGTCCGGGTCGAGCTCGACCTGCTTTTGCATCAGTCCGAGGGCTGCCGATGCGTCCCCGGCTTCCTGGAGCACGGACTCCGCGAGCAGATACTGCTGTCGGGCTTCGGAGGCGAGACCCAGGTGTTCGTAGAGCTCGGCCAGCTGCATCAGGGCCTCGACGTTTTTGCTCTGATGCTTGAGGATCTGCTTGTAGATGGCGACGGCCTTCATGAAGAAGCCCTGCTCGCTGTACTGGCGCGCCACCCGCTTGTAGACGTCGACGGCGACTTCCCGGTCGCCTTTTTTGACGTAGACGTCGCCTAGCTTCAGCAGCGAACGGACGTCGTTCGGGTCTTCTTCGACCAGCTGCTGCAGGAGCTTGATGGCGCGGTCGTACTGCTCCCGAGCAATGTGTTTTTGAACCTGCCCGAGGGTTTTATTCTTGTTCGCCAACGCGCGCCCACCGATTCCAGCCAGCTCCCGTCATGCCGGAGGCCTGATCTCTATATCGGCCCGTTGTGGCGGGCGTGTAGGACCTCGCCCGAGCCTCCAGAGTCCGAGTACCACGAGCAACGTCGCCCCGGCTAGGGCAGCGAGTATAGCCATCGCGGTCGTTTCGGCTACCACGCAGAGCGTGAGCGCGAGCGCACCGAGCAGGGCGGCAACGGAGTAGCTCAGGGTCGCAATGGCCGGCGCACTCCACCCGTTGCGCCGCAGCCGGACCGCGAAGTGGTCGGGGCTGCCTTGCATGAGCGGGATACCTCGGATGGCTCGAACCCCCATGACGTACAAGGTGTCGAAGATCGGGACGCCCAGCATCACCACCGGCGCCAGCGCCGCCGTTCGGTGATGAAACGTGTAGTGACCGCTCATCGCCAGCGCGCCGAGCATGAACCCCAGGAACATCGAGCCCGTGTCCCCCAAGTAGATGGTCGCTGGGGGCCGATTGAAAGCAAGAAACGCGCAGGTCGATCCCACGAGGGCGAGGGTCAGCATGGCGATCGTCGTGTGGCCGTTCCAGATGGACACGACGTACAAAAAGATTCCCGCGATGCTGGCTACCCCCCCGGCCAGACCATCGGACACGTCGATCAGGTTCAGGGCGTTCGTCAGACCGACCAGCCAGAATACTGTGAGCATCACCGCCAGCCACTCGGGAATGAAGGTCAGCCGGATCATGATGCCCGCCTTCACCAGCACCAGCACCGCGATGACCTGCCCGACCAATTTGGCCCCCGGGCTCAGCACTTTAAGGTCGTCGAACAGACCCAGCATGACGATGATCGAGGCGGCGAGCATCAAGCCCAGGACCTCGGCCGTGAACTCGTAGGTGAGGGCGACCGCGAACAGGAATGACAGGTAGACCGCGACCCCTCCCAGGTACGCCACCGGGCGCTTATGGGCCTTCAGCTGGCCATCCGGATTGTCGACCACGCCGTACCGGATCGCGCCCGCGCGGATCACGGGCGTGAAGTACAGCCCAACGCTCAGCGCCGTGACGAAGGCCGCGACGTAGCGGAAGTCACCCAGTTCGAAATTGAGGTCCATACAGGGGCCTCTACGGCCGTGGGCCGGCGGGCGTCAGAGATACTTGTCTCCGACGCGGTGGTAAAGCCCGCTCAGCGGCAGGCGGTCAACACATCGATCATCCGCGCCGGCCAGCTTTCGCGGGCGAGGCGGTGTCGGGCCCGATCGACATCCGCGTCGGGGACCGGTCCGAGATCCGTTTCGGCGTCGAGGGCCGCCGCGAGCCCTTCCCGGAGCGCTGCTCCGGACGGGCGGATCACGTGGACTGCCCGAAGGGCCGGCGAATAGAGGTCGAGCAACGCGGTGGCGTCCTCACCGGCGGTGGTGACGACACGGCGCCCTTGGGCCAGGAACGCGCGCGCCCCGTCACCGGGGCCCGGGACCTCGAGGTCGATGCCCACCGTCGCCGCGCAGGCGACCAGCAGATCCGTCGCTGGTCCGCGAGGTCCCACCGGGATCACCGGCGCCGACGGCCGAGCGGTCATCTGCATCGCCCGCACGCGGTCGAGCTGGGGGCCTTCTCCGCTCACGAGCAGCCCGACCCCCGGCATCGAGCGGTACGCGTCGAGCAGGAGGTCGATCCGGGACTTCGGCCCGAGGTCGGTGATGATCCCCGCCAGCTGACGGTCGGCGGGTAGGCCGAGCGCAGCCAGCGCTTCGGTTCGAGGCCCGATCGGCTGCTGGTCCAAGCGGACGCCGGTCGAGACCTCGACCGCTTTCAGCGCGCCAGCTTGCTTTGCGAGCGCGCGTGCGTCCGACCATCGGTCCACGGCGACGGCCGCGGCCTGCTGAAGCACGGTCCGCTTCGCCACCGGCATCGAATCCAGGCCGGATCGACTCAAATCGGTACCCACCCAGACGACGTATGGAATGTGGAGCGCGGCGAGGACGACGGCCGGGCCGACGCTCAGGCCGAGAAGAAGAGCGACGTCCGGTCGGAAACTCACGGCCTGGCGCGTCGTATTCAGGACGACCCGAGCACCGGTCACTGCGCGAACAGCGCAGCCGAGGTCGAGCAGGGTCGATCGCAACGCTTCGAGCGCCTCTGCCTCGAGATGCCCCGACGAGACCAACAACACCCGCATGCGCGCAACAGGCCTACAGTCGTCGCCGGCGTCAACAGGAGCCGACGGGGATCCCGCATTCGAGAATTGGAAAACTGACGCCATGCGAGATTCTCATTCGGTAAAAACCACTAACAAGAGTTGGGCCAGGGCCTAGAACATCCTCGGTTCTGCGCGTACGGGACGCCGATGAAATTTGCCTTCCAGGGTATTTAGCAGCTGGTAGCGCTTGCAGAGGCGCCGATTGTTGGACAACAACAGCGGATAGGGGGCAATCGTAATGCCGGAAGTATCAAAGCAAGGAAAATCCAAGCCTGGAACCTGGGTCATCGTATGGACAGCGCAGGAAAACCAAGTCCAGCGGGTACCAACCCCGTTCAACCGAGGTGACGAAGCGCAGTGTCCATTCGAAAAGGCACTCGACCTCGCGCTGACCTGGGCGCCGAAGGAACGGGTGGCCCCGGTTGTCCTCCGCGCCGAAAAGCCCTGGTGGGCTCGACCGGTCGACGCGGTTCCGGCGGAGAACCTCGCCGAGCAGCCGTTCGACCGCGGTAGCGCCCCCGGCATCCTGCTCGCCGTGCTTCGGATCTATCGAAAGGATCGAGATGCGCGGGTCGTCCTCCTGAGCGCGGGCAGCGACCTCGTTGCCTCCTCCCATGTCAACGACTCGCTGTCCCAGGTCGGCGGCCGCGACGACGTGGTGATATTGGCTCAGGCGCAGCCGGCGCACGGTGTCGCGGCGCCGCGGCGGCAGCCGGTCGCCGCGTACCGTCGAGTCAAAGGCGAATGGCGACTGGCGCTGCGGGCCGGCGAAGCTCGCGGAGGCGGGATCATCGTCGCGAGCGCGGGAGCCCTGTTGCAGCTGTTCATCGACACCCAGCCCGAGCTCACCGACCAATTCCTGACCACCCTCACCGGTCCGTCGCTGTTCGACGAAGTCGCGTTGGATCGGCTGTACCCGTTCTTGCCCGAGACCGACTTCCACGCCGGCGTTCTGAACCGGGCTCTGAACGCTCGTCCGCCGCGGATCGACACCGGCGCGAAGACCGCCGGCCGCACGTCGAGGGTCTCGGTCTGAGCTGCGAACGCCGTGTTTGAGCGGCTCGCTCTTTGAGTCGAACCGGCCGGCTGCTAAGCACGGCCCCATGACGCGTAAGGGGATCATTCTCGCCGGCGGCTCGGGGACGCGCCTGCACCCGCTGACGTTGTCCGTCAGCAAGCAGCTGATGCCCATCTACAACAAGCCGATGGTGTACTACCCGCTGTCGGTGTTGATGCTGTCGGGCATCCGCGAGGTCCTGGTGATCTCGACCCCTCACGATCTTCCGTTGTTCGAGCGGCTGCTCGGCGACGGCGCTCCCCTGGGCATGAAGATCTCCTACGCCGAGCAGCCGCGTCCGGAAGGCCTGGCGCAGGCGTTTACCATCGGGGCTGACTTCATCGGCGACGACCCGGTAGCGCTGGTCTTGGGCGACAACGTCTTTTACGGCCACGGTCTCGCCAAGAAGCTGCAGGCGGTATCCGAGCGGACCGATGGCGCCACGGTCTTCGGGTACTACGTCAAAGATCCCCAGCGCTACGGCGTCGTCGAGTTCGACCCGGCGGGCAAGGTGGTCGGGCTCGAGGAGAAACCGAAGGTTCCTCGTTCGAACTACGCGGTGGTGGGGCTGTACTTCTACGACCATACCGTGGTCGACAAAGCGCGCTCATTGAAGCCGTCGGCTCGCGGCGAGCTAGAGATCACGGACCTGAATCGCCTGTACCTCGAGCAAGGCGGCTTGCGAGTCGAGACCCTCGGGCGAGGGACGGCGTGGCTCGATACCGGAACCCACGAGTCGTTGCTGCAGGCCGCCAACTTCATCGAGGCGGTCGAGCAGCGGCAGTCGTTGATGGTCGCGTGCATCGAGGAGGTCGCTTACCGGATGGGCTACATCGGCCGGGATCAGCTTCGGACCCTCGGCGAGCCCCTGCGAAAGTCCCAGTACGGCGAATACCTCCTTAACCTGGCCGCCGGTCACCTGGAATGACCTTCGTCCTCGCGGGCGCGACGCGGGGTGCTACAGTTCGCGCATGGAGCCTGATTCGGAGCGAATCACCCATCTAGAGCTGCGCTACATGGAGCAGCAAGACCTGCTCGACGCGCTCAACGATGAGCTGACGAAGGCCGTGGATCAGCTCGCGCGGCTCGGCAAGCGCGTGGATCGGCTCGAGCAGGCGCTGCAGGATGTGGTGCGGACCATCGACCCGCCGGCCAACGAAAAGCCCCCGCACTACTGATGCGCAGCCGGCGCGACCACCGCCACCGAATCTAGCAGTCCGGCCAGCCGCTGGGTCAGGACGTCGCGAGCGTGACGCTGGACGACCACCGCGTCGGCGGGGATATCCGGGAGCGCGTCGGAGGCCAGGCGGTGGAGCCAATGGGCCGTAGCGCGCGCAGCGGCGTCGCGGTCGTCGAGGGGATCGACGATCAGATGCTGGTCGCCGGCCTCCCGCACCAGGTCGTCCGCATCTCCCGGCGGCAAGACGGCTAGCATCGGCCGGCCGAGGCGAAGCTGAAGGAGCAGCGACTGGGGAATGTTGCCATTCGGCCGGGGGTGAGCGGCGGCGCCGACCAACGTGGCGTGGCACTCCCCGATCCGGTCGAGCCGCCGGCCGTGAGTGGGGGCGGACTCCCGCTCCGAGATATCGCCCAGCCCCGCGCGAACCGCCTCGTCCGCGGTGTCCGGGGCGTCGATGAATCGTAGCGAAAAAGGCGGCGCGTACACCCGGGCGTCGGCGAGGGTCGACCACAAAGGCAGATCCTTGGCCCCCCGCTTCTGCGCCATCCACCCCAGGCAGACGGGATTGCGGCCTGTTCGAGGAGGCCGAGGACGGGCGAAGTCGCTCTCGGCGAACCCGTCGGGGATCAAGCTGACCTTATCGGGGCCCGCGAAACGAAGGTTCGCTTGCATCGACCGCATATGGCCGGGGGAGCGAGCGATGAGGCGGTCGGCCCGCCGGTACACGAGGGCGGCGATGGCTCGCCGGCGTCGCATGACGTTGGGGGCGACCGGTGGCTCTCTAAGGTCGGCGACCCACGGGATCCCCAGTCGCGCGCGAAGGGTCGCGGCGATCAGATGATTGGCCCACGGGCCGCCCGTCGAGTACACGGCGGCGAACCCCCCCGGTTCGGCCATACGAAGAGCGACGCCCAACGCTTCCGCGCCCCATGGGGGCCGCCCGTCTGCCGCCACCGAAACGCCGAACGCGGCGCGCATCGGCGGCGGTAGCCGGGGTTCTAGCCAGCCGGCGAGCGCCGTCGGCCACCGCGCGGGGACGCGAACCACCGTCGTCTGGTGAGGGACGCGCCGCAGCAGTTCGGGCGCGCAGGGACCGCGAGCGCGATCATCGTCGGCGCAGATCACCGTCGGTCGCCATCCGTTGGCGGGCAGGTGGCGAACGAACCCCAATGTGCGCTGCATCCCCGGACCGGTGAGGGGAGGAAACAGATACGCGATGATCAAGACCTCTTTCATCGCTCGGTCACCGAACGGGTTCGGGTCGATCCCCGTTCCGCCGGATCATCGGCCCACGGTCTTTCGAGACCCGGTGATGATGTCGTACTCGACCAGCACGGCTTCGGGGTCTCCGTCCGTGATCACCTGGCCTCGGTCCAGCAGCAACAGTCGACTGCACAGGCGCTTCAGCTCCTGAACGCTGTGCGACACGATCA
Source organism: Myxococcota bacterium (assembly GCA_028289325.1). Classification (GTDB taxonomy): domain Bacteria; phylum Myxococcota; class Kuafuiibacteriia; order Kuafuiibacteriales; family Kuafuiibacteriaceae; genus JANQQN01. The sequence goes on along the minus strand of JANQQN010000110.1, from coordinate 7,794 downwards.
CCACCGTCGTCTGATCGGAGCTCACCATCTCCTCGATGCGGGCCATCGAGCGCTCCCGGAATTGGGCATCGCCGACGGCGAGGGCCTCGTCGATGAGCAGGATGTCGGGCTCGACGACCGACGCCACCGCGAAACCCAATCGGGCCCGCATGCCCGACGAGTAGGTCTTAAGCGGCTGGTCCATGAACTGCTCGAGACCCGAAAACTCGATGATCCTCGGGGTGAGCTCGACGCCCTCGATGGCGCTGTAGCCCATGATCGCGGTGGCCAAACGAACGTTCTCGTGGCCGGTCAGCTCCTCGCGAAAACCCGCCCCGAGCTCGAGCAGCGAAGAGATCCGACCGTCGGTGTGGACTGTGCCCCGGTCGGGCTCGTAGATGCCGGAGACCACGCGAAGGAGGGTCGACTTGCCCGAGCCGTTGCGGCCCACGAGGCCGAGCACTTCGCCGCGCTGTACGGCCATGTTGACCCCTCGCAGGGCCCAAAAGCTGTTGTCCTCCCGAATCTTGCGCCGCCAGCTATCGTAGTAGGTCACGACGGCTTCCTTGATGCCCCGCGCGCGATAGCGGACCACAGGGAAGGCCAAGTGGACATCCTCGACCTCGATGACGGGGCTCATAGGTATTTGACCGCCTTGCTCTGCCACCGACGGAACAGGTGGTAGCCAGCCCAAAATACGAACAGGGAGCACGCGGTAGCGAACGCGACATACTCGAATCCGAACGCGAGCGGGGTGTTCATGATGCTGGATCGCACCATGGAGATCGCGATCGAGACCGGATTGAGGAGGTAGTAGTCTCTTACGGATTCGGGAACCATGGTGACGGGGTAGATGGTCGGCGACCCGTAGAAGAACAGTCTCAACAGCACCCGGATCACGTAGCCCACGTCGCGAAACAACGCGTTGGCGCACGCGGCGATAAACGCCAACCCGGTTCCCAATAGGAGCATCAGCAGCGACGCACCGGGCAGCATCAGCAGCTTCCATCCGGGCAGGACGCCATAGACGACCATGAAGGGAATGACCGCGATCATGCTGAGCGCGAAGACCACGAAGTTGGACGCGGTCGCCGACAACACGAACACCTCCCGCGGCATGTACACCCGCCGGATCAGGCTCGCGTTGCTGGTGAGCGCTACCGCCCCGCTGGAAACGATGGATCCCATGAAGTTGTAGGGGAGCACGCCCAAGATGACGATCAGAGGGTAACCCTCACCTCCGCGGCGGGCGATCACCTCGAACACGAAGTAATAGACGAGGACGAGGGACAGGGGCTCGAGCAGACTCCACAGGTAGCCGAGCACCGTTCCCCGGTACTTAACCTTGAGGTCACGAGACACGAAGTTCAGCAGAACGTGACGCTGCGACCGTACTGTCTGAAGAAGGGTACGCACGGTGAGTGGGGTCTCGTATGTCATACTGCCATCGGCCAGGGAACAAGGAAGAGCGGGGTGAGCGAGCACGAAAACAAATCGAATCCTCGCCGTCGATCCGAGCGCAATGCCGCCTTCTCGGGTGAAGACGAGTCTGGGGAGGCGGACTCGAGGTTGGGTTCGTCGACGGCGGACGACCTCCACCAGGATACCGGCCGGGCGGCGGCGGTGGACCCGGAGTTCGACGGGTTTCGGCAGCCGACCGCGATGTTCGATAAAGGCCAGTTCCTCGGCGAGCTCGCGGAGCTGGTCGACGGGGTGCCGGACACCCGGGCCCGGGCCGAAGTGGAGGCCGCGGCCCCCAAGGGGTGTCGGCTGATCATCGTCGCGGGGCCAGACGTAGGCCTCGAGTGGTCCTTCAAAGCGAAAGAGGTGATCATCGGACGCGACGAAGACTGTCAGCTCGTGATGTCCGATATCGCGGTCTCCCGGCGCCACGCGCGGATTTCGTTCGAGGACGATCACTTCGTGTTGACGGATCTGAGCAGCGGGAACGGGACCTTTCTCAACGGCGTTCGGGTGCAGCAAGAGACGCTGTCGCCCGGCGACGAGATCATCGTTGGGGAGCGGACGCTCCGCTTCGTGGAGCTGAACCAGACCCCGCTGACCAGCGCCGCGGTGCCCGCGCAAGCTGGGCTGCAGGATCCAGTGGTGGGCGAGGCGTCCCCGGCGTCGGGTGACTACGAGGCGCTACAAGCGCCATCGAAGGTCGCCGAGCCATCGGCGGCCCCCCGCCGGTCCGAGTCGCCGGCGCCGGTCGAACGGGATTCGGGCGCATCGGGGCGAGCGCTACAGACCGCGTTTCGCGGACTCGCGGTCGCGGCGGGGCTCGCGGCGGCCGCTGCGGGCATATGGTTCGTGTACGCCCGGTACTTCGGGGCGGAGACCGCTGCCGAGCGGGCGGTTCGAATCAAACGCGAGTTCTACCAAGGGATCGAGCTGGTGAAACAACTGCGGTGCGGAGACGCATCGATCCTGTTTCGGCGCGTTCTGTTGGCGCAGCCGCAGCACCCGCGGGCGCCGGGTTACGTGGAGCACTGCGAGGCGCAGCTGTCGCACTGGTCGCACATCGTGGCGGCCCGGGAGATGGCCGCCGCGCGTCGGTACATCGAAGCGATCGACCGCCTGAAGAGTGTGCCGACCGACAGCGACTACGCGTCGGAGGCGGCCCACGACCGTCGGATCTACGCCCGCTCCATCGCCTATGCACTGCTGGAGGAGGCGCGGGCGGCGTTCGAGGCCGGCGGCGTGGATAAAGCGCTGGAGCTGGTGGACCGCGGCCTCGAGTTGGCCCCGGATCTCGACGAGGCTCGGCGCCTGCGACGGGAGATCGCCGATGCTTCGGCGACGCCGGCCGCCGGTCGACGGCGAACGCCGAAGTTCGTTGTGCCCCCGCGTTTGCGACGCGCGGTAACGCTGTACAAATCGGCGAAGATCGGGGCGGCCATCGATGCGGCCGAGGCCCTCGGGGGGCCGGACGCGAAGACGTGGACGCAGCGGATGAAGGCGGTGAAGAAGCTCCTGGCTGAGGCTACGGTGGCCCATCGCCACAAGGCGGCGGCAGCGTTGATGCGGATCGGTCCGGAGGCGCTCGCCCTCGACCGTCAGGTGTCCGGTGGGCAAGGCAAGGTCCACGCGCGGCTGAGCAAGTACTACGCAGACGGGCTGTATCTGAAGGCCATCGAGGCGCTCCAGTCATCGGACGACGTATCGGCGTTTCGCCTCTTCAATCGGGCGCTGAAAGTTCTGCCTGACCACCGGCTGTCGACCGCCCGACTGGCGGAGCTGGGGCGCAAAGCGCGGGAACTGTACTACGAAGGGTACATCCTCAAGGAGCAGAACAACGACGAGACGCGGCGCATCTTTCGTCGGCTGACGCAGATCACCATGCCGAGCAACCCGTACCACAAGCTCGCCGCCGATTGGTTGCGGGCCCATCGCTAGGTCTCTAAGGATCGCGCATGGAGTGGAGATATCTCGTTCTGGGTAAGGTGATCCTCTTCCTGTTCTCGGTCATCACCTTCATTGCCTACAACTTTTGGGAGCTCCACCGCGATTCGAAGAAAGACGAGCCCGAAGACCCTTCCGGTCAAGTCAGCGAGCCGGACGAGCCCGAGCAAGACCCCAGCCAGGGCCCCGATGATCGGGGGGCGGCCTGAACTAGGCGCTAAAGCCCTTCAACAGCAGAAAGATCGCTACTCCGGTCACCGATACGTACATCCACAGGGGAAAAGTCCACCGGGCCAGCGCGCGGTGGCGGGCGAACTGGCCACTCCAAGAAAAGTAAAACGTGGTGAGGACGAGGGGCAGGGCCACCGCGGACAGCACGATGTGGCTGATGAGCACAAAGAAGTAGACCGGCCGGATCCAGCCCACCCCGGTGAAGCGCGTATCGCCGTGGGTCGAGTGGTAAACGATGTAGCTGACCAAAAACAGGGTGGAGAAGACGAACGCTGCCTGCATGTACCGCTGATGCGTTTGTCGCTGCCCGGCGCGAATCGATGACACGCCCAACGCGATGCAGATCGCCGAGAGCCCGTTGAGGGTCGCGTTCACCGCGGGCAGATACGCGAAGCCACCGGCCGCGCCCGCGGGGTCGCGAAAGTAGATGAGCCAAACGAGGAACGTGAGGGCCAAGGCGCTGATGGCGCCGATGATGGTCAGCGGCTTGCGATTGTCCGACGCAGTGGTGCTCACGCGGGTGGGGTTAGTGGGCCGCAGGCCGCCACGTCCAGCAAAAACTGCGCAAGCCAAACCCGACGGCCGCGCCGGCGGGGTGAGCGGGCGCGATGGTCGTGGCGGACCAGCGGCGGGCGTCGCGTCGCGGCGGACGCCGGTATTTCTGCGGGCGCCGCGCCTGGCGGCAACGCCCACGGGGTGAGCTTGGCCGGATCTCCGCTGCATTCGCGCCAGTGATGCGCTATGCATGCGTCGCGATGAAGCGGTTCGCCGAAGTCGAGGAGGCGGCGCGGGCGCTCGGCAGCGATCCACGGCAGGGTCTGTCGGACGACCGGATCGACGAGCAGCGCGCGCGCTTCGGCGAGAACCGTATTCCCGCGCCGAAGGCCAAGACGGTGTGGGCGATGTTCGTCGACTCGCTCAACGACCGCACCTTGCTCATCCTCATCGGCGCCGCGGGCCTCGCCCTGGGGGTGGAGGCGCTGCAAACCATGCTCGTCGCCGGTTACGAGCCGCACTACATCGACGGCATCGCGATCTTGGGCGCGGTCCTCATCGCCTCCTTGGTCACCACGCTGAACGAAGCTCGGGCGGCCAAGCAGTTCGAAATGCTCAACGAGGTCCGGGACGACGTCCCGGTGAACGCGCTGCGCGATGGCCGGGTCGGTCGGCTATCGATCCACGAGCTGGTCGTCGGCGACATCGTCAGCCTCAACACCGGAGACCGGTTGCCCGCCGACGGACGCCTGCTCAGCGGCGTGGATCTTCAGGTCGATCAGTCCACGATCACCGGGGAGTCCGTCCCGGTCGATAAGGGGGCAAGCGACCTGACCCTCCGGGGCGGGACGACGGTCACCGCCGGCACGGGGACGATGCTCATCGAGGCGGTGGGCGAGCGCACGGAGATCGGCCGGTTGCAGGCGACCCTGACCCAGGAAGAAGAGGCGCCAACGCCGCTTCAGGAGCGGCTGGCCAAGCTTGCGGATCAGATCGGATTGTTCGGGCTTCTGGCCGCGATCCTGACCTTCACCGCGCTGACGATCTCCGCCGTGGTTCGCGGCGCCGCGCCGCTCGGTCTCGACTTCGAGACCGCCCGTTTGCTGCTGGAGTTCTCGATCGTGGCGGTGACCATCGTGGTGGTCGCCGTCCCTGAAGGCTTACCGCTCGCGGTCACCATCAGCCTCGCCTATTCGGTCCGGAGCATGGCGCGTGACAACAACCTCGTCCGCAAACTGGCGTCCTGCGAAACGATGGGGGCCGCGACGGTGGTCTGCTCGGACAAGACCGGAACGCTGACCAAGAATCGAATGTCGGTGGTCGGCGGGCGCCTGGACGGCGTCGACTTCGCCGGGCCACCGACGGCCGACCGGCTCTCCCAAGACGTCGTGGAGCGAATCGAGTCGATCGCGGCGATCGACTCGACGGCTTTTTTGGAGACCACCGCCGACGGACAAGTGAACTATCTGGGCAGCCCCACGGAAGCCGCGCTGCTCGCGCTGATCGCCGGGTGGGGCGATGACTGGCGGCAGCGACGGTCGGACGCGGCCACTGTCCATCAGCTTGGGTTCACCTCCGACCGAAAGCGCATGTCGACCCTGGTCGCCGAGGCCGACGGAACGCGGACGCTGCTGGTCAAGGGGGCCCCCGAGGTCATCTTGGAGCGGGCCGCGGCCCAGCTCGTTAGGGGGCGGGTCGAGCCCATTACCGACGAGTCAAAAGACACGTTTCGAGAGATGATTCGCGAATATGCGGGTCTCGGCCATCGAGTCCTCGCGCTCGCTTACCGCCGTCTCGACGCGCAGGCGGATAACGCGTCGGCCGACGATCTGGAGAACGCGCTCATCCTGGTCGGGGTGGTGGCGATCGCGGACCCGGTCCGACCGGAAGTCGCGGAGGCCATCGACACCTGCCGGGAGGCTGGCGTCGAAGTCAAGATGGTCACCGGCGACAACGCGCTGACCGCGCGGACGATCGGGCATCAGATCGGGCTGTTAGGGGAGGGGGATAGGGTCGTCGACGGCGCCGCGTTCCGAGAGTGGTCCGACGAAGAGACCTTCGGCAACATGGACCGGCTTCGGGTGTTGGCGCGGTCGGTGCCGACCGACAAACACCGGTTGGTGACCCTCCTCAAGGCGCGAGGCGAAGTGGTCGCGGTGACCGGCGACGGAACCAACGATGCGCCCGCCCTACGCGCGGCCGACGTAGGCTTCTCCATGGGGCTGAGCGGGACGGAAGTGGCGAAAGAGGCCTCCGACATCGTCCTGCTCGACGACAACTTCAAATCGATCGTGGGGGCCATCCAGTGGGGCCGGGCCATCTTCGAGAACATTCGAAAGTTCCTGCAGTTTCAGCTGACGGTGAACGTGGTGGCGCTGAGCACCGCATTTCTCGCCGCGTTGTTCGGCTTCGGCATTCCGCTGAACACGGTTCAGCTCCTGTGGGTCAATCTGATCATGGATACGATGGCCGCGCTGGCTCTGGCCACCGAGCCCCCGTCGAGAGCGCTGCTTAATCAGCCGCCCCACGGCCGACACGCCCCGCTCATAACCCGCAGCATGTGGACCCACATCCTCAGCATGAGCGCGTACATGGTGCTGGTGCTGATGATCCTGCTGTGGACGGAAGCGGTGATCCCGTCCGACGCGAGCGTGCTGACGCGCAACACGTTCGTATTCAACACCTTCGTGATGATGCAGGTGTTCAACGAGGTGAATGCGCGCTCCACCCGCTTCGATCGGGGCGTCTGGGTCGGAATCACCCAAAGCCCGTTGTTCTTGGGCGTGCTCGTGGCCACCATCGTGGCCCAGGCGCTGATCGTGCAGTTCGGCGGGGCGCTGTTCCGCACCACGCCGCTCACGCCTCAGTTGTGGATGCAGTCGGTCCTGATCGGGGCGAGTGTCCTGGTGTTGGGCGCGCTGATCCGAGCCGTGGGCGAGGGCTTGATGCCTTCGGCGACCGGCAACGCCCCTCGTTCCAAGACCGCGGCCGCGCAGTAGCCCCGGTCGGTTCTTCGGACTCGCGCCCGCGCGCCGACCACCGGGCTCAACGTTATCGTGCGGGCTCGAGAACGGTCAGCTCGCCGGTCGATGCCGACAACGCCCATAGGGCCTCGCCGGTGTCGACGATCGCGGCCACGTCGTGATCGAGGAGGGTCCGTTCGGAGGGTCGGGGCTCCACCGGGTTGCGGCGGATCCTGTGCACCGCGCCGTTCGCGCCCCCGATCCAGACGTCGGTATCTCCGCGGACCCGCAGGTCGGTGAGTCGAACCTCGTCGGGGATGCCGATGCGCTCGGTGCGTGGGCTCGCCGAGTTCGTCTCCTCGGCGATAGAGTGCTCGTAGTAGCAATGCACCTTGCCCGCGCCCCGGTAACACTCGCCCGCGAACGCCACGCGCGTGTCGCTCAGCCAACGCGGGCTGGCCGGCACCACGTCGGCGACGGCGAGGTCGGTGAAGTCTTCCATCCGCGCGGTTCGCACGGGCGCGAGGGCCGCACTCACCAGCACCAGTCGCGGGGGATCGTCGATGGTGAGCAGCGTTTCGGAGGCCTCGGGGCGCGAAGCGAGGCCCGTGGCGACGCCGTCGTATGCCCGCGTCGACCGAAGGACCAGGTTTTGGGGATCGTTAAGCTGGAGCACGGTTCCGTCGTCATCTCGCACCGCGACCAACACCCCGGCCGGGGT
>JANQQN010000159.1 GCA_028289325.1 Myxococcota bacterium | reverse complement strand
CCCTCGACGCAGACACCAGCGAGGCCCCCGTCGTCGAGCAGGGCGAGCTCCCGCTCGTGACCGACGGCCGCGGCGGGAGCTCCGGGACCAAATGACGGGCTGGCGCCGTTGCCTGACGAATCACACGCTACACACGCCCACCGGAAGGTCACAAATAGTCGACGCGAACCGGCAAGAATAGTTGACGCCAGACAACACCTGACGGCGAGCCTTGCTCGTCCGTGTCCGTGGCAATCCAACGAAGCCCCGGGTGAGCGGCCAAGACCGCTGGCTCGAGAGACCGGGTAGACTGCCCCGCGCTCGCTCTGCCGGTGGCGGCATCCCAGACCGGCATGGCTCCGACCGGGACTGGTTCTTGCGGATCGTGGACGCTGACCGTCCCCACCAGCCGCCGGCTATCACGACTGAACAGCAGCCGAGGCACGCCCGCATCAACGCGAAATACGTTGGCCGTGGGCATGTCGAGCTCGACGAGATCGCGTGTGCGATCAAGAAAACTGCACGAGTGTCCCGCGTACGTCGATTGTGACTTGGCAACGGACGCGACTGCCTGACGGTGATCACCACAAAGCAGCCCACGTTCGACGAGCTGGTGAGAAATCGGCGGTAACTTGCCCCCGGCTCATTTGCGAGAGCTTCTCTTGTCTTAGCGCAGTCGGTGCCTTGACTATACGCGCGATGATGACGCGTACGCGCACCATGGACTGCTGAGCAGTCCTACTCCAGCAACCTTCTTGCCCACTTGCTTGGTGACCGTCCGGATATCTGGATGGTCGCCAGGCATCCTTGCACGGGAGACCTATGACCGACTGGATCTCGCTCACCTCGAATATCCTCGCGCTTCTGGCGGCTATCGGGGGCATTTTCTCCGCCTACAAGGGCCGTGTCCGGCTCAAGAACATCTTGCTTGGCGGTGCGCTGCTCCTGCTGTCGGTTTCGACCGTGGTGTTGGGGAGCGTCGCGTGGCGTCAGGCTGGTCCGTTCGTCACGATCGTCACAAAGGTCGAACCTGGTGATTCGGGCTATTTCAGCGGCCGGCAGCAGCAGTTCTATGCCTATCCCGGCATTTCGGGCCTGACTCGGCGTCTCGAGGTTCGGATGGCGAGCCGCAACGCGAAGGTGACGCCACCTTTCTCGTTCTCGACGTTCGCGATTTGCCCCGACGCTACCGTGCTCGCGGAACGCAAGGCCAAAGTGCTCTACACACTGAAGCCCGCCAATAACAGCCAGTGTCTGGTCGTCAGCCACTATGAGAACACCATGGGCGCCGGGGACGGAACAATCTGGCACCAGCCCAAGGGGTGGGTCGGCTACCAGTACGACCTGGCCAAGGCGAAAGGGGCACGTGAGGTTCGCATCGTCCTCGATATGGACGAACGCATGCCGGAGCTCGCCATGGAGCCCAGAGTCGCCATCTTCGATACGCTCAATGCCAAGAAGCCGCCTCCAGGGATCACCGCGAGCGGCGAAGATCTCATTCACAACGAGTTCAAGCCCATGAGGGTCGTCGAGGGAAGTGATGGTCGGGCCTGGGTTGCCTCGCTCGCCGGCGCCGAGCTTCCGGACGTTGGTTGGCTGGTCGTTCGGTGGAAGGTCCGCTTGGATCTCGTCCAGGCTCGGTAGGGAGCTAGCCGCGCGAACCTTCGGCAGTTCTCGCACGCCGAACTGCCGAATGTCCGCGCTGCCAGCTCGGCCGTGCTGTTTGTACGCGGAATCTGGAGTCGAAGTGCCGAGTTGTCGGCATCTGCATCCGCACCTGGCCCCGGTTTCTCAGCGGTGTTATCTCTCAAGACATTCGACGCGGGTACTGAACTCCGGAGCAGGCGTACAACAACGCTGTTTCGGGGCCGATTGTCCTGGCCGTGGCAGATCGTCTCATCGACGCACCGCGCAACTCCGGCACGATGCGCTGCATCAAATGTGTCGATGTTTCGTCGCCCGAAAGCCCGAATGTCTTGAGAGACAGCACCGCTGGCGATCCTCGCGCAGCGCCTCGGGAACGTTTTCGTCGCCCCTGCAACGTGGTGTCGATACGTTCGTGCCCGCGGGTGGCGGCGTCCTCGGAAGCGGGTGTATCCGTCTGCGCCGAAGGTTGGCATTCGCGCCGCGAAGCCGAACGAGCTTTGGCACGTCGATACGACGGTGATCCGTCTCCTCGACGGGAGCAAGGTCTACTTGCGTGCGGTTATCGACAACTGTAGTCGACGGATTCTGTCTTGGTGGCTGGGTTCGACTCTGGCTCCGGCGGCGACGGCTGCGCTGTTGGCGGAGGCCGCGAACGGCATGGCCCAGGCGGCCGTGCACGGCGGCGCGCCCCCATCGGTCATGGTTGACGGGGGCGTCGAGAATTTCAACGGCGCCGTCGACCAGCTCGTCAGCCAGGGTACGCTGAAGAGAATCCTCGCCCAGACCGACATCGGGGCATCGAACTCGATGATCGAGGCGTTCTTGACGTCCCCATCATACTACTCCTTCGTTTTACCTCGTACGTCGAAAAGACCGCGATCCGGCTTCTCGACCTTGATTAGAAGGCCGATACGCCTTCCGCGACGTACGTGGACCGACTCGAGCTCGCCGCGCTTTACACGCTGCAAGACCGTCTGGCGCGAGACGCCGAGCATGGACATGGCCTCTTTCATTCGCACATAGCCATCGGGAGGAGCTTCAACGAAGCGGGCAACCAGCTCTTCGGTGAGGCGGATACGCCACGGAGCGCCGGTGGTGAGCTGCTCACCCGGGATGATGCCCTCGTGCAGCCATCGATGGACCGTCGATGCATCCACATCGAGGCGACGAGCGGCCTCCTGAAGGCTGACGACGTCGCCATCCGCGGCCTTCGTCGGACCGCATGGAATGTCTCTGGTATGCCTCAGCGCCTTAATCCGCGGCGCCGTAAATGCGAGACCTCTGCTCGTCGTCCTTCCTTGACGATTCAGAATGCCAGCAATCTCTCGATCGGAATAGTAGTCCGTCAGCCGACGAATAAGATCGACCGTCTTCTCTTCAGTTCGATTGTTCGCTGGACGCCGAGGGAGGTGCACATCGAGATCCGTCTGATGACCGCCGTGCCAACGAAGCTTGAGAGAAGCGTGGCGAGCTGGCTTTTCGATGGCGATCGTCACCTCTTCAAGAAGTGCGCGTAGGAGCTCTTTGCGGTCACGGTCTTGCGTCGTGTCTGCCGTCCAGACCTTGCGGAGATCGGTCCCAAGGGAGTCCAGAGAAGCTCGCTCTCTTTCGGTCAATTCGCGCGGACGCCGATTCGAACGTTGACGCAACTCACCTTCCGCTTGCTGAAGCTCGCGGAGCCGATGTTCCCATTCGGTCTCCAAGCCACGAGCGACGAGCCGGTTGTCGGGATCGACAGCCCGGTACCGACGCTCCGCCAGCTGGGCCTCGTATCGAGCCTTTTCGACCTGGCGTTCCCACTGGAACAAAGCGACATCATGGTTGGACTCGAGGAGCTGCCTTGCTCGGACGGCAGCGCGCACGCCCGCCGGCGCCAAGGCATCAAGGAATGCGTTGATGGTAGCCTCGTGAATCAGTCGCCCGCTGACCCAGAGGCATCGAATACCGCGATCCTTGATGATCTGGTCGTTCGCGCAGAAGTAGTACGGCGTATGATGGCGACCGCCGTAGGTCACACGCAAGCCCCGACCGCAGTGACCACATCGAGCCAAGCCCTGAAGTAGCGCCGCGCCTTCTCTCACGGCACCTCCCGCGCGTCCGCGAAGCGGACGCATGTTCTCGGCAAGGCGGCATTGATTAGCTTCATAGGTCTCCCAGTCAATATAGCCTTCGTGGTGCTCAGGCAGCATGACCGCCCATTCGGATCGCGGTAGTTTGCGCCGACGTATCCGCACGCGGCCCGTATCGTCGATATGGCGCTCCGTATGTGTCTTTCCAAATACGTAGGCTCCCGCGTACGCCGGGTTAATGAGAAGCTCTCGGACCATCGTGTAAGTGGGTACGACCCACACGATTGCCTTCGTGCTGTGGAAGTAGCGAGGCAGCTGCAGACCCTCGGCGCGTAGCCAAAGCCAAACCTGCCGAGCCGACCCCTTTTCGGCGAAACGTTCGAAGACGGTCGAGATCGCCCCACGTACAGCCTCGTCGGGATCGAGCTGGATCTCACCGTCACCCTCTCCCCAGACCAAGCCGACCGGGAGATTGCTGCGAAGCTCGCCCCGCTTGGCTTTGTTGCGCCGCCCCCCATCGAGACGAAGACGCATCGAATGCAGCTCGGCCTCAGACATCGTTCCCTTCAGGCCGAGGATCATACGATCGTTGAACTGCCCCGGGTGATAGATGCCGTCCGCATCTCCGATCAGCGTGTCCGTCACTCCGCACAGGTCCAGCAGACGATACCAATCGGCGTTGTTGCGAGCCAGTCTCGAGACCTCCAGGCCCAGCACGACGCCGACGTGCCCCAACGCAACCTCCGCCGCCATCTGCGCGAAGCCGGAACGCTCCACCGTCCCACTGCCGGAGACGCCGAGGTCTTCGTCGATAACGCTGACCCGGTCATCTGACCAACCCGGCGACCTGGCCCGTTCGACAAGGGCATATTGCCGATCGACAGATTCGCGATGCTGAATGACTTGCGCGCCGGTGGACTGCCGCACGTAGACAAAGGCGCGGCGCTTCAGATGACTCGAGGTGATCTTGCCGAGCTCACTCATCGTCGACCTCGACGTCGTCGGCCTTTGCTCGTTCCTGCTCTGCCACCTTTGCCATCAACGCGGCCAGCTTTTCCAGAAGGACTGCCTGATGCGCCTCGCTCAGCGTCGACCACACCTGCGTCGGGCTCGAACGTAGACCTTCTCGAAACGGTAGATGTCGCTGCACCCGATCCCTCCTCGACCGGGCACATCGTCGCCTCCGTACTCGACGGCGGCGCTCGCCGGCCGAGAAGAGCGTCCACAATCAAGCGCGCCTTCAGCAACGCTTCGACCGTCCCTAAGCTCTCAGAGCCCTCGCTCACAGGCTCCTCGCGGGCCGTTCTCCTGTCGGCACGCCCCGACCGGTCCTCGTAGTCCGTCCATGAGGCGGGAATCAGCGACCGCGAGCCATCAGGCAGATTCAATAGCAGGTGAAGTTGGCCTTTGCGACGCCGTGACCACTCGGTCGTCAGCTTCTGTCCTTCGAATTCATGACCCGGCCGGACGATCGTCACCTCTAGGCCGACATCAGTCGACCGTCGATCCCGATCGTCTTCCTTGTGGGCATTGTGTGGAAGCTTCTTTCCGTCGCATCAAACATCAGTGGTTATTCTTAAACGAACTGGATACGATTTCCACGGTTCGGCGCTTGGTCGCTTTCTACGTCACTGAATATAACAAGAGGCTTCCGCATAGCTCTCTGCGCGGCCGTACGCCAGATGAGGTATACTTCGGGACTGCGGATGATGTCCCGGACCAGCTTGCTCGTGCCCGAATTCAGGCTAGGATTGCGAGGCTCGAATCCAATCGCGCAGGGTCTTGCGATGACTGCCTGGCAGCGGCCGATGCATGATAGATCGGGCGCCCGGTCGATGTCCGCGTTCGATTTTCGAGATTGTGTGTGCCAGGGGCGACGTCGATTCCAACGGCTTATCGCTGCGTCGTCGAGCCTGACCTCGTCGACTGCGGGCCCGTCGTCGCTTCTGGCGTCGATCACGAAACTGGACATCTGGCCAGTCGAGCGGAGATGTTCGTTACTTCGAACACCTTCCACCTGACTCTCGTGACTCTCAGCTCGGCATATGTTCGCCGGAGGCGATTTCGTAGGCCGCTTGGGCGCGGTCCAACGCCTCTCGAACCGGCCCCCGGGCGAGGGGGCTCGCGAGCTGCTCCGCTTCGTGCAGGCGCTTGGCCGGGCCTGTCGGATCGAGCACCACCAGGGAGGCGAGGGCGCGCGCGAGCGCGTTCGCGACCTGCCCCCGCTCGGCCGCCCGGAGCGCCTCGTGGGCTGCGCTTCGTCGCCGCGCCGTAGAGACATTCGGCAGCTCGGCGATGGCGAGGTCGAGGTCGAGAACGTAGCGGTCGATGCCCGCGTCCACCATCTCCGCCCGAGCATGCTCGAGGCTCTCGAGCGCGGCCTCGGGTTGGCCCTGCGCCACCCGGAGGTCCGAGGTCTCGAGGGCGAGGGACCGCGTCGCCTTCTTGGGCCGAAAGCGCGGCGGCGCCTCAACGAGCGCTGCGTGGGCGGCGGTGAGGTGCGCGTCGGCCTTGTCGAGCTGGCTGTGTTCACGCCACCCCCGGGCACGTTCCCACTCGAGGCGAGCCCTGAGGCTCGGGCCCCACCGGCCCTCCGCGAACCGCCGCGCCGCCTCGAAGCCCTCCGTGGCCGCCTCCGGATCCGTCCGCGCCTGCCATCGCGCCCGGGCCCAGTGGAGGAAAGCGGCCCGGTCGCTCTGCTCGGCCGCCTCTGCGGCCGTCAGGGCCTCGTCGTAAAGGGCGAAGACGCGCGCCGACCGACGATCGTCCGAGAACACTTGGGACGCGGCTTCCACGACGTTGGCGAAGGTCTCGAGGCGATCCGCTCGCTGAAAGCGGTCGGCGTCCTCAACCGAGTGGTCCGCCTCCTCCTCGGCGAGCCTGAGCCACGCCCCGACGACTCGCTCGTGGTAGTCTGCGAGGCCGCCTGCCCATCCTGGGAGAAGACGGGGGAAGGCTTCTAGAAGCGCGAACGCGGGTGCCTCGGCCCCAATCTCGGTCAGGTCGCTGGCGCGTCGGGCGCGCGCGTCATCCCGCTTGTGTGCCGCCCCGAGCTCGGCCCGGCAGTTCTCGGATCGCTGCTCGGCCGCGAGCACCGTCTCGACGTCGAGGCGGAGGCGGCCGATCGCCGCTTCATGCTGATGGACGAACGAGGCGACCATCCACCGCCAGTCATTCCGGCTCCGCTCGATCGCATCACGGGCTCGGTGAAGCGCATCCTCCGCCGCCTCGAGGTCGCCGAGATCGATCAGCTTACTCGCGAGGTTGACGAGGGCGGGGCCCGGATCCGTTGACAGGGCGTTGGCAAAATGGACGTGGACCCCACTACTGAACTCGACATGTCGCTCACGCGCCGCAAGAGCGCCTTGATAGCTTTCTCGGAATCCGAGGACGTCGCTCATGCTACCGAGCGCGGGCACGTAGACGTACGAAGGATTGACGACGCGTATCTCGGTCGGGACGCCCTCCCGAGATACCGCCTGGGCGAACACCTGCTCCCAGTGTCCTACGTTTACCGCGATCGGCATCGCGTAGTAGTCGAAGAGCTGATCGAGCGCCTCCGCGGCCGATAGGCCATGTAGTTCCACGTGTTCCAAGGTGGCGTCGGCATCGACGTCCTTCCGGAGCGCCTCCGCTCTCGCCATCGTGTCGACAGCCTCGGCGAGGCGACCAAGCTCCGTGAGACGTAGGGCCGCCCTAAAGAGTTTCTCCATGCGCGCGGCCGGCGAACTCCAAGGCCATTCTACCTGACGCAGGTCTCTCTCGACCACGCTCTCCAGGATTTCAGGGGTGCCCTCGAACCTCAGATCGTCGGGTCCCACTTCATTCGACCAGTCGGGGAGCCACACCACCCTGTCTCGGTAGGACCAAAGATCGCTCGCACGGTGGCTCAGCTCGACGAAGGCCGCGTCGTCGAGGGCGACAACGAGGCGCAGCTCGGCGTCTCGGAGGTTTTCGCGGCCTCCGTTCCACGACGCCCAGAACCCGTCGGGTCGCTCCGTTGGGACTTCGGTCCACACGAGCCTTTCGTTGTCATGACTGGCGGCGCGAAGCAGGGCGGGCCAGGGGTTGAGGTCCTCCGCGCGGAGGGCGCGGAGCCCCAGGTCGCGGGCCACCTCCGCCGAGCTCGAGCGCCGCAGCCCTACCACCAGCACGAGCCCGAAGCGCCGACGGCGGAGGTGATGGAGGGCGCGCCCGAGAACCCACCGGGCGGCCCGCGGAATTTCACTCGAGCGCATCGACATACGGCCCGAGGATTGGGTGGACATCGTACCAAGGGTTCTCGTTCGGCATCTCTACCACGAGGAGCGAGCGGAGGAGATAGCGGTCGTCCTTCTCTTTGAGCCGATGGTCTCGGCGGATGCGCTTCAGAGCCTCGGCGGTGGCGCTCGAATGGGTCATGCGGCTCGTTTCCCGGCGGAGCTGGGTTAGGGTTCCCTCAACGAGCCTACGGGTGATGACGCGCTCCTGATAGTCGACTGCGTCCTCCGCGGCGAGCCTGAGAATGCGGATGAACTCGCGGGGGATGCCCGCCGAAAACCGCGCGGCGAGCCGGATGGCGTCGCTCTCGATGATGTCAGAGGCGAGTCGGGCATGCGCGAGCTGCTCGAAGAACCGCTCCGCCTCCGGGAGCAGCTCATCGTCTCCAGGACCCCGGATAATCTTTACGTTGTCGAGGGAGTAGACCTTGTGTGCTTGCCGGCTGGTCTCCCCGAAGCGATCACTGAAGTTGAGCCAGTAGGGGAAGGTGATGAGCTTCGCGCCGTCGAGGCGTTGGCTGAGGGCGTCGAAGTTGTCGATGAAGATGTCGTAGGCGGGTGCCTCCTCGGTGAGCTTGTCGGTGTCGTCGATCCAGATGAGTACGTTGCGTTCGGCCGCTTCGGAGAGCGCCGACACGAGGGCGTTGGCCACTGCGAGCAGCTCGCTCACGTCGAACCTTGGGTCCGCGAGGACGCGGGTGCGCAGCCGCTCCTCATCGCGCACCTTGGCGGTCAGCTTGGCGAACACCCCGCCAAAGGTGAGGCTCGCTTCGCCGAAGTCGCTCGGGGTTATGCCGATATCTTCGTAGTCCTTTTCGAGTTTTCGGAACCATCGCCTCACTGGGTCGAAGCGCTTTCCGGGGGGGCCTTCAGGGTGCGCCGACCCGAGATGCTCGGCCACGCTGGTGGCAACTGCGAGCAAGGTCGCACGGATCTCTCCATGGATGAGGTCGACTCGCTTTCGAAACGGGACCGCGACCCTCTCGAAGCGGGTGCGCACGCTTTGTTCGCGGAGCACCCGGCGAAGCTCGGAGCTCTTGCCGCTGCCGAGCTGCCCGGTCACGAGGAGGGTGCAGGGCCCTGCCATGCGCCCTATGAGGCGATTGCGCACTTGCTCGGCAAACGGCGGCGGGGTGCGCCCGTTGACCTCAAGCCGAGGCCGGTGGACGTAGTAGGAGCCGGGATCTGGGTTTTGAAACTCCAGGGCGGGCCCCTCCGCCGCCTCGTGAACAGTCTTTGCGCGGGGGTGTGTCTCCTCGCCGGTCACCCGTTGAGTCTGCATCGAAAGCCGAGGAGGCGCCACTGGGCACACGAAGCGGCCGGACCCGGCCGGCACGAGAGGCACAGTGGAACCCATCCATTATACAGTCTCATGTATTTGGGACGGCTCGAGATTGCCCTGGGTGGGGCCGCAGCCCCCAGCTGCGCAAATTATCCTTGATTTCAGCTAGTTAAGCGGGACTCTGTAGGGGGTGAGTGCGCGTGTGATGGTTGCTGCATGACCCAGGCAACGAGGCCTCCTTCGAACCTGGTGCGATCACCAGCCAGCTGGTCATGGTGCACAGACGACGTTCGGGAGGCCCCGGCCATTCGGCAGGTTGTCACGAACGAGCTGAGGAGCCAAAAGTTCTGGATCAGATGGCGCCGCAGCGGAGTGCAGATGCGAGCTCGGAGAGCGCCGACTCAAGAGCCGTCTTTTCGATTGAATGATGCTGCAACGATGACGACTCTTCGGTCTATCCGACATTCGCTCGCTGGCCTCGTTGTCAGGATGGGTCGCGAAGTGATGGACGGCGACGTGTTCGCCTTCGCGTCGCGCAATCGCAAGCGCGGCTAAGGTCCTTTGGCACGACGGCATTGGCGAAACGTCTCGACGCCGGGCCGTTCGCCCGGCTCTGGGGTTGCGATGACGGCAGCGCGATCGAGTTGACGCAGGCGGGTAATTTCTCCACTAGTCCCGGGACCGCTTGGTTCTGAGCGGCTTGTATCCGAATCGTCGCCGAGCGTCTTTCCTGGTGAATCTCCAGTCTATGGTTTGGCGAATCCGGTTCACCCAGCGATTCCAGGCTTTGACGTGGGCTCGCAGTGCATCGAGGCAGGCCGTCCGACGGCGACCAATGCACTGTCGGTTGAGTAGTCCAATCTCGATTTCGGCCTGGTTCAGCCAGCTTCCATGTTTGGGTGTGTAGTGCGGGGTGAAGCGATTCCATAGCGCTCGTCCGCGCTCGCTCCCGTAGTGTCCGACGACCGATGACAGGAAATGCGTGCTCAGGTTGTCCATGACCAGATGGATTGTTCGAGCCTTGGGATAGCGCCTCGCGACGGTCATGAGCATCTTCGCGAACTCGTGGCCATGCCGGGTGCGCGTCACCTTCGTTATGTGTTTGCCGGCCCGGGGCTCGACGGCGCAGAAGATGTTCGCGGTGCCACAACGAGCGTACTCGTAGTCGTAGCGGGCCGGGCGGCCGGGCTTCGTGAGGTTGCCTCGAAAAAGTGGACGGTCTGTTACGCAGCGAATCGCTGCTGATGTGTTGCTACCTCAAACTCGATCGGGCTGACAAACCCGAGCGTCGAATGACGACGCCGCGGATTGTAGAAGGCATCGATGTACTTCGTGATTGCCGCCTTCGCCGCACTGATTGTGGGCCAAGCGCTACGATACAGCAGTTCCTCCTTGAGCGTTCCGAAGAAGCTCTCGGCGACGGCGTTGTCGAAGCACGTGCCTCTCGCACTGGTCGATGCATGCGCGCCCATGCGCCGCAGGGCGCAGCGATGAGCGTCGCTGGTGTACTGCGAGCCACGGTCCGAGTGAACGATGAGCCCAGGTCCTGGGCGACGCTGGGCCACAGCTGCGTCAAGAGCCTCGAGAACCAGCTCGGTCCGCATATGATCGGCCATCGCGTAGCCGACGACCCGGCGGGCGTAGAGGTCAATGACGACCGCAAGGTAGAGCCACCCTTCCCAAGTCCGAACATAGGTGATGTCGCAGACCCATGCGATGTTAGGCGCATTCACGGAGAACTGCCGTTTGAGGAGATTCGGCGCCGCCGGCTGCGTCGAGTCGGCAATCGTCGTCGTTCGAAACCGATGTTTCCTACGCCCCTGAAGGCCCTCCTCACGCATCAGTCGAGCGACGCGACGTTTGCTCACGCGCATCCCTTCCGCCCGCAGATCGCGCTGGATCCGCGGACTCCCGTAGGTGCCGCCGCTGGCCGCGTGATGTGCTCGAATTCGCATCCGAAGCCGATCGTCGACGACGGCTCGGTTGCTCAAACTTCGACTTCGCCAAGCGTAGAAACCGGACGGGGACACGCCCAGCCTTCGGCACATCCAAGCTGTTGGAAAGCGGCTCACGTTCCTCGCGATGAAGGCGAACTTCATTTCTTTCCCTTCGCGAAGTACGAGGCCGCATCGCGTAAAAAATCGTTCTCTCTTGAGTTCCCGATTCTCGCGCCGGAGCCGGTCGAGTTCCTCCTTGTCGGCGGTCGTCATGGCGTCGAGAATGCCATTGCCTGATTCGATCTTGGCCTGTCGGAGCCAGGCGTAAACGGAGGACTCGTGCAACCTGTGTTGCCTGCAGGTCTCGGGAACCGTTCGCTGTCCCTCAAAAACCAGTTTCACGATCTCCGGTTTGAACGCCTTGCTAAACTGACATCGCGCCTTCGTCATCTTCGACACCTGTCTCTCCTCATATCAGGTATCCACTGGATCGAGGTAATGCCATCGCGCGGGTTCGCTTGCGCTTGTCGCGCCGGTGCGCATATCGCGCGATTGTGAACACCCAGATCGCCCGATTGTGAACACGTAGAGGTACAAACCGGCTAGATGGTTGACACTTCAGTCCAGGCACATCGTTTACACATTCTGAGGCGCTATGCAACTTGAGTTGCGGTGCCGTGGAAAGTGAGGGATCGCGTGGACGAACGTCAAGCCTTTATCGAGCTCCTGGAGGAAGGAGAGAGCATGGCGGCGGCCTGCCGTCGGTTTGGAATCTCGAGACCCACGGGGTACAAGTGGCTAACGAGGTACGAGGAGAGTGGCCTATCGGGCCTTCTCGACCGTTCGAGGGCGCCGTGGCAGCATCCGAACGAGACGGCACCTGAGGTGGTTGAGGTCATCCTAGACGCTCGGAGGAGGCACCCTCGGTGGGGACCTCGAAAGCTCCTTGGCTGGCTGGGGCCTCGTCATCCTGGTGTCGCTCTCCCCGCGGCAAGTACCGTGGCGACCTTGCTCAAGAAGCATGGTCTCGTAGCGCCTCGACGTCGACGGCGAACGGCTCGGCCAACCGGCCAGGGCGTAGTTCATCCGGATGCCCCAAATGCTGTGTGGGCCACCGATTTCAAGGGCGAATTCAAAACCCGCGACGGCCGCTACTGCTATCCGCTAACGATTCAAGACACCTTCAGTCGGTTCCTCCTTCGATGCCAAGGACTTCGTACCTGCAGCACCGAGCTCGCCAGACCCGTCTTCTTGGCCGCGTTCCGCGAGTTCGGCATGCCCTGCGGAATCCTGTCGGACAACGGGAGCCCCTTCGCGTCCGCGTCGTTCTCAGGCCTGACAAGACTGTCAGCCTGGTGGGTGCGGTTGGGCATCGAGGTGCTGCGGATAGAACCTGGCCATCCTGAGCAGAACGGACGCCTGGAGCGTGTCCATCGGACGCTGAAGGAGGAGACAGCCTGCCCACCCAGCCGCGACATTCGGGCGCAGCAGCGCTCCTTCAATCGTTTTCGCGACGAGTTCAATGAAGACCGTCCCCATGAAGCGCTGGACGACCGTACCCCTTCGACAGCCTACAATCGCTCCGGGCGAGAGGTCCCGGTCAAGGAACCTGCCCCATCATACGACGGGCACTTCGAGGTTCGACGGCTCAACAGGAACGGCGAGGTGTCATTCAACCGGCATCGCTTCACGGTCTCGAAGTCCATCTGCGGCGAAGACATCGCGTTCGAGCCAATTGGCGATGGAGAGTGGCGCGTACACTACTACTCGCTCAAGCTCGGCGTCTTCAACGAACGCAAAAGCACGGTCGCGCGACCAGGCTATATCGCCCGCACCGCGCGGCCATAACGGGAATAGGGACTCACCAAGCTCCGACGACGAAGACTAACAGCGATTCCACACCATTCAAGTCTCCCCCGGACCCCCTCATGTTGCTTGAAAGGGATGCAGAGGAAGAACGGGTGCAAATGGAGTTGACAACGAAGGTGGTGACGCGCTTACGACAACGACGAATCTATCGAAGGATTGGATCAGACTGTAAATAGGCCTGGACTGTAAGACCGAGCCTGGACTGTAAACGATGTGACCAGACCAGAGTGCAAAGGATGTGCCGGTTCCTTCGTAGATCGGCCGTTCATGAACACCGAGATCGGCCCATTGAACGCCGAGATCGGCATGATGAACACCTAGATCGGGCATTGTGAACGCTGGGGTAATCACGACCCCGGTCCACGAGAGCAAAGCTGAC
>JANQQN010000075.1 GCA_028289325.1 Myxococcota bacterium | reverse complement strand
ACGTTTGACGACCCCCTCCGACCTTCGAGGCTTCGGCTCGCTCGCCCTGACCTGGGGCCTCATCGCCACCATTTTCGCCGTCGTCGTCGCCTACCCGTCGGTCGTGACCATCGGCCTGGCCCTCGTTCTGCTCGCCGGTCGCCAGCTCGCGCTCGCGGTGTTGGCCCACGAATGCGCACACCGCTCATTGTTTAGAAACCCCGCTTTCAACAAGGCCCTGGGCAAGTGGCTGTGCGGCGCGCCGGTGTGGATCGACGTCGAGCGATACCGCATCCAACACATCGGACACCACGCGCACGCGGGGACCGACAATGATCCAGACCGCGGCCTGGCCAGCGGCTTCCCGATCTCACCGGCGTCATTTCGCCGGAAGGTGTGGCGGGATCTGAGCGGCCAGACCGGCCTCAAGCGAGTCATGGCCCTTCTCATGATCGACCTCGGCCTCCTCGCGTACACGATGGCGGATCGGTCGGACCGGTTGGAGCGAACTCCGTTCGCGGTCGCGAAGCTCGGCACGTATACCCGCCGCTTCGTGGTGTACACGGGGCCCGTGATCGTCAGCCATGCGGCCATGGCGGCGGTCCTGTGGGCCGTGGGCGCGGGTTGGGTGTACGTCCTGTGGCCCGCGACCTATCTTACGACCTACAGCTTGGTCATCCGGATCCGCTCCATCGCCGAACACGCGTGCACCGACGAAAACGACACGGCCCCGCTCAAGAACACCCGCACCACCCTCGCCTCGCCGCTCGAGCAGCTGATTTTGGCCCCGCATCACGTCAACTACCACGCCGAGCATCATCTGCTGCCCACCGCTCCCCACTACCGGTTGCCGCAGATGCACCGTTTGCTCGTGTTACGCCGCGCGTTCGATGGGGGCCACCTCGCGAACGGGTACCGGGAGGTTTTGGCCCGCGCGGTTCGCATCCCGGCGCCCGCCTCGCCGCAGACTGGTCATGCCGACCCGTATGGGCGAGGGTGAGGCTGTGCAGCGCAGTGTACATCCGCAGTCAGGGGCATCGCTTCGACGGCGAGTGAGCGGCGGGATCGCACTGACGACCTTGGCCGTCGTCGCGTGCGTCACGACACCCTCGTCGGAGCCCGATCCAACCCTCAACACCCGACCACCCCCGATCGTCCTCGGGGCCGACAT
The DNA here is from genome assembly GCA_028289325.1 of Myxococcota bacterium. Lineage (GTDB taxonomy): Bacteria > Myxococcota > Kuafuiibacteriia > Kuafuiibacteriales > Kuafuiibacteriaceae > JANQQN01. The sequence continues at coordinate 40,858 of JANQQN010000075.1, read as the reverse complement.
CGCCATCGACGGCCCGATGGTCTCCATGACCGCGACCGCGACCGCGGCGACGCCGGATCGCGCGTGGAACGACGCCGACGCCGCGGCTCGGGCGGCGATCGACATCCTCGTCGCCGAGATCGGCGCCACCCGAACATCGACCGCCGCCTCCGATGCGATCGCCGTCCATCAGCGCTTCGAGACGGTGCGCGAGCGCATGGAGGCCATGCTCCGGTCTCGGCTCGAAGTCCGCGACCGCACAACCTCGACCGAGGGATACGCGGCGGAGGCCGAGGTCCGCTGGGACGACGACGACATCGCCCGCACCCTGTCCGGACTGTCCCGCGCGGAGGCCGAAGACCTCATGCGCAAGCACCGCGCGATCGTACGCGACCTCACCCTCCAGGAGCAGTAAGCGCCGCCGCGGACCTCACCCGTCGAGCTTGTATTTCTTCAGCTTGTCGAGGAGGGTCACGCGTCCGACCCCCAGCCGCCGGGCGGCCTGGGAGCGGTTGCCCCCGGTCTCCTGAAGCGCGGCCCCGATCAAGCCCCGCTCGTAGGCCTCGACCCGCTGCCGCAAAGTGAGCGGACTGCCCACGTCGACCGGCGCATCGAGGTCTTCGATCACCTCGCTGGTGCTGAGGGCGACCAAACGCTCGACGGTGTTCTCGAGCTCCCGAACATTGCCCCGGTAGGACTGCGCGAGCAGGCGGGACCGGGTCCCGGCGGCCAACCGCGGACGATCGATGCCAAAACGCTCGGCGTACTTGGCCAAGAAGTGGTCGATGAGCGGCTCGATGTCTTCGGGGCGTTGGTCCAACGGGGGCAGATGAATCCGGACCACGTTCAAGCGAAAGAACAGATCCTCGCGGAACCGGCCGGAACGCACCTCCTCCTGAAGGTCTCGGTGGGTCGCGGCCAAGACCCGCACGTCGAGCTGCACGGGCCGGTCCTCACCCATCGGTCGGACCTCGCCGTCTTGCAGGACCCGTAGCAACTTGCTTTGCACGGACAGATCCAGCTCTCCGACCTCGTCGAGCAGAATCGTGCCGCGGTGAGCCTCGCGAAACAGGCCGGGGCGAGGATGGGTCGCCCCGGTAAAGGCCCCCGCCCGATGCCCGAACAGCTCGTCCTCCGCGACCTCCCGGGTCAGCGCCGCGCAGTTGAACTTCACGAAGGGTCCCTGCGCGCGGCCGGAAGCGGCCACCAGCGCGTCGGCCACCCGCTCCTTTCCGGTTCCGCTGTCTCCGGTAATGAGGACGGTGACGTCGCGCGGCGCAGCGCGCTCGACCAGCCGGGCGACGTCGAGCATCGACTTCGATGCGAACACCATGTGTCGACCGAGCGCGAGCTGGGCCCGCAAACGTCGGTTCTCGGCCTGGAGGCGGGCGGCTTCGGTCGCCCGGCGCACGACCTGCACGATCTCGTCGATGTCGAAGGGCTTGGGCAGATAATCGAACGCGCCCAGCTTCATGGCCTGCACGGCGGCGCTCTCGCTGCCGTGGGCGGTGACCATGACCACCTTGGTCTCCGGATGCTCGGCCTGGATCCGCTCCAGGACGGCCATGCCGTCGACCTTGGGCATCGCGAGATCGGTGATCACCAGGTCGACGTCGTCGCGGTCCACCCGCGCCAGCGCCTGGGCACCGTCCTCGGCTTCCAAGACCTCGACGTCGAGTTCGGACAGCACCTCGGCCAAGGTGAACCGAACCCCATCGTCGTCGTCGGCCACGAGCACCCTCGGCCTCATCGGTCACCTCCCTCCGTCGCGACGGGAAGGATCAGCATCGCCCGACACCCGACGTCGCGGTTACCGATCTCGAGTCGGCCGCCGTGTTGTTCCGCGATCGTCCGCGCGACGGCGAGACCGATCCCGCTGCCGCCGGCCTTGGTCGTCGCGCCCAGCTGGCTGATCCGCCCCAGAACGGCATCTTCGACCCCCGGTCCCTCGTCCTGAACCCCCACCGTGACCGCCCCCTTGCCGGCCGAGAGCACCCATTCGACCCGTGACCCGGGCGCCGACGCTTCAATGGCGTTCTGGAGGAGGTTGGTGAGCGCTTGCCCCAGCTTCCTGGGGTCGCCGGCGACCGCGTTCGGGGCGTCGGTCTGACCCCGGGGCGGAGGGTCGACCCGAACCCCGGCGTCCGCGGCGAGACCCTCGTGAAGGGCGGTGAGATCGTCGATCAGGTTCGCGAGATCCACCCGCTCGGTCGACAGGGCGCCGAGAGGTCGAGAGAAGTTAAGAAACTCGTCGAGAATGCTTCGGGTGCGATCGATCTCCCGGTGCAGCACCGCGAACCTTCGCTCCGCGTTCTTGTCGCCGCGTTCGACGAGCTGAACCAGCCCTTTGATCGTGGCGAGAGGGTTCTTGAGCTCGTGAGCGATCGCGCTGGAAAGCTGGACCAGCTCTCGGTTGCGCTCCCGCTGGGTCTCGAGCGCCTGGCGGCGAGCGTCGAGCGCGGCGTCGATCATCCGGTTGATGACCACGTACATCCACAGGCCGAGGCGATGCACCGCTACGCAAGCGATATTGACTACGCTGGCCCGGGTCACCGTATACGGCATTCGGTGAGCGAAGCCCGGCTCGAGCGCGAGGAGCTCGGGGACGGTGCGGGGCGTCCACTCTCGGGCGCCGGCCACCACCATCAGCCAAGGGATGAACAATACCGCCATCAGGACCGCGCGGCTGTGGAGCCCAGGGCCGAGGATGACCCCGCCCGCGAACGGGAGGATGATGATCACGAACAACAGGGGGCTCTCGATGCCGCCGGTCAGGCCGACGACCGCGGTCTGGCCGAGCACGGCGAGGAACAGGTCGAAGGCCAAGCTGGACGGCCCCTCGGGCGCGGGAGCGCCGGGGCGCAGCCGATACAGATCGATGGCCACGATCAACACGAACAGCGCGATGACCGCGGTCGGCGACACCGGCCGCCAGGTCAGCGCCTCGACGCTCAACACCCATAGCAACACCAAGACCCCGACCGAGAGCCCGGTGACCCGAAAGCGTCGCAGGCCTTCGACCAAGCGAACGAACTCCCGACGCCGGATCGCGTCACGTCCGAAAGCCCGGTCCATCAGGTCGCGCTCATGCCAGTTTTGTTCCGTCGTGGACCCCATCGCCGTCTCCCATCAGCCTGTCGGATCTTCTACACCCCGGGAAGGTCGACTGTCGGTTCCTCGAACACCCGGCGGCACGCCGCGCAGTGATTCTGGCTCCATTCGGTTGGCATTGCGGTTGCTCCTGTCCGGGACGAGCGTCATGTCATTCGTCTTGGTCACCGTCTGGCTCAGCGCCGCCGCTCCGGAACCCCTGGATATCCGGGCCGCGGTCGACGCCGCCCTCGACCGGGCGCCGTCGTTGGCCGCGCGGCAAAGCGCGGAGGCCGCCGCAGAGGCGCAAATCCGGGTCGCCGAGTCGGCGTACCTGCCCCGCCTCCAGTTCGACGCTTCCTATCTCTTCTATACGCCGAGGAACCAGCTGCCCGTCGACCTGCCGGAGAATCTCGGGCTCCCGCCGGTCGGTGACGTCGACGATGTCCACCACGTGCAGATCGGCCTCACGGCCGGCTACCGCCTCTTCGACCTGTCTCGCGGGCCGCGAGCCGACGCGGCCGTATCCCGACGGGAGGCGGAGGTCGCGCAGACCGCAATGGACCGCGCGGACCTCGCGTATATGGTTCGCGCTACCTTCCTCGCCGCGCTGTATGCCCGGGCCGTCCGCGACGTCGCCGAAGCGTCGCTGGCCGTCGCCGACCGTCAGCGGCGGCAAGTCACACTGCGCGCCCAAGCCGGAGTCGCGTCCGAGGTCGCGCTGGCCCAGGCTCGAGTGCGGGTCGCCAACCTTCAAGCCCAGCGACGCCGGGCCGAGACCGAGCTTGTCCGGTACCGTGCGCGGCTCAGCTCGCTGTTGGATCGCGACCCTCTGCCGACGTTGACCGGAGACCTCGAGCGCCTCGGGGGGCGGCTCGACGTACAGATCCGAAGCGGCCAGCCCGAGGTGGCTCGCCTGAAGGCGCTGGCCGACGCCTCACAGTCACGGGCCCGAGGCCGGTCCCGCGACTTGATTCCCACCCTGACCGTATCCGGGACGGCCAAGCTCATGTATCCACGTGCCCTCGAGCTGGAGTTCGGACCGGTGATCGAAGCGTTGGCCGCCCTGTCGTGGCCGATCTTCGATGGCCTGGCTCGCGAGAACGAAGTCGAGGCCCACGAAGCGCAGGCCGCCGCATACGCGCGCCTCGCGGAGGCGAAACGGGAGGCGCTCGTTCGGGCCCTGACCGACATCCGGGCCCGCGAGCAAACCGCGCTCGCGGAGCTCGAGAGCGCACAAGAAACCCTCCGCCAAAACGAAACGTACCTGCGGGTCGCGAAGACCGCGGTGGCCGCGGGGACGGGGACAGAGCTCGACGTCTTCACCGCGGAGCTCGCTCTCGACGAAGCCCGAGTCGCCAAGACCAAGGCGCTGTTCGATCGCGCCATGCTGCGGGCGGAAGCTCTGCGCGTGGGTGGGGTGGTCGTCGGAGAAGACAAGTGAAACGCATCCTGCTCATATTCGCTGCGCTCACCCTCGCCTTTTCCATCGGGCTGTACGTGAAGGTTCTCGCCACCCGAGCCGTATGGTCGGGACCGTCGGGCGGCAGCGGGATCATCGAAGGCACCGAGGTCGACGTCGTCGCCCGCCTCGGAGCCCGGATCGTCAGCATTCGTGCCGACGAAGGCGACCTGGTGACCAAGGGCGACCCGGTCGTCACCCTCGACTGCCGAGAGCAGCAAGCTGTCCTGCGAGCAGCCCAGGCCCGACGCGACGCGGCCGACCGCCAGGCGCAGGCGGCTCGGGCCCAGGTCCGGGCCGCGCTGGGCACCGCCGCCGCGGCGAGCGCGCGAATCGGGGCCACGGGGGCCCAGAAGACCGCGCTCGAGACCACCCGCGGGGTCGCGGCCCGCCAGCTGTCCCGCCTGAAGCAGCTCAAAGGCGAAGGCGGCGCCACCGAGATGGAGATCGACCGAATCGGCGGCGAGCGCGAGCAGCTGGAAGCGCAGATCCGGGCCTTCGACGCTCAGCTGCGGGCCGCCAAGGGGCAGGCGAGCGCAGCCAAGGGGCAAGCGGAAGCCGCGCGCGCGCAGGCGGAGGCAGCGCTGATCTCCGTGACCGCCGCCGAGGCCGAGATCGCACGAGCGAAGACCCTGGCCGAGGAGTGCGTTCTCACCAGCCCCATCGCCGGTTACGTTCTTACCCGCGCCTTCGAGCCGGGTGAGGTCGTGCTGCCCGGATCCCGGATCCTGACCATCGTCAGCATCGATCCCGTCGAGACGTCGTTCTTCATTCCCAACGCCGAGCTGGCCGCGGCCCAAGTTGGGGGCGAGGTGTCCATCGTGGCCGACGCGTACCCCGACCGCCACTTCGCGGGCCGCATCACTGCGGTGGCCAAGGAAGCGGAGTTCACGCCCCGTAACGTTCAGACTCGACAAGATCGGGACCGGCTCGTGTACCGCGTGGACATTCGAGCCGCCAACCCTCAGGGCGAGCTTCGACCGGGAATGCCGGTGCAGATCGAAATCCCGGGCTCCGAACCGGACCGTGCCCCCCGAACCGGCGACGGAGCCTCGCTATGACCGAGCCGATGGTCATCGCCGCCGGCCTAAAGAAGCGGTTCGGCGCCGTGCCCGCGCTGCGCGGGGTATCGTTCTCCGTCCGCGCCGGCGAGCTGTACGGCCTCGTCGGTCCCGATGGGGCGGGCAAGACCACCACCTTGCGACTGCTGTCGGGGGTCATGGGCCCCGACGAAGGCACCGTTTCTGTAGCCGGCGCCGTCCCCCTGACCGCGGACCCCGAAGTCCGACGGCGCCTGGGCTACATGCCGCAGCAGTACAGCCTGTACGGTGACCTGTCGATCGACGAGAACCTCACCTTCTTCGCTCGGCTGTTCGGCCTCGACCGAGCGACGTTCGCCGCTCAGCGGGCGCGCCTGCTCGATATCACCCGGTTGGGCCGGTTCGTCGGTCGCCGGGCCGCCGCGCTCTCCGGCGGGATGTACAAGAAGCTGGCCCTCGCGTGCGCGCTGCTGCCGAAGCCCAGCGTCCTGTTGCTCGACGAGCCCACCAACGGGGTCGATCCGGTCAGCCGGCGAGAGCTGTGGGCGCTCCTGTTCGAGCTCGTCGACGACGGGATGGCGGTCGTCGTGTCGACCGCATACATGGACGAAGCCGAGCGCTGTCATCGGGTCGGTCTACTTCATGACGGCCGCGTCCTGCTCGAGGGCGTCCCCGGCGAGCTGATGGCCGCCGGGGGGAGCGAAACCTTCGAGGATCTGTTCCTCGACGCGGTGCGGAGGGCAGCATGAATCCGGTCATCGAGGTCCGGGATCTGACCCGGCGCTTCGGACGATTCACCGCGGTTCGCGAGGTCTCCTTCGACGTCGAACGCAAGGAGATCTTCGGGTATCTGGGCGCCAACGGCGCGGGCAAGAGCACGACGATCCGCATGTTGTGCGGGCTATTGGCGCCGTCGGCGGGCACGGCCCGGGTCAACGGCATCGATGTCACGACCGACCCCGAGGGGGTCAAGCGCTCGCTGGGTTACATGTCCCAGAAGTTCTCCCTCTACATGGACCTTCTCGTCGACGAAAACCTCGAGTTCTTCGGAGGCGCCTACGGGCTCGGGGGGGCCGCGCTTCGCCGACGGACGGCGGAGGTCCTCGACGGCGTCGATATGCTGGCCCATCGCCACACCCGCACCGGCGACCTGCCGCAGGGCATGCGGCAGCGGGTGGCGCTGGCGTCCGCGATGCTCCACCAACCGTCGATCCTGTTCCTCGATGAACCGACGGCCGGCGTCGACCCCGAGGCGAGGCGGACGTTCTGGCGGCTCATCCGGCGAGTCGCCGACGGCGGAACCACGATCTTCGTCACCACCCACTACATGGACGAAGCGGAGTACTGCCACCGGATCGGCCTCATGGTCGACGGGCGCCTGGTCGCCCTCGACGCCCCCGAGATTTTGAAACGAACCCTGGTCCCCGGCGCGATCGTCAGGGTCGAGGGTCCGGCCATCGGAGGGGCGATGGCCGCCCTACGGGATGTCGCCGGCGTCCTCGAGGCCCATCCCTTCGGGGCCGCACTTCACGTGAGGTACGCGCCCGACGACATCACTCCCGAAGGTCTGCAGCAGACCCTGACCGCGGCCGGTCTCGGGCCGTACCGATTGGCGCCGATCGACCCGAGCCTCGAAGACGTGTTCCTGGCGGTGGTGGAGGCGACATGAGCGCGGGCTTCTGGGGGCGACTGCTGGCCTTGGCCCACAAAGAGGTCCTGCACATGGTGCGCGACCCCCAGGTCCTCTACCTCGCGTTGGGCATGCCGTTGGTGATGGTCCTCCTGTTCGGATACGCGGTGAGCTTCGATGTGGAGGACGTCCATCTCGCGGTGATCGATCGCGATCGAACGCCGGCCAGCCGGCGCTTCGTTCGTCGCCTCCATGCCTCGCGGGCCTTCGACGTGACCCACCACCTAACCGACGAAGCGACGGCGGAGGCGATGTTTCGAAGCGACGAGGTCAAGGCCGCCCTCGTCATCCCCGACGGCTTCCACCGCGACCTCGCTCGCGGCGAGCGAGCCCTACTCCAGCTGCTGATGGATGGCGCCGACGCGACCACGGCCCGGGTCGCCGTCGCGTACGCGGCCCAGCTCGGGCAGCGAGAGTCCATCGCTCGGCTGCGGTCGGGGGTCGAGCTCCCTCTCGTCCCCAGGGTCCGCACTTGGTTCAACCCGCGCTCGGAATCGGCGGTATTCGTGGTACCCGGTCTGGTAGCGGTCGTGCTGTCCGTCCTCGCCGTTCTGTTGGCCGCGCTCACCGTCGCCCGCGAGTGGGAGCGCGGCTCGATGGAGCAGCTCTTCGCCACGCCCGTTGAGCGTCTGTCCGTCGTCCTCGGCAAAGTGTTGCCCTACGTAGCCCTCGGGCTCGTCCAGTTCATGATGGTCCTCACCGCGGGCGCCTGGCTGTTCGACGTGCCGCTACGGGGCGCCTTCGGATTCGTGGTCGTCGCCGTCTCTCTCTTCCTCGTCTGCGCGTTGGGGCAAGGTCTGCTGATCAGTATGATCACCCGCAACCAGCAGGTCGCCACCCAGGTCGGTGCGGTGAGCGGAATCCTGCCTGCGCTGTTGCTGTCGGGCTTCCTGTTTCCGATCGAGAACATGCCGTGGCCGCTTCAGCTGCTGTCTCGGGTGGTCGCCGCTCGGTATCTGATTTCGATTCTCCGCGGAGTGTTGCTCAAAGGCGCCGGCCCCGCTGAGCTGTGGGCCCCGCTCGTCAGCCTGGTGATCCTGGCCGGGGCCCTGATCGCGCTCACCACCGCCAACTTCCGCCGGAGGCTCGACTGATGCCCCCTGCGATCCATTCCGGCCTGCCGTACGTCGGCCGCGCCATTGTCTCAGTCGCTCGAAAAGAGCTGCGGCAGACGTTTCGCGACCGACGGATGGCCGCGATCTTGTTCGTCGCTCCCGTCATCCAGCTGACCCTCCTCGGCTTCGCGGTGGACCTCGACGTCGACCACGTGCAAGCGGTCGTGGTCGACCAAGACCGGACCCCGGCCAGCCGAGCCCTGCTCGACGAGATGCTCGCCGACGCGACCCTCGACCGCGCGCTGGACGCCGAGGATCCGTCCGACGCCTTGACCTCCGGACGCGCCAAAGTCGCGGTCATCGTTCCCCAAGGCTTCGCCCGCGATCGACTCCGGGGACGACCGGTCCAGATCCAGGCCTTGATCGACGGCACGGATCCCGTCGAGTCCCAAACCGCGGTCGCCGCAGTGCAAGAATTCCTGCAGCGCCGGAGCCTGTCTCTGTTGACGGAGTCCATCGCCCAGCAGCAGGCCGCGGGGCGGGTACTGGAGCGACCAGCTTCGGTGGTGATCGAACCGCGCATCCTCTACAACCCGTCGTTGAGCAGCCCCATCTACATGGTCCCGGGCGTGGCGGCGGTGGTCCTGCTCGTCGTGACCACGGTCGTGACCGCGATGAGCATCGCGCGAGAACGGGAGCTGGGGACGATAGAGCAGCTCCTGGTCACCCCTATGCCTCCCATCGCGCTGCTGCTGGGCAAGATCCTGCCGTTCGCGCTGATCGGGCTCGTCGCGGCCGGCCTCGTCCTCGCCGTCGGCACCCACGTGTTCGGCGTGCCCCTGAGAGGATCCGTCGTCGCCCTCTTCGCAGGCACCGTGCTGTATCTGATGAGTACTTTGGGGACCGGAGTATTCATTTCGTCGCTGGCGCAGAACCAGCAGCAGGCGATCCTCGGCAGCTTCTTCTTCATTCTGCCCGCGATTTTGCTGTCGGGGTTCATGAGCCCGGTCGAAAACATGCCGGCGTGGATCCAAGCGTTGTCGCGACTGGATCCGGTTCGATACTACGTCCAGATCCTTCGGGCGGTGCTCCTGAAAGGCGCCGACGTCACCGACCTGTGGTGGCCGCTGTGCGCGCTGGCCGCGTTTGGGGTGGCCATCCTTGGCGCCGGCGCGGCGCGGTTCCGAAAGACGGTCACCTAGGGAGAACCAGGCGAAGCTCTTTTCGATACCTGAACGACGCGGACGCGCTTTGGATCGCGCGCGGTCGCGACTAACGTCGAAGGTCGTGCGCGTCTTTGTGTGCTCCGGGAAACACTGCAGCAAGTGCAGCGCGAAGACCCGAAAGATGCTGGATGCCATGAAAGGCGTCTCGATGGTCGAGGTGGGCTGCCAGAAGATCTGCGACGGTCCAGTGTTGGGGCTCGCCATCGACGACCGACTGCAGTGGTTCGCCCGTGTCGACTCGGAGAAGAGCCGGCGAGCCCTGGTCACCCTGATCACCGATGGAGAACTCAAAAAGCCGCTCAAGAAACGCCGCGTTCCCAAGCGCAGCGGTAAGCGGAGAGACTAGCCCGGAACCGCGCTTCCTTGACTTAGTCTAGTACTTAGCTAACCATGGCGGCCATGGCCGAGGTCAACATTCACGAGGCCAAGACCCATTTATCCAAGCTGCTGCAGCGAGTGTTGGCCGGTGAGCAGATCGTCATTGCGAAGGGCGGACGCCCCATCGCGCGACTGGTGCCCTACGAGCAGTCCGAGCGGCGCCAGTTTGGTGTCGACCGCGGGCTCTTCGAGGTGCCCGACGACTTCGATGCCCCGCTGGATCCGGAGACGTTGGCGAGCTTCGAATAGTGCGGTTCCTCCTCGACACCCGCTGCTGGCTCTGGCTTCTGACGGAACCCGAACGAATTCCCGCCGATTCACTCGAGGCGTTGTCTTCGCCGGAGAACGAGATCTTCCTGTCGGCGGCCAGCACGTGGGAGATCGCCATCAAGTACGCCCTCGGGCGCCTGCCGCTGCCCCACCCGCCCCAGCAATACGTGCCGTCGCGAATGGCGACTTCCGGCACGGCACCGCTGCCGGTCGAGATTCGACACACCGTTCACGTGGCAAGCTTGCCTGCACATCATCGCGATCCGTTCGACCGGCTGCTCATCGCGCAGGCGCAGCTGGAGAATCTGACCCTCTTGACCGCCGATGCTCAGCTATCGGCCTACGACGTCGAACTACGGTTGGTCTGACCTCGCTACCAGGCGTCCTGTAGCACCGACAGCTCGTCGTCGGGGGCCGGCCCCAACGCCACGAGAAGTTCACCCACGGTCCGACCCGTCCCCGGGACCTCGAACTCCGGTGCCAGGTCAGCGAGGGGCGCGAGCACGAACCGGCGACGGGTCAGCTCCCGGTGCGGAATGACCAGATCCGGCGTATCGACCCGTTCGCCGCCGTACAACGCGATGTCCAGGTCGACCAGCCTCGGCCCCCAGCGGACGGTCTTCTTCCGCCCCATCCCCGCCTCCACGGCTTGGGTGTGACGCAAGAGCGCGTCCGGTCGCAGGCCGGTTCGGATCTCCATCGCCGCGTTCAGGTATTCGGGCTGCCCTGGGGGCCCCAGAGGGGCACTGCGATAGAGGCGGGATCTCGCGATGACCGTCACGTCAGGACTGGCCAGACGCGCCGCGGCCTCCGCGAGCTGAACCACAGGGTCACCGAGGTTGGCGCCGAGCGCGACGAATACCCGGATCATCGGAACAGCAAAGCGCGTCCGTGGCGATCTCGCACCCGAGAAACGACCTCCAGCGGCGGTTGTTGCGGTGGCAGGCAACCCGAACGCCCGGCCCACTTCGTACCGAAGGCGGATCGTCCGGCTGAAGATCTGGCGGTGCATTCGCTGAGGCGGTCGAATCTGCGGGATATCGCGGTCCACCGCAACTATCAGGTCCCGCGATGCCTCGCGCCCTGATCATCTTCCTGGGTCTGCTGGTACCGCGTCTGACCGCGTGCACGACCATTACCATCGAAGAGGCCAGCGCCTTCGACCGTAAGCGCACGGTTGACCTCGATGGACTGCGGTCACGAGGCGTCCGCGTCGCGACCACCCGTCTCGCGGCCGAAGACGGCGTCGAGCTCGACGTGTGGCGTTTGGTGCCCCCGAAGCCCCGCGGCACCGTCCTTCACTTCGGCGGCAACGGTTTTCTCATGGTGACCGCCCACGACGTTGTCGAAGCCCTCTTGTCCCTCAACATGGCCGTCGTCATGTGCGACTACCGCGGCTACGGCCGAAGCGACGGAGAGCCGTCGGTGGCCGCGATCAAGGCCGATGCGCTGCGCCTCTATGATCACGTCACCACCGACCTCGAGGTCTCCGCCGACCGGCTGGTCGTGCACGGTCACTCGATGGGCAGCCTAGTGGCCACCTGGGTCGCCAGCCGGCGGCCGGTGGCGGCCCTAGTCCTCGAAAGCCCGTTGACCGACGTGGAAGACCTGTTGGACCGCATGACGCCGTGGCTCGCCGACATGTTCATCTCGTTTCGGATCGACCCTGCGCTCGCGGCGGAGCGCAACGGGCCCCGTCTCGCGAAGGTCCGCGCCCCTATCCTCATGCTGGTGGGCGCTGACGATCCGGTGACGCCGCAGGCCATGGCCGAGGATCTCCACCGCCATGCCCCCGTCGGCGCTCGCCTGGTGGTCATTGCCGACCGCAGCCACAACGATCTACCGCCCACCGCGGTCTATCGCGCCGAGTACGAATCGCTGGTCACGTCGACTCTCGGCAGCGCACCGGATACGGTCGTGGAGTGACGCGCGCTGCTGCTGAACGCTCCGACCACCGTCGCCCGCCGCGGCGCCGCCGGTCACCCGATGCCTTTCGATTATTCACGGTCGCCGGGTTGGTGCTGATCGCCGCCGTCGCGGGTGGACTGTACGCGTACTCGCCGCTCGAGCCTCTGGTCATCTACATCATCGCACTCAGCCTCACCGCATTCGCCCTGTGCAGCTACGACAAGGCGGTCGCGGGGCGCGGCGCGACCCGCGTTCCCGAGAGAGTCCTGTTCGCCCTCGCTCTCCTCGGAGGCTCGCTGGGCCTCCTCACGGGGATGTTCGCGTTTCGGCACAAGACGCGAAAGGTCAGCTTCCGAGTGGTGGTCGCGGTGATCTTGGTCATTCAGGCCGCGGGCATCTATTGGTTCCTAGCGATCCGACACTGACCGGAGAGCCTCCCCGGCCCCCGGCTCGTCCGTAGGACCAAAGCGAAGCCGGAACACGGTCGGCATCACCGCCCGAAGCGCCGGCCAGCGCCGCACCCCAGCCAACGCCCGGCGAGTGAACCCCGACGGGTATTCATACTCTACGGTCTCCGCCTCGGCCAGCGACGGCACCCACCGGCGAAACGTGGCCCGCTGCGACTCGCGGGCCGACCACGACATCGCGGGGGCGACGTACCGAGGCCCGGCGGGCAGGCCGAGCCGAGTCCACCTCACGAGCCACGCCGGCATGGCGTCAAACAGCATCCATGCCCCCGGCAGTCGGTGCCCGACCGCCTGCAGCAAGCGCCGAACCTCGCGCTCCGGTAGGTACATCAACAAGCCCTGCGCGACGATGAAGCACGGCCGGGCGGGATCGACGAGATCCATCCATCCGGGATCCCGGGCGTCCGTCGCCAGATGGCGGTGTCGGGCATCGGGGGTGATGAACCGTTCCCGCAGCCGGATGCCGTCGGGCAGATCGACGGTCAGCCAGGCTACCCGGCCGTTGTCGACCCGATATCGCTGGGTCTCGAGCCCTTCGCCGAGCCCCACGACCTGCCCGTCGGGCGCCGAAGACAGGAACGCCCGCACCTCCCGATCGAAGGCCAGCGTCCGGACCGCGAAGGCGCGCTGCGGCGGCCCGAACCGGCGACGAAACGGATAGTCGATGCGACGGTAGATCTCGACCGCCTTCGGGTCGTCGACGATCCCGTTTCGACGCAACGCCTCTTCCGCCCGGTGATAGAGGGTCCACACCGCGGTCTCTTCGACCCCGCCCACGTCGGGGGCGATGGCGCTCATCGCGACGTTCCCAACAGGCGGGCGAGGACCCCGGTGTACCGGCGCGGCCAGAGCCGCTGCACGCTGTCGAGGAACGTCGCGTCACTACCCACCAGGATTCGCGGCCGATCCCGCTTGATGCCGTCGACGATGATCCGAGCCGCTCGCTCCGCCGTCGTTCGGAAGAACCGCTCGTAGCGCTCGGCGTCGGCGGCGGTCACCATCTGGCCGTCGGGGCCCCGGCGGCTGCGCGCGTTGCGCACGATGTTCGTCTTGACCCCACCCGGATGGACACAGCTGACCGAAACGCCGGAGCCTTGCAGCTCCTGGCGCATCGATTCGGTGAACCCGCGGACGGCGAACTTGCTGGCGCAGTAGGCGGCCTGGCTCGGCACCCCGATCAGGCCAAAGACGCTGGAGATGTTGACGATGTGGCCTTCGCCCTGGTCGACGAGGCGAGGCAGGAACGCTTTTGTCCCGTGGACGACGCCCCAAAAGTTGATGGACATGACCCACTCGAGATCGTCGTACGTGAGCTCGCTGACGACATCCGACTGGCCGACCCCTGCGTTGTTGATGACCACGTGGGCCGCGCCGTGGGCGCGATGCACCTCGTCGGCGTGACGATGGACCGCATCGCGGTCCGCCACGTCGACGACCGCGGTCGTCACCTGCCCCGGCCCCGGCGGCAGCGCCGCTGCGACGCGCTCGAGACCCGGGCCGTCGACGTCGCTGAGGGCCAGCGCGCACCCTTGCTGCCGCAGATGCTCGGCCAGCGCCCGACCGATGCCCGACGCGGCCCCGGTGATCACGGCAACTTTGCTCTGTAGGTCTCGCATGGCGACGCGTCGGGTTCAGTAACCAGGTCGAGAATCAAGATCAATCAGCTATAGTCGATCCATGGGCGACGGTTCGATGCCGCCGAAGCGCAAGCCCGACGACCGCGGTCGGAGCGACGGCCCTCGGCCGTCCTTGGCCGTACTGGGGCAAACGCCAGCCCCCCCCGAGCGCAAAGATGCGGCGCGAAACCGGGCCAAGATCCTGTCCGCGGCCCGTACGCTCCTCGACGAGCGACCTATCGGCGAGATCTGCATGGAGGAGCTCGCCCGGCGGGCGGGCGTCGGCAAAGGAACGGTGTACCGGCGCTTCGAAGACCGCGCGTCCCTGTGTCGCGCGCTCCTCGACGAAGACGCGTGCGCGGTGCAGAACCGCGTCTTGGCTGGCTTTGACCTGCCCCTCGACGCTCCGTGGGTCACCCGAGCGTTCGCGCTGCTGGAAGCCCTGTTCGAATTCACCGTGCGCAACGCGCCGCTTCTATCCGAAGCCCGCGCCTACGAGCGAGGCTGCCCGACCCGTTTCGATCATCCCGCCCATGGATGGCAACGGGACACCTTGAGCCTATATCTGGCGCGGGCCGTCGAAGCGGGGGAGGTCCCCTCCGTCGACCCCGTGATCACCGCCGAACACCTCCTGGCGGGGCTGGAGCCGGACCTGATCCGATGGCACTCGACCCAGGGCCGGTCCCCCGGACACCTGCTCGGGACCTATCGGCGCTTGTGGGCCAACATGATCGGCGCTTGAACCGTCCCCGCCGCGGCGAGGGGCCGACGCTACGCCTCGTCAAGCCCGAGGAGCTCGGCCGCGACCGTCGACCGAAACGCCGTCAAGTCACAGACCACGCCCGGCTCCGGCGCGTCCAGGTCCAGCCAACGGTCGAGATCGTGGGGCGCCCCGGCGCCTTGGATAGGGGCCCACGGCGGTGGGGGGGCCTGCCATCGCCCGTCCGCGTCCCTCATATGGCGTCGGTCGGAGGCGAACCGTCGCACCAGCTCTTCGCCGGCGACGACTCGAAACCAAGGCTGATAGCGGGCCCCCACCGCGTCTTGGGGGCTCGGAAACGACGCCTGAAGATAAGCGTCGAGGGCGACCGGAAAGCCGAGGGTGGTGTCCAAGTCGAGCACCTGCAGCGCCCGTGAGGCGAGGACCACGACGAAGACGTGATAGTCCCACACCACCGGACCATCGCCCCCCGCGCGCTGGTGGTACATCAAGGTAACGCGCCGACGGTTGGTCACGAACACCACCCATCGGCGGACCGCGCGCAGCTGGGGCTCCGCGACGAGAAGGCGAGCGTTCTCCTCGCAGTAGTACGGGTGGTAACGAAAATCGTCGCGTCTCAACGGTCTTCGAAGACGAGGGTCTCGTCCGAAATGGTGAAGGTATCGCCAGGATTGACCTTGGCCCG
This sequence comes from Myxococcota bacterium, assembly GCA_028289325.1. Taxonomy (GTDB): domain Bacteria; phylum Myxococcota; class Kuafuiibacteriia; order Kuafuiibacteriales; family Kuafuiibacteriaceae; genus JANQQN01. Next base: position 25,271 of record JANQQN010000075.1, on the reverse strand, counting down.
GGTGATCTTTTCGCCATTGAGCCACACGCCGTTCGCGGAGCCCAGATCTTCGATAAAGAGGTCGCCGTCGACCCGGGACAAGGAAGCGTGTTGGCGCGAAACCTTCGCGGAGGGGATCACCACGTCGCAGGTTCGGCTGCGACCGATGATCATCGTGTCTTTGTCGATCCGAATCAGCTCGCCGTTCTGCAGCCCGACCACCCAGTTCCGGGCCGGCGGTGGCGGCTCGATGGACAGTTCGTTCGCCGGCGCCGCCACGACCGGTGACGGCGACAGGGCACCCGCTGCTCGTCCCGCGCAGGGCACGACGGGAAACGCCGCCAGCGGTCGCGTCTGAAGCTCGCCTTCTTCGAGGATGAGGTCGACGCCTCGACCACACACGTGGCACTCGACGGTGACCGGAATCTCGGACACCGCCAGCTCGAGCCAGTTCTGAGGACAGCCGGCGTCGTTCGGGCAGTTGGTTATCCAGCCGAGACACTCCCGCATCGGCCATTGAAATACGAGCAATCGCGGTCAGGCGCAAACTAAGGTCGGTAGCGGGTGGGGTCGGGGACGCCGGCGGTCTCGAAGCCCTGGCGTCGGAGCCGACAGGCGTCACATCGACCGCAGGCGAGGCCCGATGGGGCCGGGTCGTAACACGAGTGGGTCAACCGATAGTCGACCCCCAGCGCGAGGCCCGCCTTGATGATCTCGGCCTTGGTCATGTGCATGAGAGGGGCGTGAACTTCGAATCGTTCGCCCTGCACCCCCGCTTTGGTCGCAACGTGGGCGAGCCGTTCGAACGCCTCTACGAACGCCGGCCGGCAATCCGGGTATCCCGAGTAGTCGAGGCGGTTGGCGCCAAAAAAGAGATCTCGGGCCCCCACGACTTCCGCCATTCCGAGCGCGATCGCCAGGAACACGGTGTTCCGGGCAGGAACGTATGTGACAGGAATCGCATCCTCGGTCCCGGCCTCATCCTTCGGTACGTCAATGGCGCCGGTCAGCGCCGATCCCCCGATGGACCGCAGGTCAATGGCCACGGTTCGATGGTCGATTATCCCCAGAGAATTCGCGACGGCCACCGCGGCTTCGAGCTCCACCCGATGCCTCTGCCCGTAATCGAAAGAAAGCGCCGAGACCTCGAACCCTCGGTCCAGCGCCATGGCCGCGACGGTCGCGGAATCGAGACCGCCGGACAGCATCACCACCGCCCGCATGTCCTCGCCCTACCACACGCGCACCGCGGTGGGGGACGGGTCGCGGGGTTCTCGCTAGACAGGGCGAGTCGCTCGGGGTAGCAACGGCGGCTCCATCGCACGCGAGGATGGCGGAATTGGTAGACGCGCTGGATTTAGGTTCCAGTGGGCAACCCCCGTGCGGGTTCGAGTCCCGCTTCTCGCATCCGAGGCCCCGAGAGGCCCGAACGTGAGGTCACTGAAGACATGAAAGTGCAGGTCGAGGCGCTCTCGAACGTCGAGCGTAAGTTGTCATTCGAGGTTCCCTGGGACACCGTCAAGGAAGAGCTGGATCTGGCCTACAAGGGCCTTTCCAAGCGCGCGAAGGTCAAAGGCTTTCGGGCCGGCAAGGTGCCGCGCAAGGTGCTCGAGCAGCTCTACCGCGGCACGGTCGAAAACGAGGTCATCAGCCGTCTCGTCGACGAGAGTTTCCGAAAGGCCGTCGAAGAGAACGAACTCGTCCCCATCAACAGCCCCAAGATGGACGCGTTCCCGACCCTGACCGCCGAAACGCCCCTGGTCTTCGAGGCCACGGTCGAAGTGAAGCCCGAGATCACCGTCGGTAGCTTCGAAGGACTCGACGTCGTGCGGAAGGTCCGAATCGTGGAAGACAAGGAGGTCGACGCGGAGCTCGAGCAACTGCGGCAAAAGGCGGTGGTGATCGAGGCCATCACCGACCGCAAAACCGCCGAAAGTGGGGACATGGCGGTCGTCGACTTCTTCGGGACCGTCGACGGGGAAGACTTCAAGGGCGGCAAGGGCATCAACTACACCGTCGAGATCGGGGCCGGACAGATGATCCCTGGGTTCGAAGACCAGCTGGTCGAGATGAGCATCGGAGATCAGAAGAAGTTCCAGCTCGCGTTCCCGAAGGACGAGGGCCCGGAGGAGGTCCAGGGCAAGACGGTCGACTGGACGGTCGACCTCAAGGAGCTGAAGCGGAAGATCCTGCCCGATCTCGATGACGACTTCGCGCAAGACCTCGGAGAATACGACACTCTCGAGGAGCTCAAGGAGAACCTCCGGGAGAACCTGGCCACCCGCGAAGACGCCCGCAGCCGGCGTTTGCTCCGCGACGAAGTGATGAGCAAGCTCGTGGAGGCGAATCCCGTCGAGGTGCCGAAGCTGATGGTCGACCGCCAGCTGGACTACATGATGCAGGACGCGCTCCGAATGGTTCAGCAGACCAACGATCCCTCGATCAGGGAAGCGATCGAGAAGCTCCGCGACGAGGCCCGGCCTCAGGCCGAGAAACAGGTCGCGGGCATGCTGTTGCTCGAGGCGGTGGCGAAGAAAGTCGGGATCGAAGCCACCGACTCGGACATCGAGGGCCGCATCGCCGAGCTGGCGCGGGAACACCGCATTCCGACCAAGCAGTTGAAGAAGCAGCTGATCGAGAATGATCAGGTCGACGCACTTCGGTACAACCTCACTCAGGACAAGGCGCTGGACCACGTATTGGAGCAAGCCAATGTGACCGAGCAGCAGGTCTCGGCCGAAGAGCTCCAGCAGGAAGCAACAGCCGAACCCTAGTTCGCCAATCGCCTATTCTGACGCACCGCTCGATTGCGGCTGGACGCCATCCCGGTTCGGCGCCACCATGCTTCTTGCCGAGCCGGTGACCGTGACTCGTATCGGAGATGGAGCCATTGTAGGAAGGCTTGGCGGCCGGAATGGGTTTCCGTACGGACGGGCGCGATGGACGCGCCCCAGCCACGACGAGCGCCTAGGAGAACACCAGTGAGCTATTTGGTTCCGACCGTCATCGAGCAGACCCACCGCGGGGAGCGGGCTTACGATATCTGGTCGCGCTTGATGAAGGACCGGATCGTCTTTATCGGGACGGAGGTCAACGACGACATCGCCAACGTGGTCGTGGCCCAGCTTCTGTTCCTCGAGTCCGAGGACCCCGAGAAGGACGTGAATCTATACATCAACAGCCCGGGCGGCTCGATCTCCGCCGGCCTCGCCATCTATGACACGATGCAGTATGTGCGCTGTCCCATCACCACCATCTGCGTGGGACAAGCGGCATCGATGGGCGCGGTTCTTCTCGCGGCCGGAGGTCGCGGTCGGCGTAAGGCCCTCCCGCACGCCCGCGTCATGCTTCATCAGCCGTACGGGGGAACCCGCGGCCAGGCGTCTGACATCGAGATTCAGGCTAAAGAAATCCAGAGGATGCGGGACGTCCTGAACCAGATCCTGGTCGATCATACCGGGCAACCGGCCGATCGTATTGCCCAAGACACCGACCGAGACTTCTTCATGACCGCGGCAGAGGCCAAAGACTACGGTCTTATCGATGACGTCGTGATCAATAAAAAGGAGCTCGGTGCAGAGAAGGCCTGATTTGACCCCGACGCAACGTAGGGCACGATCAGGAATTGAAACCCGATTGTAATTGGGGCGTCATGTTGGAGTCCAATGCCTGACCGAACCAAAAGAGAGGACGGATACGGCGGCAACCTCACCTGCTCCTTCTGCGGCAAATCGCAGAAGGAGGTGAAGAAGCTGATCGCCGGCCCGACCGTCTACATCTGCGATGAGTGCATCAGCCTCTGCAATGACATCATCGCCGAGGAACAAGACAAAGACGGTCAACAGAACGGAGCCTTCAAGGTACCGAAGCCGTCCGAGATCAAAGCGGTGTTGGACGAGTACGTCATCGGTCAGGACCGGGCAAAGAAGGCGCTCTCGGTCGCCGTCCACAACCACTACAAGCGCGTCCAGAGCAATAATGGCGAGGAGAGCGCGACCGACGACGACGTCGAGCTGCAGAAGTCGAACATTCTGCTCATCGGTCCGTCGGGGTCCGGAAAGACGCTGCTCGCTCAGACGCTGGCCCGCATCCTCAACGTCCCGTTCACCATCGCCGACGCGACGACGCTGACCGAAGCCGGGTACGTGGGCGAAGACGTCGAAAACATTCTCGTCAACCTGCTTCAGGCGGCGGACAACGACATCGAGCGGGCGAGCCGGGGCATCGTGTACATCGACGAGATCGACAAGCTCGCGCGAAAGAGTGAATCGCCGTCGATCACCCGTGACGTGTCCGGCGAAGGCGTTCAGCAAGCGCTGCTCAAGATCCTCGAAGGGACCATGGCCAACCTACCCCCGAAGGGGGGGCGAAAACACCCTCAGCAGGATTTCGTTCAGATGGACACGACCAACATCCTGTTCATCTGTGGCGGCGCCTTCTGCGGCCTCGAGACGATCATCGAGCGTCGCATCGGCAAGAAGACCATGGGCTTCGGCGCCAACATCTCGGCCAAGAAAGACAAGAAGATCGGGGAGTACCTGAAAGAGGTGCAACCGGGCGACCTGCTCAAGTTCGGTATGATCCCTGAGTTCACGGGCCGCCTTCCGGTCATCGCCCACCTCAATGAGCTGGACGAAGACGCGTTGAAAGACATCTTGACCAAGCCCAAGAACGCGCTCGCCAAGCAGTACGGCAAGCTCCTGGAGCTGGACAACGTCAAGCTGTCCTTCACCGACGAGGCCGTAGACGCCATCGCCCGCAAGGCGATCGACAAAGGCACCGGCGCCCGAGGGCTCCGCGCGATCCTCGAGAGCGCGATGCTCGACATCATGTATGAGATCCCCGCCCGCGACGACGTGGTCGAAGTGACGTTGACCAAGGAAACGATCGTCGGTCGCGAGCTTCCGAAACTGGGCATCAAGGAAGTAGCTCCGACCGGCACCTGAGCCCACCTGCTCGTCCGTCCAACGGTGTCCGAAGGTTCGGGTGGGCGCGCTCGAACGCACGCTCACGCAAACCGGTGATGCCTGACCGGGCAATTATGCCAGGCTCATCCGATTACTGGCCCTCCCTAGGCACTGTGGTCCGTCCTGGCGTAGAGTTCGCAAATCGCGACGGCAGCCATCGAAGTCATGCGCTTCGGCAACCCTGCCTTCGCATCGAGCGCTCGTCATGCCCCGGGAGAATAAGACGCTGAGGATCCTGCTCGTCGAAGACGACGACATGGATCGTGCACTCGCCCACCGAGCGCTCACCCGTGTCGACGCCAGTATTACCGACGCAGCGTCGCTTGCGTCCGCCGAAGCGTTGCTCAAGCGACTCTCGTTCGACTGCGTGCTTCTCGACTGGCGACTGCCGGACGGATCCGCGAACGATTTTCTTCGCCACGTTGGCCGAACGTTCCCCCGGCTTCCCGTGGTTGTTCTAACGGGGATCACGGAAGAAGGCCTGGCCAAGCTCGTTCTGCAGCACGGCGCTCAAGACTACCTCATCAAGAACGACCTCGGTCAGAACGACCTCGTCCGCTCCGTTCAGTACGCGATCGAGCGGCACCGCGCCCGGGAACTCACGGCCCAGCTCGACCACGCCCAGCGCTTGGCCTCGAGCGGCTTGCTCGCGGCGGGGGTCGCCCACGAGCTCAACAACCCCGCGTTGGTGCTCATGGCCAATCTCGCGGCCATCCAAGACGCCATCGATGAAGCGCCGGACGGCGACGACGGCACGACGATGGCGAGTCTGAGCGGTCTCGTCGACGAATGCACGATCGCGCTGGAGCGAATCGCATCTCTCACCCGCCAACTCGGTCGTTTCTCTCGGCGCAGCCAAGGTACCTACGAGCGGGCCGCGCCCGCCGCGCTGATCCGCGAGGCGTTGACCCTCGCCCGGCCGTCCACGCGAAGTCAGGCTCAGGTCACCCTCAGTCTTGACGACACGGCGGAGATCGTCGTCGACCGAACCGCGCTCGTCGGCGTGTTCATCAATCTCCTGGTCAACGCTCAGCAAGCGATGGATACCCAACCCGACCAACCGAAGGAGATTCAGATCCAGCTCGAGCAACGAGACGCCGGCATCGCGGTCACCGTCGAAGACTCGGGCCCAGGCGTCGCGCCCGAAGACGCCGAACGCCTGTTCGAGCCCTTCTTCACCCGAACCTCGAACGGTACAGGCCTCGGACTCGCGATCAGCAAAGAGATCGTCGCCGCCCACCGAGGCCGCATCGAGCTGAGAGCATCGTCCCTGGGGGGCGCCGCGTTTACCGTGATGCTCCCCCTCGAAACCGGACTCATCCCTGCCCCCAAGCCCGAACTGGACCGGCCCAGCGAAGGCCTGGAGATTCTGGTGATCGACGATGAGTTGGCGGTTCGAAAAGGCATTGCCCGAATGCTGAACGCGCATCGCGTCCGCACCGAACCCGGCGCGCAAGAGGCCCTCGACGCCATCGACGGCGGCTACGCGCCCGACGTCATCCTCTGCGACCTGATCATGCCCGGCATCTCCGGCGCGGAGTTCGTGAAGCTCCTGAGCCACCAGGCCCCCAAGCTTGCCCCGCGGACCATCTTCATCACCGGGGGCGCGTCGACGCCCGAGGCTCGGGTGTTCATCGAACGAAGTAGCGTCGAGGTCCTTCGTAAGCCCTTTACAGCCTCCGAGCTCCTGGCCGTCGTGGCGCGCGTCGTCGGTCCGGAGCCTGGCTCAGCGCCCGAGGACGTCGCCCCCGACGACGGTTGAGGCGTGGTCAGCTCGGATCGAATCGCGATGACTTCGAAGCTTCGGCGCCGCCGGATCGTCGCGGTGCCCCAGGCTTCAGTCCACGGCAAGACCTCAGGCTAGTCATTAGCGAGGCTGCGCCTCAAACGCTTGAGGTTACTCGGGATTCAGTACTGGCGATGCCTCGCGTCGAAAGTTGTTAGCTCGCAGTCGACAGCCTCGGATCGCGCGGGCGCGGCGCAGTGCTACGGCTCCTGCTCGACCTTCACGCGGAGCCTGTAGGGCATCCGGCTGATCTCGTCGACCTCCTTGGCGCATGGAAGGCCTGCGAAAAGGCTCGATAAGGTCGTGAGGGATGCTCGGCGGGCGGCCTGATCTTGCTGTCGGTAGCACCTGAGGACTTCCGGCCCCTGCGGTCGTCAGGTGCGCCCAAAGTCGGCCCTTTTGTCACGCTTTGCCCGGAGCAAGTCTCCTAGAAGACCTAGTCGCGGGCATCGATCACTTCATCCAAGAATCGTCCGAGCCGCGCTCTCCACTCCTCTCCCGTAGCGGTTTTGCGCATCCCATGCCCCTCGTCTTCTGCGATCATCACCTCGACCCGGCGGCCGAGGCTCTTCAAACGGTTCGCGATCTGGGTCGACTCCGTCCACGGAACCATGGGGTCCTTCTTGCCGTGGTAGAACAACACCGGTGCGGTGATTCGCTCCACCCGTCGGAGAGGCGAAATCGAATCGAGAAACGCTCCGTCGCGTTCGATGTCGCCGACCTCTTTTCGGAAGACCTGGAGCAATTGCGGATTGTCTTGCGCGAAGAAAGATCGCCAATCCGAGATCCCGAACATGTTGATGCCGGCCGCCCATATCTCCGGCCCGAGGGCGAGCCCCATCAAAACATAGTACCCGCCGAAGCTCTGACCGGACAGGATCAAGCGGTCTTCGTCCGCCCAGTCTTGTTGCGCGAGCCACTCGCCCACGCGCTTGATATCCTCAAAACACCCCGTGCGCTTGCGGCCGTCGTCAGCCGCCAAGAACGCGTTGCCGAAACCGGATGAGCCGCGGATGTTCGGCTCCACGACCGCTATGTTGCGCCGAACGAGAAACTCTTTGTCAGCAGACCATGTGAGGCGGGATACCGCGATGGGCCCGCCGTGGAGATGAACCACGACCGGTATCCTGGCGTCCGACGGGACCGACTTTGGCCGATACACGTTCAGGTAGATCTTTGTTCCGTCGAAGGACTCGATCGTTTCGTCGTAAACGTCCATCGCCAGGCCGCGGTCGGCGGAAGCCCGCTCCTCTCTTAGGAGCCTCGTCGTGCCGCGGTCGAGGTCCAAAGCGAAGAGATCCGAGAAGGTTTGAGGAGTGGTCCACCCGAACACGAGCGTTTCGGTTCCCGGTACGAAGTCCTCGACCCGACCTATCCCTGGTTTCATCTCAGGTTGCGGAACCCCCTCCGGATTGAGGCCGGCGCTATCCATGACGATCACTCGATCCCGGTTGCCGCTCGTGCCGGCCAGGCCCAGGCGCTGACCCGACGGAGACTCTGCGATGTGCCAAACCTCGAGATACTGACCGGACGGGGAAGCGTAGGCGTTGAGCTCGCGGCCCGTGGCCAACTCGAGCGCGACGAGAGCTTTTCGCGCGAACCCATCCGTGCCCGCGAAAACGCGCGTTCCGTCCGCGGAGAACTTGGCCGAGGTGACTCGGCCGTTCGATCCGCCCTGAACGGGGTACAGACGCTTCATTTTCCCTGTTTCGAGATCGGCCAGCTCCAGAGTCCAGGTCGTGTGAGAAACAAACTGCGTGAGCGCCGCGTAGCGCCCATCGGGACTGATATCACGCAGCCAGACCGACATGCCCTGAACCTCCAGGAGAGACTGTGGAGCAGCGCCGGCACTGTTGACGGGTTGAGCGTAGATGACGGTACGCCCCGTCTTTGTTCGCACCTCGAAGTAGAACCGATCAGGGACGCCGTCGACGGTTCTGGGCGAGCCCGAAAACACGGCTTCAACCTCGGGAACCGGATACGTCGTCTTCGATCCCGTCCGGAGCTCGAAGACGTGATAGGCATTTTCGTGCAGAAGGACGAAGGCGTCCCGTTCGGCGAGTACCGCCATTCCTTTGTCAAACTGGAACGATACGTCCGTTGGGAAGCGCGTGAGCTGCGTCGGAGCGCTTCGGGGCTGCGACAGCTTCCCAAGATAGATCTGGTGGGTGCCGGATCGGTCAGAGCGAAGAAGGTATCGTTCATCATCAACGAACGAGATGCTCGTGTTTCGGTAATCGGCATTTTCCGCCGGCGCCCCGGCGGGATTCACTTCCACCGGTGAAGGCCCTGAGCCTCCTTCGGGCTTGGTCCGTCGGGAAGCGGAGGAACGGCAGCCGACACTGACGACGAGCAAGCCGGCAACGATCATCGGAACGATTCGGGCGCGCATGAGAGGACCTCCTAGTCACCTGTCTCATGGATTCCTTACAGAACTTCGTTCTTCTCGGAACCCCCGAGCCAGGCGCCTAGACGGCCTTAAATCGCTCCGCAGGCTCCGCTCTAGCTCCCCTGTTTCCCGCGTTCTTCTGCGAAGAACTCCTGAGACAGGTGACTAGATGCGCTCGGCACGAATCCCGATCCGCTTTGCGGCTCGGCGATTCGTGCCCGCGAATCCAGTCATATCGACCTTTTGATCGCTTCGCTTACGCTCCGCTCGCGTACGCGGCGTCGACCGATTCCACCGGACTGGAACTCCCGCCGCCGCGTACTAGTCCGGCGGATCCTATGTCCTGAGCCCATTGCGAAGGACCTTGGATCTGCCGGACGCGAGCCGCGTTTACGCGGCGATCTCAGACTGAAGCGAGGACGGCGAACGGGAGTTCCGAGCCAGGAACTGGATCGGAACTCTCGTTCGCCGTCCTAGTCTTGGGTTTCGAGGTCGTTCGACGTCGTCGCGTGGATATCGGTGGGACTCGACGGCCTCGGCCTCGGAATCAAGGACGGCGTCGGGCTGTCGACCCGAGGCACCGAGACGTCGCTTCGTTGTGGCATGAGGGCGGTCCGTCGGGGCGTGAGCGCGGTGCGCATTCCATCGAGGTCGTCGGCGGAGAACGGGTCGCTCGCCAGGTGGAGCGAGGGGTCGGTGAGCTGGTGTGGGTCGCCCGACAGCCGCAAAGGCGGCCACGTTGGGGAGTCCTGTACGGCCATATCCCGAATGCGTTGGCCTCGCTGGGTGTCGCCCGCCTCGTCGTTGGGAACGGGCATGACCACCGCCTCCGGAAGCGCGTAGGGGGAGTCTTTTTCGTCGAGTTCGGTCGGCCTGACCACCCGACTGTCCTCCGTTGTGGGGCGACGATCGCGACGAGCCTGGCGTTCGAGTTCGGCGCGGACGATGCGCATCAACGATCGGACCTGCGCTGGCTCACCCACCAAGGTCGCCTTGATACCCGGCGCAATGATCTGAACCCGAGCTTCTCGATGAAGCCCCAACCAGCGAAGAACGGCTCGCCACAGCCCCATCGCGGGGATGATACCCCGGCCGACCTTACACGTTCCAGTGACCTTGCGCTTTCAACAGCCGCTCACACGTCTCCCGGACGGCGCCATGGCCGCCGTTCGTGCGAAGCACGACGTGGGCCGCCTGGCGAACCTCGGACGCGGCATCGGCCACGGCAAACGACAGCCCCACCCGCTGGAACGCGGGCAGGTCGGGAAGGTCGTCCCCTACGTACGCCATGCTCTCAAAGGTCAGATCCAGCTGCGTCCGCAGCCGCTCGACCGCCTCCACCTTGTCCTGGATCCCCTGCAGGAGAACAGAGACGCCGAGCTCGTGGCAGCGGCGCGCGACGAGTTCACTCTCGCGGGTGGAGATGACCGCAACGTGGAGGCCGGCCGCGAGGACCAGCTGAATACCGAGGCCGTCCCGCACGTGAAAGGTCTTGGTCTCCTGGTGGCTCGGAAGAAACGTCAGCTTGCCGTCGGTCATGACACCGTCGACGTCGAGCACCAGCGCGCGTATTTTCTCACAGCGGGCCCTAAAGTCCGACGGAGACAAGGCATTCGACATGACCTGTCGTGATTACCAGACCACGATCGCCGTTGAAACCACATCATCGTGGGGGACGACGCGATGCGCCTGTAGACGATACACATCGCTCCGAACGGCCTGCAAACCCGCGTAGGTAAGGCCGTTTGGGCGTCGGAAGAGGCTGGTCCGGGTCGGATGGACCTCGAGAATTAACCCGTCGATGGCACCGGCCCCCGGGCCGCCGCACCGCATGTGTGAAGTCGAACACGACGGGGACATGACGCCCACCGCGCTTCGAACCTCTTCGCGCAGACGACGGCCGGCGTCGAGACCCGTCGGGCGCTCCGGTCAGCGGCTCGGCGGGGCGGAGAACGCGGTCGACGTCACTTGGTGCGGGACTGCCGGGCCTGGAGCGCGGCGCGGATGAAGCTCGAGAAGAGGGGATGCGGCTTGAACGGCTTGGACTTGAACTCCGGGTGGAACTGGCAACCCAGGAACCAGGGATGATTGAGCAGCTCGACGATCTCGACCAGGTTGCGGTCCGGCGACAGGCCGGACAGCCGCAGGCCCGCCTCCTCGAGTTGACCGCGAAAGACGTTCGATACCTCGTAGCGATGCCGGTGACGCTCGGAGATCTCCGGCGTCCCGTAGATGCGCCGGGCCAGGCTCGAGTCTTCGAGCACGCACGGATATGCGCCCAAGCGCATGCTCGCCCCGAGGTCGGTGACCTGGCGCTGCTCGTCCATCAGATCCACGACCGGGAACTGGGTGTTGGCGTCGAACTCCGACGAGTGGGCGCCTTCGAGACCGACGACGTTGCGGGCGTACTCCACAACCGCCATCTGCATCCCCAGACAGATGCCGAAGAATGGGCGCTTGCTCTCCCGCGCCCATCGGATGGCCTCGATCATGCCCTCGACCCCGCGTTCCCCGAACCCTCCGGGAACGAGAACGCCGTCGACGTGACCCAGAGTTTCGTCGGGATTCTTGAAGCTCGTCGATTCGATGTACTCCAAGTTCACCCGGGCGTCGTTGTCGATGCCTCCGTGGACCAAGGCCTCGTGCAGCGACTTGTAGCTCTCGATCAGGCCCGTGTATTTGCCCACGATGCCGATGGTGGTCTCATGGGTCGGGGCCTTGATGCGGGTGACCATCTTCCGCCACGTCTCGAGCCCGGGAGAGCGGCTCCAGATGTTGAGCAGCTCGCAGATCTTCTCGTCGAGGCCCTGATTGGACAGCATCAGCGGCACTTCGTAGATCGTGCTCGCATCCTCGGCCGACACCACGCACTCCCGCTCCACGTCGCAGAACAACGCGATCTTCCGTTTCGTCTCCGCGTCGATCTCGTTTTCCGCTCGACAGACCAGGACGTCAGGCGCGATGCCGATCCTTCGCAACTCCTGCACCGAGTGTTGGGTAGGCTTCGTCTTCAGCTCACCCGCAGCCTTGAGATACGGGACCAAGGTCACGTGAACGTACAGCGCGTTCTCGGGCCCCACGTCTCGCCGCATCTGCCGGATCGCCTCCAGAAAAGGAAGCGACTCGATGTCGCCCACGGTACCACCGATCTCCACGATGGCCAGATCCGCGTCCTCGACCGCCCGCCGCATCGCCCCTTTGATTTCGTCGGTGATGTGCGGAATGACCTGAACCGTCTTGCCGAGATACTCGCCTTTGCGCTCTTTGCTGATGACCCGGTGGTAGATCTGGCCGGTCGTCAAATTGTTTCGACGCGATAGCTTGCACGCCGTGAACCGCTCGTAGTGCCCGAGATCGAGGTCCGTTTCCGCGCCGTCGTCGGTCACGAAGACCTCGCCGTGCTGAAAAGGACTCATCGTGCCGGGATCCACGTTGATATAGGGGTCCAGCTTGAGCATCTGAATCTTGAGCCCGCGGTTCTCCATCAGCGACCCGATCGACGCCGCAGCCAGGCCCTTACCCAGCGACGAAACAACGCCGCCGGTCACGAAGATAAACTTCTGCTTCTTTGTCCGAGACATTAGATCGTTCCTCGATCGCGCGCCGCGCCGCCCCTGAGTACCGCCTCCACCCGCCCCACATCGGAGGGTACGTCGACGCCGATAACAGGAGCCGTGGCCCGGCACATCGTCACGTAGGTCGGTATTCCCAGCTCGAGCGACCGCAGCTGTTCGAGCCGCTCCGTCGTCTCCAGGGCGGTCAGCGCCAGGGGCTCACCGTCGATCAGCGCGAGTGGTTTTCCGGGGAAACGGGTAGCGTGATGTCGAGCAGGGATGACGGCGATGGTCGGCCGTCCGACCACTTACTGGGACCTCTTGCCCGTGGGGTGCACTTTGGGAACCTAGGCGGGGGGCGATCCGCTGTCAACGACGACCGGCGACCAACACGCGTCGTCCCCCCCGGCCCGTGAACGGCTGCGTTCGCTCGAAGTCGTCCCAGTCTTCGATGATCCTGAAACCAGCGAGGTCCATCCAATGGTCGACTTCCCTGGGAAACAATACCCTCAGCTGAACTTCGGTGTGGCGCTCCGCACCGATGGCCTCACCGCGTAGGTCGACCCGCTGGTAGTAGAAGCGCATCGTGTTGATCTGCCGCCGCGCGTCGTAGCGGTTGTTCTCGGTGACGATGTAGCGATAGCCGGTTCTCGGGTCCACCATCTGCTGAGGGTCGTACCGAGCCTCCGGGTCCCGGTCGAGTAAGTCTGGCCGCGGTGTATGCAGGTCCATGAAGAATCGGCCGTCGGCAGCGAGGTGGTCGCGCGCGGTCCTGAGCGCGGCGAGCAGGTCGTCGTCGGTGAGCATGTGCATGATCGTATTGAACGCCAGCACCACGCCGTCGAACCGGCGACCGAGACGCACCGCCCGCATGTCGCCGGATTGAAACGACAAGCGCGCGCGCTCGGGCGGCGCCAGCGCGGCTCGCTTGGCCCGCGCCTGGGCGAGCATCGACGGTGCGGAGTCCACGCCCACCACCGTCGGTCCCGCCTGGGCCATAGGAATGGTCAAGCGCCCGGTGCCACACGCCAGCTCCAGCAGAGCCCCGCCCACCCCGCGCGCGACCGCTGCGTAGTAGCGGACGTCGCCGCGGATGTGCACGTATTCGGCGTCGTACCAGACCCCATCCCCGTAGTGATCGAGAGCCTCCGCCATACGCTTTGCGATCAACACCCCGTGCAAGCGTCATTGCAAGCTGCGGCCGACGCGCATCGGCGCGGGAGAGGTTGTCAGTAACGAAAGCCTCGGGCGTGTTTCTGCCAGCGGATGGCCCGACAGTACTTGGCGACCAAGGAGGTGGGGTCCATCAGGAAGTCTTTTTCAGCCCCGAAGAAACCGACGGTCAGCGCGGTGGCGTCGTCGTCATCGGCGAACGTGACGTAGCTGTGGAGCCCAGCCCGAACCATCAGGGCCGGGAGAACCTCCGGGCTCCCCATATGGGCCTTCAATCGACGAGACAGACCACTCCAGAACTTGGACTCGACCACCTTGCGGTCCGGATCGAGGACCAGCGCGGCGCCGGTGTAGGCCGCCTCGTCGGTCTCCCGCCGGAATCGTCGCAGGATGTCGTCGTTCATTCGCTTGGTCGGTACGCCCTCGAGCAGCCCGCGGTAGGTCCATTCGACGTGCAGCGACTCGACCTGAACTTCGGTGCCATCGTCGAGCGCGAACGAACCGACGGGCATCTCGTCGACGGGGGCAGATATCGGGACTTCTTCGCTCACGGCATCAGTTGCTTCCGAAGTCGCAGTCGAAGCGCGTTGAGCTTGATGAAGCCTTCTGCGTCGGCCTGCGAGTACACCTCGTCGGCCTCGAACGACGCGTGCGCCGGGCTGTACAACGACTTCTCCGCCTTGCGCCCTACCAGGTGGGCCATGCCCTTGTACAGCTTGAGGCGCGCGGTCCCCGTCACCGGCTTCTGCGCTTCGTCGACCATCGCCTGCAGGGCCTCCCTCTCTGGCGCATACCAGTAGCCGTTGTAGACCAGGCTCGCGTATTTCGGGGCGAGCTCGTCCCGCAGATGCAGCACCTCGCGATCCAGGCACAGCTGCTCGACGGCCCGCAGGCCGACGTGAAGCAGCGTGCCGCCGGGTGTTTCGTAGATGCCGCGAGACTTCATCCCCACGTAGCGATTCTCGAGGATGTCGATCCGGCCCACGCCGTGGTTGCCCGCCAGCTCGTTGGCGCGCTCCATGAGGGCCACCGGCCCCAGCCGTTCGCCGTTGATCGCCACCGGCACCCCTGACTCGTAGTCGACCTCGACGTACTCGGGTTTGTCCGGCGCCTCCTCCACGGGGACGGCGAGGGTATACATGTCACGGTTGGATTCGTTCCAAGGATCCTCGAGTACGCCGCCTTCGTAGGAGATATGGAACAAGTTTCGGTCAACGCTGAACGGCTTCTCTTTGGTCGCGGTGATCGGAATGCCGTGTCGCTCACAGTACTCGATGAGATCCGACCGTCCTTTGAGGTTCCAGATCCGCCAGGGAGCGACGACGCGAATGTCTGGCTTGAGGGCGTAAGCCGTCAGCTCGAAGCGGACCTGATCGTTGCCCTTGCCCGTCGCCCCGTGACAGATGGCCTCCGCGCCCTCCCGTACCGCATGATCGACGAGATACTTGGCGATCAGCGGACGAGCGAGGGAGGTCCCGAGCAGGTATCCCGCCTCGTACACCGCGTTCGCCCGCAGAGCGGGATAGACGAAGTCCCGGACGAACTCCTCCCGGAGGTCCTCGAGGATGAACTTCTCGGCGCCGGTCGCCCGGGCCTTTTCGTCGAGGCCACCCAACTCCTCGGCCTGGCCGACGTCGGCAGTGAATGCCACCACGGCAGCGCCGGTTTCCTCCCTCAGCCAGCGAATGATCACCGACGTATCCAGACCCCCGGAGTACGCAACAATGATCTTCTTAGCGTTAATCTGAGTCATCGGGGCGAGACGCTAGGCAGGAACCTCGCGGGGGGGCAAGGCATACTCACTGCTCACTGATTTCATCAGGGCCTCCTGAGCCAATCCTGCCCGATCGAGCCAGGCTGCCCCGGCCCAACGGACCGCCAAACCGAGTCGGACAACGTCGCCGTCCAGCCGCAAGACGAATTGCGTAAACCAAACTCCGCGTTGAATAATGCGCGCGAACTCGCGGTCGCACCGCTGAATCGATGCCCTCGGAGCGCCGCCTCCAAGGCGCGCGAACGTTAGGCCGTCTCCGGGCGGCGGCGGCATCCGACGTCTGCATCGCAGCATCACGATGATGAACGAACCAACGATTCGCTTCGAAATGCCGGATACGTTTCACACTCCTGCCGTCGACGACGCGCGGAAATCGCTTGTGCGCGAGACTGGACCGGGGCAGGCTGTGTTTTTGCGTCGCATGAGGAGGGGCCGAAAAACACTCGCTGAGCGCGTCCTCTGTGCTGGCGGCCAGTCAGGGTGGGTGTCCGTTGTTTTGGCGCTGCTCCTCCTCACGC
Organism: Myxococcota bacterium; assembly: GCA_028289325.1. GTDB lineage: Bacteria > Myxococcota > Kuafuiibacteriia > Kuafuiibacteriales > Kuafuiibacteriaceae > JANQQN01. The sequence continues at coordinate 9,131 of JANQQN010000075.1, read as the reverse complement.
CGGGCCTTGCGTTTGCGAACGGTTGGCCAGGGAAGCGATCCGCGGAACGTCGTCAACCTGTCCGGTATGTCCGGGCGCGGGTGACCCATTCACTGGAAACCACCTTCGTGCGGGCCGTCGGCCGACGGCAGGGGCCCGCCCTGGCCCAGGTCGTGAAGCGGGTCATCGTATGGTGGCTCAATCCCCGACGCGACCTATTCCGCGGCGATGTGATCGAGGTCGTGTACGAGTCCCGGCCGAACGAGGAACCCATCGTGCTCGCGCTGTGGCTCGACTCTCAAAAGCGTGGCCGCCGAGCCGCGGTGCGATACCGCGCGGAAGGGGCCAGGTTCTACCGCTACTACACACCGAACGGACGAGAGGTCGAACGCCGCCTGCGGCGCAGCCCCGTGACCTCATACGAGCAGATCACGTCGCTGCTCGGCGATGGCCGCGGCCACAAGGGCGTGGACTTCAAAGCGCCCATCGGAACCCCGGTCGTCGCCCCGTTCACCGGTATCGTTCGGCGTCGGAACTGGTCGACCCGGCGCAACGGCCGGTGTCTCGAGCTGTACAATCCGAAGACCGGACACAAGGCCATCTTTTTGCACCTCCATCGAGTCTACGGGCGCATCCGCCCCGGCGTGCGGGTCCGCGCCGGGCAGCGGATCGCGGAGTTGGGCAATACCGGTCGCAGCTCGGCCCCCCACCTCCATTACGAGCTGCAATCGCGACGGGGGCGAACTCTCAATCCGCTTCGGGTCCACCGGACGTGGCGCGCTAAGCTCGCGCCCGCCGAAGCAAAGAAAGCTCGGCGCCTGCTGGAGCGCTACGCCGAGATGAGGACGGGATCCACGTGAGCACGGCTGTAGCAAGCAAGAAGAAGCTCGAGGTCGTTCAGCCTGGAACCGCGGAAGCCAACATCATCCAGGAAGAGCAAGACCTGTTGGCGAAGGTGCAGAAGCAGCTCGCCAAACACTCCCTCGATCAGGCGGCGCAAGCCGAGTACGACCGCGATCTGCTCGCGCTGCGGGATCAGATCGCGGAAGCCCACGTCGAGGACATGGCCCCGCTCATCGCGGAGATGTACCGGATGCAGGCGCTCGGTCAGGCGAACGGCAAAGGACGCGACCTCCCGGTCGACGTGAACTGCCCGTACTTCGGTCACCTCAAGCTCAACGACGGAAAGAAAGTTCGAGACGTCCTGATCGGCAGCCGAGGTTTCGTCAAGCCGGGCAGCGAGGTGTCGATCGTCGATTGGCGCAACGCCCCCGTCTCGCGGATTTATTATCGATACGAAGAGGGCGACGACTACGAGGAGCAATTCGGGGGTCGGCTCGCGAGCGGCATCGTGGTGGCCCGCCGAACCGTCAGCATCGTCAACGGCGAGCTGCGGTCGGTCAAATGGTCGAACGGCTCCGTGCGCAAGAACAGCAAAGGCGACTGGCTGTACATCCCCCTCGAGGCCGGTCCGGTCTTGGCCGGCGGCGCGGGGGTCGCGGCCCGTCCTCCGTCGGACACCGACGCCCCGATGACCTTCAAGCCGGGCAAGCTGGGCGTGGTCGGCGACGAGTCGCTGCGAGAAGACAAACACCTTCGGGAGATCACCGCGCTGATCGACGCCAAACAGTTCGATCTCATCACCCAGCCCGACAGCGGTATCGTGATCCTTCAGGGCGGTGCGGGGTCCGGCAAAACCACCGTCGCCCTTCACCGCGCGGCGTATCTCCACTTCAACAATCCGAACGTCTTCTCTCCGAAGAAGATGGTCGTGGTGGTGAAGAGCGAGCCGCTGACCGAGTACATCGCCCGCGTGCTGCCGTCGCTGGACGTCAAGGGCACCCAGGTCATCACCCTCGACGGCTGGATGCAGCGAACCCGGCAAAAGGTACTGCCGGAGATCAAGCGCAAGTACACCACCGACGTTCCGCCGTCGGTCGCGCGGCTCAAGAAACATCCCGCGATTCTGTCGTTGATGGAGCGAGGGGTGGCCATCGAGGCCGATGGCATCGAGTCGGACCTGGCGGGAAAGCTGAAAGGCGCGGCCGCCCAGGCGGCGAGGACCAAGTGGAAGAGCCTTCGACGGCTCGCGCTTTTGCCTCGCATCCGGGAGATGGGCAAGTGGATCGACGGCGCGGGCAGTGCCAAGCTCGATCTGTCGGCCCGAGCCCGGTCGACGCTGCACGGTGTTCTGCGTCGAGCGAAGGCCGCCGGCCAAGACGTGTACAGCGCGTGGGCCGACTTCCTGACCGACCGCGAGCTGATCACCGCCGCCCTCGACGAGAAGGGCTGGGGACCGGTGGCGCCGGAAGACGTCGACGAGCTCGTGCGGTGGGTCGGACTCCAGGCCGAAGAGGCGGTCGACGACGATGAGGCCACGGACAGTTCCCGAAGCGAACGGGCCAAAGCAGGCGATGAAGAGTCATCCGAGGAAGACGAAGGGCCGTCGTTTAACCACGGGGTCGACGGGCGCCGCCTCGACGAAGATGCCCCCCACGGCAAGCTCGACGAGCACGACGATGCGCTGCTGCTGAAGCTGACCCAGCTTCGTTACGGCGGGCTGCCGATCACCGGCAGCAGCCGGACCGTGACCTATGAACACGTGATCGTCGACGAGGCTCAGGATCTGTCGGCGACCGACGTGGCGGTGCTCAAAGGCGCGCTGTCGAAGCGGGAGAGCATGACCCTGGCCGGAGATACGGCCCAGAAGCTGATTTTCGACAACGGCTTCGAGGACTGGGAGACCATGCTTCGAAACGTGGGGGTCGAAGGGGTCAAGATCGACCAGCTGCGCATCAGCTATCGATCGACCCGGGAGATCGTCATGTTTGCTCGCCACGTGCTCGGGCCACTGGCCGATCCCGAGACCCCGATCGTGCCTCGGACGGGGGCCGCCGTGGAGCAGTTCCGCTTCGGCTCCACCGGCGAGGGCATCGCATTTCTGGGGGAAGCACTGCGGTCGTTGGTCCTTCGTGAGCGAAAGGCCAATGTCGCCGTCGTGACGCGCTACGCCGCCCAGGCAGAGATGTATTACCAGGGCCTCAAGAAGTCCGAGGTGCCGGCGCTGCGCCGAGTGTACGGGAAGAACTTCAGCTTCCAGCCGGGCATCGACGTGGTCGACGTCACCCAGATCAAGGGATTGGAGTACGACTACGTGGTCCTGGCCGAGATCAACGCCAACTCTTTCCCCACTCAGAAGGAAGCCCGCCACCTGCTGCACATCGCAGCGACCCGCGCCGTCCATCAGCTGTGGGTGACCTCGGTCGGGGATCCTTCGCCTCTGCTGCCTGACGACGGCCTCTGAGCGCGTCTCGACTTGACTACGCTCGGCGTTCGCTGAACGCATGGGAACCGTGAGTCCCATCGCAATCGGCGTCGCCCTCGGTGTTCTGCTGCTGTTCATCGCCAGCGGCATCCGCGTCATTCGGGAGTTTGAGCGCGGGGTCGTTCTCCGCCTCGGTACCTACACGAAGAATCCGAAGGGCCCGGGTTTGGTGTTCATCATTCCGGGCATCGATCGGATGTACAAAGTCGACCTGCGCGTGGTCGCCCGCGACGTTCCTCCCCAAGACGTCATCACCCGGGACAACGTTTCGGTGAAGGTCAACGCGGTGATCTACTTTCGCGTCGTCAATCCTGACAAAGCGATCCTGAACGTGGAGAACTACCTGTTCGCGACCAGCCAATACGCGCAGACCACCCTGCGCGCGATCCTGGGCCAGGTCGAGCTCGACGATCTGCTGTCCGCTCGCGACCGCATCAACCAGCAGCTGCAGGAGGTCATCGACCGCCATACGGATCCGTGGGGGGTCAAAGTCACCTCGGTCGAGCTGAAACACGTCGACCTTCCTACGGAAATGCAAAGGGCGATGGCCCGACAAGCGGAAGCCGAGCGGTATCGGCGGGCCAAGGTGATCGCCGCCGAAGGCGAGCAGCAGGCGTCTGCGAAGCTCGCGGAGGCCGCCCAGACCATCGGCACCGCCCCGGGGGCCATGACCCTTCGTTATCTGCAGACGCTGCAAGAGATCGCAGTGGAGAACAACTCCACCACCTTGTTCCCGATCCCCATCGATCTCCTCCAGGGAATGCAGAATGCCCTCGGCCTGCCCCAGGTCAAACTGAGCGCGCCGTCCGAGTCGACGGCCGCGACGACGGCGGAACCGGGAACCGATCCGGCGTGATGCGCGCGCGGTATCCCGGCTGCGCCCGCGCCGACACCCCCTACGCGGACATCAGCGACGAGGATTTTGGGCGTTGGTCGTGGCAGCTCAAGAATCGGATCACCGACATCGACGCCCTGAACCAAGTGCTCGACCTCACCGACCGCGAGCGGGACGGCTTTCGCGCCACCCAACCCCTCTTTCGGTTTGGCTGCACCCCGTATTACGCGCTGCTCGCGAACCGCGCCGACCCCGAGTGCCCGATTAGACGGCAGATCGTTCCTTCGGTGGCGGAAGCCACCGTCCACATCGGACAGCGACAAGACCCCTTGGGCGAAATGCCGAGAGAGGTCGTACCCAACCTGATCCACCGGTATCCGGACCGCGTGCTCCTGTTCGCCACCGATCGCTGCCCAGTGTACTGCCGGTTCTGCACTCGCCGCCGCATCGTCGGACACGCCGAACAGCAGACCCCGCGCGCGCTGCTGTCGGAAGCTTTCGAGTATATTCGAGCCCACCCTGAAGTGAAGGAGGCGATCATCTCCGGGGGCGACGCGCTGATGATGGGCGACCATCAGATCGACGCCGTTCTCGCAGCGCTCCGATCGATCGACCACCTCGACATCATTCGCATCGCCACGCGAATGCCCGTGACGTGTCCGATGCGGGTCACCCCCGCGCTCGTGGACATCATCCGGCGCTACGGGCCGGTCTACGTCATGACCCACTTCAACCACCCTCACGAAGTCACGCGAGAGGCCGCCGATGCGTGTGGCCGCCTGGTCGATGCGGGGGTCGTCGTCTACAACCAGTCCGTGTTGCTGCGGGGGATCAATGATGATGTCGAGACCTTCCGCCGTCTCAACCGATCGCTCGTCCACAATCGCGTGACGCCGTACTACATCCATCAGTGCGACCTGGCGGAAGGTATCGAGCACTTTCGGACCCCGATCGCGCGCGGCCTGGACATCATTGACGGTCTTCGCGGCCACATGAGCGGCCTGGCCGTGCCCCAGCTTTGCGTCGACGTTCCCGGCGGGTTGGGTAAAGTTACCCTGGTTCCTGATTGGGTGGTCGGGCGAACCGCGCATACGACGACGTTGCGTACCTATACCGGCGACGTCGCCGACTACCCGGAGCCCGTCGAGAGCCCCGACGACGACGCAGCTTAGCGTTGACAGCGGTCGAGCCTGCGCCTAGCTTGCCGATTCGGTCACGCGCCGGAGATTTGAGGAAGGGCGAAGCGGATGACCAAAGCCGAACTCATCGAGAAGCTGCAAAAAGGGTCTGGGAAGAACCTGTCGAAAAAGGCCCTGGGCGAAATCGTGGATGAAGTCTTCGAGCAGATTCAAAAGTCGGTGAAGAAAGAGAAGCGGTTCTCCTATCCCGGCTTCGGTACGTTTACGCTGCGCAAGCGAGCCCCTCGCGTCGGCCGCAATCCACGGACCGGCGACGAAATCCCTATCAGCGCGTCCAAGACCGTGGCCTTCAAGCCCGCGCCGAACTTCAAGAGCTCTCTTTAAGCGACGGACCAAACGACGTGCGTGCGCCCCTCGGCGGGGGCCGGCCGGCCACCGTCGCGCGACGACGCGGGCGTTGGGTCGTCACCCACGGACCGAGGAGATCAGCGCCCGGCCCGACCGCCGAGACGCGGTGAGGGTCGTCGATCACGCCTGTACCGCACTGCCGACGGCGCTTCGTTCTATTCGGTCTTGCTGACCAGCGCCGAAAAGGCCATGGATGCCCGCGTGAGCGGTTGGCTTCAGGCATTGATCTTGGGCGTGGTGCAGGGGCTCACGGAGTTCTTGCCCGTGTCCTCCTCCGGACACTTGGTGCTCGCGCAGATCTGGCTCGGGGAACAGTTCTTGTTCCTCAAGGAGGCGGTGGCCTTCGATCTCGTATTGCACGTCGGTACCCTCCTTCCTGTCCTGTACTTCTATCGACTGGATCTTCGTCAGATCGTCGGCGCCCTCTTTCGAGACTTCGACCAGCTTCGGTCACACGGAGTGAAAGCGTGGCTTACCGGCGACGACAACCGATGGCTGGCGCTGTTGGTGGTCGTGGGCACGATTCCCACCGCGCTCATCGGCATCCTTCTCAAGGATACTTTCGAGTCACTCTTTCACGATCCTGTCCCCGTTTGCGCTGCGCTCATCTTCACTGGATTCCTGCTCATGAGCACCCGAGTGTTCGAGCGAGGCGATCCCCCCCAACGGCTGTCTTTGGGTATGGCCATCCTGATCGGCATCGCGCAGGGCTGTGCGATCACCCCGGGCATTTCTCGGTCGGGAACCACGATCGCGGTCGCCCTGCTGCTGGGCGTTGCTCGCAACGAAGCGGCGCGATTCTCGTTCCTGCTGTCGATCCCCGCCATTTTGGGCGCCGTAGTCCTGGTGACCAAAGACGGCGTCACCATGCCGCAGGAAGGCTGGGGGGCTTTGGCCATCGGCTTCTTGACCGCGATGGTCGTCGGTTACGCCGCGCTGTGGATGTTGGTGGCCTTGGTGAATCGAGGCGGCCTGTATCGCTTCGCGTATTACCTATGGCCGGCCGCGATTTTGGCGCTGGTGTTCCTCGCTTGATCCGTCCTCGACCTCCCGCCGCACCTCGAGGCAGAGACTGTCGACCCGCACCACGCGTACCGGCGTATCGACGTCGAGAGGTTCGACGGAGGTCGCTCGCCAGTACTCGCCGGCGACGAATACCTGTCCGCCCGACCCGTCCACGGGCTTCAGGACCCGTCCCCGAGCGCCGATCATCCCTTCGAGCCCGGTGACGGATCGAGCCCGCTGGGTCGTCGCCAAGAAATACGACAGGTAGGCGACGAATCCGCCCAACAGCGCCGCGATCGGCAACACGTCCCACATCGTGAGTCGAATGCTGGGATCGATGGCGAAGTCGGTATCGCTGGGGTCGACGAGGAGGGTCATGCCGAACGCCACGCCGAGCAGACCCAAGAATCCGAGCGCGCCGAAAGTCGGGGTGTACAGCTCAGCGACCAACAACCCGAGCCCGGCGAGCAGAAGCAGCCCGGCCCCGACGTCTATCGGCAGTTGCTCCGTCGCCATGTACGCACACACCAAGCACAGCACGCCCATGACCCCGGGCGCGACCATGCCGGGCTGATAGACCTCGACCATCACGCCGATGAACCCGAGGACCAACAGCAACGACGCGACTCCCGGCGTCGCGATCAAGTTCAGCAGCCGCTGCCTCAACGACTGCGGATGGACGACGATCGACGCCGACTGGGGGTGGAGAATGACCTTCTCTCCATTCAACAGGACAGGCCGCCCCTCCAAGGCGGCGAACAGCGCGGGTCGATCCTTCACCACCAGGTCGACGACCGCCAAACGAGCCGCCTCCTCGGCGGTGGCGGAGACCGAACGCCGTACGGCATCTTCAGCCCACGCCTGGTTGCGATGACGGGTCTCGGCGATCCCCACCGCGAGGGCGACGAGATCGTTCTCGACCTTCGCCGCCATGTGCTTGCCCGCGACCTCCTCTGGGTCCTGCATTCCGAACACCGGATGGGCGGCCCCGATCCGCGTTGCCGGCGCCATCGCCGCGACGTGGGCGGCCATCGTGATCAGGGTGCCGGCGCTCGCCGCGCGGGCGCCGCTGGGCGTAACGTGGACGACGATCGGCACTCGGGACCCGAGCATGGCCTGAACGATCCGCTCGGTCATCGAAACCAGGCCCCCCGGCGTATCGAGTTCGATGAGAACCAGCTGATCGCCTTCGCGAGTGGCCGTCCCGATGGCGTCGATCACATGTTCCCCTAGCCCTACGTTGACGATGCCGTCGAAGGTGACGACGCGTACCGTCCCCGACAGGTCGCGACTGGGTCCCGACGGCCATTCGATGGGCGCGGGCTTCGGGTAGCTTCGCTTGGCGGTCTTCGATCCTTCGTCGTCGGGACGACTGGCCGGCGTCGCACCGCGCTTCGGGGGCCGGGGAGGATCCGGCGGCTTGAGGCCGGGAATCGGCAGGGGCACCTGAGCCCTCGCGGCCGACGAAGCCCCCATCAGGATCGAACCCGCAACAACGGCGACCACCGCCGCCCGAACCCCGATCTTCGATTCGATCATCTCTCAGCCTCGCCGGGGCAGCGGTCGCCCGAGAAATTTGAGAACCTCTTGGATGTCTTCCCACACCGGCCGTTTCTCGGCGGGGTTACGCAAGAGGTAAGCAGGGTGGAACGTCGGCATCAGCGCGATGCCCTCGTACTCGCGCCACCGCCCTCGCAGGCGGGTGATCGGCGTCGTGTCCCGCAGGAGGGTCTGCGCCGCGTACTTGCCGAGCGCGACCAGCACTTTGGGTCGAATGACCCGGATCTGGGCCTTGAGGAACCGCTCGCACGCCTCGACCTCGTCGGGCTCGGGGTTTCGATTTCGCGGCGGCCGACACTTCACGATGTTCGCGATGTACACCTCGGCCCGCTTCATCCCCATCCCCGCCTCGATGATCCGGGTCAGCAGCTGGCCGGCCGCCCCGACGAACGGCTCACCGATCCGATCCTCGTCGCCGCCGGGCCCCTCGCCGACGAACATCACGTCCGCCGTGGCCGGCCCGACCCCGAAGACGATCTTCTTGCGGCCGAGCCGATGCAGTTTGCATCGCACGCAAGGGCCGAGGATCTCCCGAACGACGTCCAACGTCTCCGCCGCCTCCAGTCTGTCGTCGAGGTCGGACTCGATGCCTTCGGCGGGCGGCGGCGACCCCGCCGGGCGGTCGCCGGGCAGGTAGGCCTCCCACGGGCGCTGAGGATGAGCGCTCCGACGCGTCTGAGGCGCGCTCGGGCGCTCGGGCGTCGGCCGGTCCGCCTCGGAAGGCCCACGACCGCGGGCCGTGTCCGGTCCACGACGCTCACCGTCGCCGGCACGGTCGCCGGCCGGCGGGGCCCCGGCGGCCGGACGGCGCGCCCTGTACGGCGGCGGCGGCTCCGACCCGCCGCGCTCAGCGCGGGCCGGCGCCGCCCCTTCGGGACGA
>JANQQN010000074.1 GCA_028289325.1 Myxococcota bacterium | reverse complement strand
CGCCGCGTACGCGAGCGGAGCGTAAGCGAAGCGATCAAGAGGTCGATATGGCTGGATGCGCGGGCACGAATCGCCGAGCCGCGAAGCGGATCGGGATTCGTGCCGAGCGCATCTAGCCGGTGGCCACCGCACCGACCCCGGCTTGATTCGGCGCGGGTAGTCGTCTCGTTGGGCGACGTGGCGTGAGTGGGCCGCAGGGAGTCGGGCTGATGACCGTGCCGAGGATCGCCGCGGCGATGGTGCTATGCTCCACGCCGACGTGGGCCGCAGGTTCCAGCAGTTTGGGCCGTTTCTGATCGTCCGGACCCTGGGCCGGGGCGGGATGGGCGAAGTCTTCATCGCTCGGACCCCTTGGAAGGCTCACCCGATCGCCGCCGTGAAGCGGCTGCGACCCGACTTGGCCCAGGTCGCGACCTTCGCGGAGCGATTTCAGCACGAATCGGAGCTCGCGGTTCGCTTGGCGCATCCGAACGTGGTGGGGACCCTTGACGTCGGCTCGGTCGACGGTCAGCTGTACGTCGCCTCTGAGCTGGTCCTGGGCAAGGATACGGGCATCATCGCGGACCGCCTGCGGGAACGAGGGCAGGGCGGTCCGGCCGCGGTGGCCATCCGGCTGATGCTCGATATCTTGATCGGCCTCGCTTACGTGCACGGCGCTCGCGACCTCGACGGTACCCCCCTTGCCCTCGTCCACCGCGACATCACGCCCGGCAACGTCCTCGTCAGCTACGAAGGTCTCTGCACGCTGGCCGATTTCGGGCTCGCCAAATCCCTGCTCACGGGTGGGGCCAATCTCACCCAGCACGGCGAGATCCTCGGCACCCCCAACTATCTCGCCCCCGAGGTCATCCGCGGGGAAACCGCGACGGTGGCCTCCGACCTGTATGGCCTGGGGGCGATCATGTATCGGTTCTTGACCGGGGTGGCGCCTCATCAAGGGTCCACCGCCGACATCCTCCGCCAGGTTCTGTCCGACGAGCCCCGCTCCCTGGCCGAACTTCGGCCCGACCTCAGCCCCTGGCTCGTGAGTTTCGTCCATCGTCTGCTGGCGAAGAGCCCGGGTCAGCGGCCCTCGGACGCCCGAAGTCTGGCCGGTCAGCTCAAACTCGAGGCCGAAGCCGACGGTCTGCTCGTGGCCCGGGCGGCGGTGGGGCAGTGGTTGGGCGAGTTGTTCGCCGTTGATAAAGCGCGCGAGCTCGAAGAGCAGGAACGGCTCATCGCCATCACCTCCGAAGACCTTCACCCGCCCAGCGAGGGGACGGTCGTCCTCGCTGCTCGGCCACGCTCGGGCTCCCTGTTTCGGGCCCCGAGCCCCGAGAGCGGCGGCCTGGGGGCGGTGACCAGCGCGGATCTCGCCGCCGGCGGGCTCGACGATACCGACGCCCAGCCGGCGCCACGCGTTCGAAGCCTGGGGGAAGCGGTGCCCTTCGAGACGACGGAGCCCGCCGCGGTGGCGGATCTCGAGCCCAGTGTGCTCGACGGCATGCCTACCCGCGCGGTGCCGGTACAGGTCGGATTCGGGGTTCGGGGGGACTCCTCGACCGACGAGATCTGTGGTGACGCCGGGCCCGACACCGACACCGGCTTTCCGATCAATGGTGCCGAAGACGACTGGCCGACCGCGCTCTCGGAGACGGGGGCGCCGAGAGCGCGTGGGGACCACGAAGGCGGGGGCCACCTCGACCCCCAGCCGCCTCCGCGCCGACGAAACCGTCCTCGGGATGCCGATTCGGTGGTCGTGGCGCCCGTCGTCGACGCCATCGGGCGTCCGATGCGGGCCGGCAGCGGCGCCGAGATCCGGCGCGGTGTATTCGGCCACGGTCCCGGGGCGGTCGATGGACCAGCGTCGGTGGGGGCGGGCGGTTCCCGGCCGGGCTTCATTGCCCGAGCGTCGAGGCTCGAAGCCTGGTTGGCCCCGCTGCGCAGCCCGCTGCTCCTCGGCGCATTGCTCGCGGTGGCCGTGGTCTTGGGCATGATCATGGGCGCTTTGCTCGTATCGTTTCGGCAACCGAGCGTCGCCGTCGTTCGGTTTCGCGACCCGCTCGAGGAGCGTTTGTTCCAGGTCCAGACCCGCCTCGTGCGCCGCGTCGAACGCGGGGAGCCGGTCCCGGCCGAGATCTGGTCAAACGTCACCCGGATTCATGCCCTGCTTCAGGCGGGCGACGAAGACGCCGCGGCCGCGCTGCTGGACACGCTCGAGGCCGAACGCTGAGCAGCGCGCGGGGAGGCAAGGGCACCGGAACTGGCGTAGGCTGCGCGCATGCGCGGACAGATCATTTGGTACGACCTCATGACCACCGACCCGGAGGCGGCGCTGGCGTTCTACGCGCCGATCACGGGCTGGACGAGCGATCAGATCGATCGGCCCACCGACGGGTCCCCCCCGTACACCGTCATCAAGGCGGCGGGGCAGCCGATCGGCGGGGTGTTGCCCCTTCCTGGCGAAGTGGCGGCGGCCGGCGCGCCACCGCACTGGATCGCCCACGTCCACGTCGATGACGTCGACGCGATGGCGGCCAAGGTGGAGTCGTTGGGCGGCCGGATCCACCGGCCAGGCACCGATATTCCTTCCGTCGGCCGATTCGCGATGGTCGCGGATCCTCAGGGCGGCCCTTTCACGCTCTTCGCGCCGACCGAAGAGCTGACCGCGGTCACCGAAGGGGAAGGCACGTTCTCGTGGGCCGAGCTTAACACTACCGACCACGAAGCCGCCTGGGACTTCTACTCGAACCTGCTGGGATGGCAGCGGCGAGGGGCGATGGAGATGCCGCCGGTCGGAACGTACCTGATGTTCGAAGACGCGAGCTCGGCCACGAAGGGCGGGATGTGGAGTTTCGCGGCGAAGATGAACGCGCCCGTGCACTGGTTGTATTACGTGACCGTGCGCGACGCGGATGCTGCGGTGGCCGCGATTCAGGCGACCGGGGGGCGGGTGTTGAACGGTCCGATCGATATCGAAGGCGGCCGCATCGCCCAGTGTATGGATCCCCAAGGCGCGGCTTTTGCCGTGTACGCGGAGACCGCTACGGGGTGAAGTTGGTCCGATTGTTGTCGTGGCGGTAGCTCGCCCAGCCCGCCTCGCTCATCTGACCGCCGTTGGTCCTCACGCCGATGATCTCTCGGCTCCCGCGGCTCATCAGCAGTACGCCATCGTCGCGGAGCAACGGTACGGTCGCCGTGAACGCGGCGGGGTTGGTGGACGTCAGCGTCCAGCGGATGCGGCCCCCCGGCTCGAGGGCCCAGAAGCTGTCGCCGAAGCCGACGTAGGTGATGCCGTCGTCGGCGACGGTCGGATACGGGTCGTCGAAGCGATCGTCGGCGAGGGTCTGCGTCACATCGCCGGGGAACGCGTAGGGCAGCTCGGTCTCGCTGATCAGCTGCCCGTCGGTATCGAGCTCGACCCAGGTCAACACGGTGGGCACGATCGTGTTTTCGCCATCGACCTGGGCGATGACCCGCCGCTCCATCATGAACAGGATCCGCCCGTCCGCCGAGATGATCGGGTCGGTCCGCGGGACGTACAGCGCGTCGGCGGGCGAGGGGTAGGTAAAGACTTGGGTTCCGTTCAGGATCTCGACGGCGAGGATCTGGCTGGACGCGCGGGCCACGCCGAGATTGAGTTGGGTCGACAGCGCGATTTCCGAGGTGATGAACGCGGTCTGCTGACTCCAGACCTGGGCCCCGGTGTTGAAGTCGAGGGCACCGAAGCGCCCCTCGGACCAAAACAACACCCGAGGGCCGGCGACACCGAGGAACTCCGACCAAAACTCCGAGCTTCGCTCGTGGCGCCACAGCGGACTGCCGTTTCGGTCGCCTCGCACGATCACTAAGTTTTGGCGCGCGTCATTGACGTCCTCGAACGGCGCGAAGTTCAGGGGGACGACGGTTCCCCAGATCTGAGATCCGTCCGGCAGCAGTGAGCGCCCCGTTTCCCCGCCGGTCCCGCGGATACTGGGAGGACGGATGGGGAGCACCGGCTCGTCGGGCTCGACTCGGTCGAAAGGAGGCAGCACGTAAGCCGTGGTCTGCGGCTCGAATCCGTTGTCGAACAACTGCCGGATGCCCACCACCATCCGGACCTCACCCTGGCCGATCTGCAGGCTCCGACGAACCGCGATCACCGACACGAACGGATCCGGAGGCTGATACTTGAAGCCGTTGACGTGGGTGCCGCATTGCTCGAACGCGAACACGATGTGTTCGAGGCCCTGCGGAACCCCGTTTTCATCGTTGGGAAGATTGCGGTGGTCGAGGCCGTAGAAGACCCCGTCGTCGGTCATGCTGACGTGGCGTCGGTGTAGGAACGAGCGCTCGGCGAACAGCGGCAGCGGGTAGCTGAACAAGACTTCGCCCTCCGCGGCCGGCTCCACGATCGAATCTCCGGTGCATACGCCAGCCGAACACCGATCGTTGATCGTGCAGGAGTTACCGTCGCTGCACACCGTCCCGTCGGCTTCGCTGATGCCCGTGCACTCCCCGCCGAAACAGGTGTCGACGTCGGTGCACGAGTCGCCGTCGTCGCACAGCGCGCCGTTGATCTTCGGTTCGTTGACGCAGCCTCCGGCCGTGCAGCTGTCGTCGGTGCACGGGTTGTCGTCGTTACACGCGTCCTCGGGGACGACGGCCAGGCACTCCCCGTCGGTCTGGCGGCACACGTCGCGGGTGCAGGGATTGCCGTCGTCGCACCGCTTCTGCTCGCCGAGACACACGCCCTGTTGGCAGACGGCGTTGATGATGCATCGATCTTTGGACTCGCAGGCGATGCCGTCGGCGAAGGTCTGCACACAGCGATTGGTCTCGGCGTCGAAGGTGTTGGCGGTGCAGGTGTTGCCGTCCTCGCAGTCGGGGATCTCGGTCGCTTGAAACGAAACGTCGACTCGGACTTCTTCGCTGTTTCGCGCGCTGGTGCCGAGGACGACAACCGCCGAGTACGCGCCCACGGTCTGCGCGCGACCGGTGACGGTGACCGTCACCGCCTGATTGGGGGCCACGAACGCCGGGACCTCGCCGAGGGTGAACACGGCGCCTCCGCCCTCGATGCGCGCGTTGGCGAGACTGAGCTGAGCGGCGCCGGTGTTTCGGACTTCGAGCTGCCCTTGGGAGCGGACGGTGATGGGGACGGTGGCCAGGGTCAGCGGATCGGGGCTGACCTCGACCGATGCAGACAGCTGGCCGAGTCCGGTCGACTCGGAGCAGCCGCCCGCGGCCAGCACCACCGCGACGCCGAAGAAGGTCCAAAGACGGTTGAGCAACTTTACCTGCATCTGGGTTACCTGTGGCTAGTGGAGAGGTTGTCGCGGCGATGTCTGGGCCACGAGGAGTTGGCGAGACCGTCGAGCCCTTTGACGGCCAGGAGCCGATCACCGGCCGCGATGAGGAGGTTGCCGCGAGTGGTCAGCGTGAGCGCGACGCCTTCGAGCGGGGTGGCGTCGAGGGGGAGGGCGGCCTGCACCAATACGTCGCCGGCGGGGGAGACGATGACCAGGGTGGCATCCGCGGTCACGACGTAAACTCGGCCTGCCGCGTCGACGGCGGGGCTGTGTTGGATGGTCGGCCCCGGGAGCTCGAGGTCGAACCGGGTGGGCCCGTCGGTCGAGGTGAGGGCCACCAGTCGGTCGTTGGTTTCTGGCGGCCGTCGAATCACCACGTACATCACGTCACGCCCGGTGACCGGGGACCCGGATCGGATCAGCTGTGGGTCGTTGGGCGGGGCAATGAACGGGGTCGGTTGGCCTCGCCGATCGATGCGGGTGAAGCCCGCGGCCCACAGGACCTCCCCTTCTTCACCGAGGGCGAGGTCGCTGCGGAGGGTGGCCACTTCGAACGATGACCACGTTCCGTCGGCCACGCCTTCGATGCCGAGCCGAACGACCCGCTCGCCGCGGCTGACGGTTGCGGTTCGAGTGGCGGTGGGCGCCCCGTCGCGGAGGATGGCCACCACCGACTCGTCGAGGTCGAGGGCGACTCGAGACGCGTGTTGAGGACCGAGGTCCCGCATCCTCATCGCCGTCGTGTGCAGCGCATCGACCTCGATCAAGTAACCCGCGGTGGCGGTGGCCGCGGTGGTGGTCACCGTGCGGACCGCGGACGCGACGAGGGCGCCCGAGTTACGCACGGCGACGTCGAGGATGCGCGTGGTGACCGTGGCCGTGCTCGCGGTGACCACGGGGAGGGCGGTGTCCACGTCGAGGCTCCGGATCACCGAGCCGTCCCGACTGTCGATGTCGAACAGGCGACCCTCGACGGGGACGGTGAGGATGCCGGGGAGACTGACCGCGGCCCAAAACGCGGGGGTACCGACCTCGTCGTTGGTCCACAGCATCTCGCCGCACTGGTCGACGGCGGCGATGCCCGTCGCGGTGCCGAAGTACGCGGTGTCGTTGCGGTCGACGATCACGTTTTCGGCCGCGCCAGGCCCCACTGCGGCCACGGTGGCGGTAAACGCGACTTCGCCCACGTTGGGGGGCGTGTAGCTGGGATCTTGGCACTCCCCGCTGATGCAGCGCTCGGCGAGCGAGCAGGGGTCGCCGTCGTCGCAGGGGGTGCCTTCGGGAATGTCGACGCCTCGACACACGCCGCGAAAGCAGACGTCGATGCTCGTGCACTGCTCGGCGTCGTCGCAGGGGAAGCCGTCGCTGAGCTGTTCATGACGGCAGCCGCCGTCGGGGTCGCAGATGTCGCGCGTGCACGGGTTACCGTCGTCGCACCGGCCGGTGGGGATGTGGACGCAGCCGGCTTCGGGGTCACACGCATCGTCGGTGCAGCTGTCTCCGTCGTCGCAATCGACATTGCTGCCCCGGCAGATCCCTTCGACGCAGGTGTCCGATGCCGTGCAGACGCTGAAATCGTTGCACGGAAGCGACTCCGCCGTGTGGACGCAGCGTTCGGTCTCGATATTGAACGTGTCGACGGTGCAGCCGTTGCCGTCTTCGCAGTCCGGGACGTCGACCCCCATTGCGCTCAGCGCGATGGTCGCCGTCGAGGCGCCCGGCGCGTCGCTCACCACCCGCAAGACCGCATCGCGAAGGCCGGCCCGACGAGGTCGAAAGAGAACCTGCACGTCGAGCGACCCTCCGGGACCCAAGACCGCATCGGGGGGACCAAAGGCATAGCCTTCCGTTTCGCCGACGAGCTGAAGCTCGACCTGCAGCGGCGCGACACCCAGGTTGCGGATCGTGGTGGCTTCGATAGGCGCGAGGCCCACGAACACCCGTCCGAAGTCGACCTCGGTGCGCTCGACCCTCAGTCGCCCCGTCCCTCGCCCCAGCTGGGTCTCGGCGTTGCATCCGGCGAGCACCAGCAGCGAGGCGAGCAAACTGCGCCCCAGGAGCGGTCGTCCGCGAGGATGTCCCATCACCGCGAATAGGTTTGCACAACCAAGGCCGGCCCGACCATCAAAGGAATTGACGTTTAAGCTTCGCTCGAACGGCGAGGGTAGGGTGCAGGTGTCACGGATCTAACGATCGTTGTCCGGCACCTCGGCTGCGCTTGGAGGGGAGGGCTCATGCCGTTGAAGATAGGGTTTGGCGGAGGCGGCGGGTGAGAACTTTGATGATGCCGTGGGTGATATGCATCTTCTCGCTCATCAGGTCGTAAAGGTCTTCCCGTTCCAGCTTCAGGGCCCGCATGGCGCCGAGGGCGCGTACGGTTGCGCTCCGGGGTTCGGAGTCCAGGATGGCCATCTCTCCCACGCATTCGCCCTCACCGAGCTCGGCGATCACCCGGCCGGTCTTCGAGACCTGAACCCGACCATCGACGATCAGGTACATCGAGTCCCCGATCTCGCCCTCGGTCATGACCGTCTCTCTCGGCTCGAAATCCACCTCCTCGGCGATCTGCGCCACCCGGGCGAGGTCCTCTCCGGGAATCTCTCGAAACAGATCTATCGACTTCAGGAACAACACCTTCTCCACCGTCGAGATCACCGGTCAGGTGTTCCATGGGCCGGGACGAGAGTCGAGCCAGGGCGCCCCCGACGGCCGGACAAGGACGTCTATAGGGCCATTGTATCGTCAGGAATCGTCGCCCGTAGGGTTCGGTACACTTTTACAGGGCAGGCCCCGGTCTGGCCCGGAAGGCATCCTTTGGTTGCGAGGTTGAGGTCATGAGGCCATTGTTGGCGGCGGTGCGAGTAGATTCCCGATTCCGACGGGGCATCCCTTCGGTCATTACGAGCCGTCTGGTCGCGGCGCTCCTATGGCTGGGCGCAGCGGGGACCGCGACCGCGCAGGAGCCCTTCGTACAGGGGAAAGCGACCCTAAACCCGAGTGAGCTCGGCCCGGGGGATCAGGCGACCCTCGCCGTGTCGCTCGAGATCCCTGAGGGATGGCACCTGTGGAGCCTCGATCCGGGGCCTGGTCCGAGCCCCCTGCGGATTCAGATCGAGGGTGGTCCGCTGGTGTTTACCGGCCCGTGGTCTGGTGACCCGCCGCACCATCGCGACGACCGGGCCTTCGGGCCCCATATGGCCATCTACGAAGGGGGCCCGGTGCACCTGTACCGAGGCGTGAAGCTGGCCCCCGATGCCGCGCCGGGAACGTTCCCCGTCGACATCATGGTCAAGGCGCAGATCTGTACGGACAGCCAGTGCATCAACGGCCGCGTGCCCTTGACCGTCAGCGTCGATGCCCGGGCGTCCTCGACGGGGGCGACACCCGCCGCCCTGCCGGGGACCATTCTCACCGTCGCCAAAACTGGGCCCCCGGGGCCGGTGGTCGGAGGCGCCATCGCTGCCGATGCGCTGGTGGCGGAGGCCGACCGCATCGGCATCGCGATGTACATCTTCTGGGCGTTCCTGTTCGGGCTCGGCGCGCTGGCCACGCCGTGCGTTTTCCCGGCCATCCCCCTCACCCTGTCCTTCTTCTCGAAGTACTCGGAAGAGAGTTTTACCCGAGGGATGAGTCTGGCCGCGGTGTACGCGGGCACGATGGTGGCCGCGTTCACCCTGGTCGGCGTCGTGGTCAGCATCCTGTTCGGGGCCATCGAGGTCCAGCGGTTCCCCCAGCACCCCGTGTACAACCTATTCCTCGGCGGGGTGCTGGTCTTCTTCGGCCTCAACCTTCTTGGCCTGTTCGAGATTCAGGTTCCGCAGGGGGTCCTGCGGGCCATCAATAGCCTCGAAAACCGGTTCGGGGGTGGGGCTCGACTCTCCGGAGTGGCCAAAAGCGGGATCGGTGATTACGTCGTGGTCAGCATCGCGGCGCTCACCGCGACCACCGTCTTTTTCACGTGCACCGTTGCGTTCGTCGGCAGCGTGGTCGCGGCCGCGGCCAAGGGCGAGTGGTTCTGGCCGACGGTCGGCATGCTGGCGTTCGGCGTCGCCTTCGCCCTGCCGTTCTTCATCCTGGCGATGTTTCCGCAGGCCGCCCGTCGTTTGATGCGCAACAACGGCGGATGGCTGGCCGCGACGCAGGTGACGTTGGGTTTCTTGGAGCTCGCGGCGGCGGCCAAGTTCTTCTCCAATGCCGACCTGGTCTGGAAGTGGGAGCTGCTGACGCGGGAGCTGGTGTTGGCGCTGTGGATCCCGCTGTTCATTCTGTGCGGCCTGTTTCTTCTTGGAAAGCTGGCCATCGGCCACAAATCGATGGCGAGTTCCGATGGCGCGGTATCGGTCACCCAGATGCTGGCCTCGACGGTGATGTTCGCGCTCGCCCTGTACCTCGCCGCCGGCATGTTCAGCGGCCGCAGCTTCCCGGGCTGGATTTCCGCGTGGCTTCCTCCGTCCAAGTACCCGAGCGCATCGTCCACCGGGGGCGCGGTGGCCGCGCGCGATGGTCTGAAGTGGGTTCATGACCTCGCGACGGCGCGTCGCCAAGCGGCGGAGGAAGGCAAGCTCGTGTTCGTCAACTACACGGGCTACACCTGCACCAACTGCCGATTCATGGAGGAGAGCATCTTTCCCCAAGCGATCGTGGCTGCCCATTTGCAGACGATGGTTCTCGTCGAGCTGTACACCGACGATGGATCGCCATCGAACGAGTGGGCGAGAAACGATCAACTTCAGCGGTTTTCGACGGTGGCCCTTCCGTTCTATTCGGTGGAGCGCGCGGACGGCGAGGTGGTGGCCACATTCCCCGGTTCTTCCCAGAACGCGGCCGAGTTCGAGCGGTTCTTGGCTTCGGCCCGGCAGGCCGCGAAGACCACCGACGTTGATGCACCGCGTGCGGTCGTCGGGAACCGACTTCGACTGAAGACGACCTCGCTGTTCGCGGACCAACCTCGGGCGGCGATCGCCCCCGGCAAGTGGACCCTGCTGAACTTCTGGGCCACGTGGTGCGCGCCGTGCAAAGAAGAGCTCGAGGGTTTCATGGTTCGGCTGGGCAAAGACTTCGAGAAGCGGGGAGGCCGGTTTGCCGTGGTGGCGGTGGAGGAAGACGAGAGCCTCGAGACCGCCCGAGCGTTCGCGAGGAAGGTCGAGCTGCCGGCGGGGTCAGCGTTTCGATTGCCTGCAGAGCCGACGGAAACTCAGGTCGATCCCCGCTTCGAGTTCACCGGTTCTCTTCCGCTGACGGTGTTGGTTTCACCCGAGGGGGAGGTCGTCTGGCGCCATAAGGCGAAGATCACCGAAGCTCAGCTTCGGGCGGCGATCATCGAACACCTGGGACAGGCGTCTCTATAGCTACAGCGCGACGCCCACGGACAGCGATATGAGGTGGATCGGACCGACCTCGTAACGAACGGTGTCCATGTCGGTCGTGGGAGGGAACGTCACGTTCTCGTCCGACGGGGTGATCTCGCGGTCGAGGACGAACAAGATCATGTACGCGAAGTCGGCCCGAATGAGGCCGAAGTCGTACCCGGCGCCGAAGGTGCCCAGGATTCGCGAGTTGCTGGGCAGCGTGGGGTCCGCGGTGCGGTCAGGGATCGGAGTAACGTCGTAGCCGAACCCGAACCGGATCGCAGCCGGGACCTTGAACCGGTCGAAGCGGTACTCGCCCCCCAGTCGATAGAACACTGACGCTTCCCAATCGCGATCGACGACCGAGGTCGGGGTGGGGCGCCCGGTGTCGAAGTTGAATCGAAGCTCGTCGAACGCCGACCACAGGGTCAGCTGGGCGGCGAGCTCGATGTTCCAGTCCGCAGCCACCCAGCCCAGGCCGAGGCCGAAGGTGTGGGGGAGGGTCAGGTCACCGTCGATCGACTGGTCCGGGAAGTTCGCGGCGACCGATGCCGGCGTGTCTTCGGGAAGCGTGAAGTCCGCATCGCCCTCGAAGGACAGATCGATGGCGGAGCGGAACGTGAAGCCCAGCCGAAGATTCTCGGTCAGGTCGGCCTGAAGTCCGGCCGTGGCGCCCACGCCGAACGCGCTGCCCTCGATGTTGATCGAACCCTCAGGTCCGCCATCTCGGGAGGGGAACAGAACCTGGCCGTTGTCTTCGGCGCCGATGACCCGGGTCAGGGAGACCGTGGCCGGCACCAGCGACACGCCGACCGCGACCCGCACGCTCTCGGTGAGCTTCAGGGCCACCGTCGGGGTGAGATAGAACGTGCGCAGGCTCAGTTCCTGAATCAAGGTCCGGCCCACGAACTCGTCTGGATTGTCCCAACGGGTGGTCAAGCCATAGTGGTTGTAGAATCCCAGGCCCACAAACGCGTTCTTGGACAGGGCATGGGAGACGAAAGCATAGGGCACGGGCGCCACGAAGCTCTCGGTGTTCTGGCGAACGACCTCCGGGGTGGGCTCGACGGGGCGCCCTCGGCCGACGTAGGTCGCGCTGGGAAGGATGAGGTTCAGTCCGCCCATGAACTGGGTGCCCTCGGTCCGAGTGAGGCCGGCGGGGTTGTGGAAAATCGCGGACGGCTGGTTGGCCGTTCCGATGAACGCACCGCACCGGCCGGTGCCGATCGCACCGTGCTCGTTGATCTGATAGCCCGCGCCGACCGCCGGCCGGCCGAAGGCGAGGACGCCCGCGGCCAGTAGGGCCGAAGCGGTCGTGACTGCGATGTTACTGGTTCGCATGGATCGCCTCCAGGTCATTCAGGTGCCGGTAAGCAGGGGTTGTCGCAGGACAATCCCCCGAGAGTTTCGGGTGTCTGGGCGGAGATGACTTGACCGTCGCTGGCCGCGAACGTTGCCGCCTGGATCTGGGCGCCAATGGTGTTGCACAAGGTCTCCTGCGGACACGCGCCGCAGACCGGCGCGAGCAGGAACCCGTGTCCTCCGAAGCTGCTCGGCGAGACGCTGCAGTCGTAACCTTGATACTGCGGGTCCTCCGTCGTCGAGAAATCGTAGCGCTCGGCTAGGGCCTCGCTGGCCGAGGAGGTCACGATGATGTCCGGGATCGAGACCTGCATCAGGATGGCGTCCGTTCCGAACCGAGATACGGCGGCGCTCGCGGTCTGGATCGGGTCCGAGGCTTGGGTGGCCCAGTCATTGAGGGCGAGGAAGCTGAGGAAGTCCTCGGTCAGCTGACAGCCGGACGTCGGATCGTTGGCGACGTTGTACTCGCAAATGCCCAGGGCGTTGAGCTGCGCGTACAGAGGCGCGGACAGGACGGAGTTCAGGAACAGCTCGGTCGAGTCGCCACCGGTGACGTTAAGAACGGCGGTGTTGAGCTCCTCACCGTCGATGTACGCGATCAGGTTGGCGCCGGTGATGCCGCCGTAGCTCTGACCAATGAAGCTGAGCATCGTCGGATCGAGATCCGGCCACGCCCCCGTCGGTCCCGTCTGCTGCTGGAGGGTGTAGATCAGCGTGAGCAGATCCATCACGCCTTGTCGGGTGTTGTCGCGGTTGGCGGACCCGTTCGCGCTCAGGAAGCCGGTGCTCGACCCGTCAGGGACGCCGTCGCACCCGTCCGAACACGTGCCGGCCACAAGGTTGCAGGTGACCGCTTCCGGATCGATCGGCGGCTCGAGGCAGGGGACCTCGACCGGCCCCAGCGGAGTGTTGGTCAGCGCTGCGAGATCCGAGACCCGCTCTCCGTGGTAGGGCAGGTCGATCATGATCGTCGCCCAACCGGCATTGGCGAGGGTGTTCGCGATGAGAAAACCATCTTCCTTTTGCTGGCCGAGACCGTGCTGGAAGATGACGACCGGATAGCCGCTGGCCGGCGGGGCCATCACCGGGGTCACCAGCCACACGGGAATGTCGACGTCGAGGGGAGCGCCGAGGCGGGTCAAATCGAAGGTGCCGTCGACGAATGGATTGCCGGCGGTCACCTGATGGGATCGCATCAAGAATCGCTCGGCGCTGCCCAGCTGATCGTACAGCAAGGTGCATAGCGGGTTGTTCGCGAGCGTGGGGGTCGGGTCGCCGCCAGCATCGGTGCAATCGGCGGGGTCGATGCCGAGGCTGCCCGCCTGACACAGAGGCAGGCACACCTGCTCGATGATTCCGGTGAGCTCGGCCACCGAAGCGGTTCCCGTCGCGCCGATGCCGGTCGTCACGACGCGGTCGTCCGCACCGTCGAACTCACCGGCGAACAGGTCGGCCCGGAACGCGTCGATGTCGCCGACGATGGATTGGGTGGTGTAGCTCCACGCCGCGAGGAGGCTGGTGCGGGGGACCGCGGCCGCTTCCAGGGCGGTAAACGTCGGTTGCCATCGGGCGCGGACGGGCTCGAGCGAGGTGGCCGTCGCCGCAACCGTCTCCACGTTCGCGAGCGAGTCGCCGCCTTGGGTCAGCGGGAGACACTGCAGCAGCGGGACGATGTCGCTCAGGACCGTGCCGTCGGTGATCAGGGGGGCGGGGGTCTTGAGGATATCGAACGTCGCGGCGGCTGCGAAGTCGTCGCCGTCCGCCTGTTTGAGGTCGTTGGTCACCCCGACGACGTAGGTCGTCGCCGGCTCGAGGGGCTGGACGGGCTGGATCTGAACGCTCGTCCCGCTCGAAGTGACCACCACGGGAATCTCGCCATCGGGCTGTCCAAGGCCGTCGAGCTTGAACATGACCACCGCGTCGTCGAGGGTCGACTCGTCAACCGGGGCTTCGGTGTCGAAGAGCATGACCGGCCCGCTGGCGGGGATCGTAGGGCCCCCGGGAATCCGGATCCCCGGCGTCCGCAGCGAGAACCCGTCGAGCTTGTTGAGACCCCGCGCGACGTCGGCGGGGATGGGGCCGCCTTCCACGGGCAGCGTGACCCGAAGGTCCTGCCGGGGATTGGCGGGGGTCAGCAGCAGCTCGCTGTTCGGGAACGGGACCTGCGGGGTCTGGAGGTCGAAGACCACGGTGGGCCGATCCGGTCCGCCGGTGGTCCACGTGTTGGCGTAAACGAGCTCCCGTCGGTCATCGAGCACCATGTTTGCGCGGGCCAGCCCCACCACGGCCTCGAAGGCGTCGTAGAGCGGGCGCAGCTGTAGCCCGAGGTTCATGACCCCCTGGTCGAGCGCCGCGAGCTCGGTGTCCGACAGGTCTTCGCGAAGCCGCCCGCTGAACTCGGAGGCGAGAACCGTTCCCTGCACCTGACCTCGCAGCAGCGCCGAGGTGATGTTTCCGTCTTCCTGCACCGGGACCAGGTCGTCGTTGAGAAGGAAGAAGAGGCCGGACGGCTGGATGGGATTGTTGTTCATGTCGCGCAGGCCACCTTGCGCATCGCTTTTGACCAGCAGGACGTATTGACTCGCGAGTTTGAGGTCCTTGGTGGGCGTGGACGGATCCTCGTCGGCGTCCGGGAACACGATGACGTCGTAACCGATGAGGTCCGCGTCGGAGTATCCGAACTCCTCTTCGCACGCGTTGGGGTTCCGGCTCGGGTCGACGGTGATGTCGGGCCCGGGGGCCGGACGCGGAATTTGAACCGTCGCCGCGGTGTCGAGCGCGACGGGGATGAGCTGGCCCATCGGTCCGATCTCGTACAGCTCGACGCCTTCGCCGACCGTGGCGAGATTGATCTGGTCGGAGAAGAACAGAGTGATCGGCGTGTCGGTCGGCCAGCCTTCAACGAACGCGAGGCATTGGCTGAGCGTCGGTCGCTCGCAGGCAGCGGGGCTCACCGCGTCCGCGTTGAGCGTCCCGTCGGGATTCTGCGCGAAGATGGTGGGGGTCGGAATTCGGGTCAGTACTGGCGTTGGATTGGTGGGGTCGAATTGTGCTTCAACTGGGCCGCCTTCGGTCCCCGGCAGAGCGGGTGGCGACTCGAGGTCGAGCTCCGGGACACACCCGGCGCTCAACACGATGGACGCTGCTGTGAGCTGCGTCCAGCGGATCAGGCTTAGCCTGAACATGGGTTGGCTCCTCCTGCGGGGGCTGCGGAGCGCCCAAAGCGCCTACCCATTCCGAGCCCCTGCGTTGCAGGGACGTAACACAGCCGAGGATTAAATGTAACGGCGAGCACAGCCAGTCGGCTGCGGACGCCTTCGGGCCCGCCTACAATCGGGAAAGGAGGTGGCGGTGGTGAGCGTCGACGAAGTTGTCTTGCGCGCGGTGAACGCGTGGGCCGCCCATCCGGAGGTCGCGGCCTCCATGGCCTTTCTGTCGTCGCCGGCGATGATCGTTGTCGTCTGCGGGCCGGTTTTGGCGTGGTTGGTGTGGCGACGCAAATACCGGATCGCGCTGTCGGTAATGGCGGCGATGATCCTCGGCGACGCGTTGACCGCCCGCGTTCTTAAACCGACCTTCGAGCGTGAACGGCCCTGCCGGCAGATCACGGGCCTCGTGGCCGTGGTCCCTTGTGGCCGCGGGCAAAGCTTCCCGTCTGGACACGCGACGGTCGCGTTTGCGTTCCTGGTGACCGCCGCCTCGAATGTTCCGCGGGGATGGTGGTGGCTCGCGCCGCCGGCATCGGCGGTCGCGGCGTCGAGGGTCGCGCTCGGCGTTCATTACCCGAGCGACGTAGTGGCGGGGGCCTTGGTCGGCGCCGGGGTCGGCGCCGTCGTTCACCTCGTGTTCGTCAAAAGGCCCACGCGTCTTCCCGCGAGCGACCGGTGAGACTCCACCGCCTCAGATCTCCGCGGGCGGTGATCGAGCCGTACTCGACGACGAACGCCAGCGGGGTTCGCGTGGCGTCTTTGGCAAGGTAGACATCCATGTCGTAGTGGGGGCGTTTCTTGTTGTTCAGGCCCGGGGTCGGCATTCGGTCGAACGACACCCGAATCTTCCACGCGTCCATTCGCCCGGCGGGGGTCGAGACGCGCTCCGTCCCTTCGACTTGGGCGGTCATCTGCCATAGCCGGCGGGCGCCGAAAACATGCTGGCACGCGGCAAGTCCGGGCCGCACGTCGACCTGACGGGCGAGGTAGAGCATGGACAGCAGATCGGTCATCTCGTGGTTGCTGGTGTAGTCGCGCTGCAGGCGTCGACCGCGGAGGGTGAAGTCGGCGCGCACCCGTTTGCCATCGGTGCCGAACCGGACCCGTTCCCATCGCTGGTCGTCGTCGTACTCGGCCTCGACCCGCAGGCCGATCGGCGCCAGCCGCATGGGCTTGGCCATCGCCATGTACCGCCCGATGAACGGCCGAAAGCTCGACGCGAAGCCGGTGGTCCGCGCCCGCCCGAAGAGGGGAAGGACGCGTTGCCCTTGCACTCGCCGAGGCCGACCTACTTTGGTCTCGAAACGACCGACGTAGGCGCCGGCGACGGTCAGCTCGTAGCCGAGCTCTTCTCCGACCTCGAACGAAGGAACGTCGGCCCGCGGTAGTGCCCACAGGCCCTGACAGTCTTCTCGTAGGGCAGTCGGTTTGCTGGTCTGGGCCCGAAACCTCGGGTCGTCGACGACTCTGATCGCCCGAACGCGCGGGCCGCCGACCGCAAGCGGCCGAAAGACCCGCGGGCTACGGGCGCCGCCGACGTCCGACGAGGTGGTCGGGGCGCCGAGGGAGAGCGAAGCCCACAGGGATGTCAGAATGGCCAGGCCAATGGCGGTGGGACTCTTCAAACCGAGATCTCTCCTATATAGTCCGCGACTCGTGGACGGGAAGCGCTCGCGGGCTCTGATTCCTCCCTTAGCTGTCGCTGTGCTCTTCGTCGCAGCGCCGACCTTCGATGTTGGTCGGGCGCGGGCATCGTCACCGGCGGTGTCTCCATACCAGTTCAGACGGGTATTCGAGCGCCATCGTTCAAGTCTGGTCCAAGTTCGCGAAGTGAGGCGCCCCACAAGGTGGAAGACCGGCTTCTTGGTGGGCGTGCAGGGCGAAATGGTGTTCGGGGCACGAAAACGTCCCCAGGGGGAGCTGCGGTGGCGGACCGCGGATGGGGTCGAGCGCGCGGCCCGGCTGCTCCGTTACCACCCGAAGCTGCGACTGGCGGTGGCCCGGGGTCCGGTGATGCCTCGGATGACGCCGCTGCTGCCCGCGAAGAATCAGCGCTTGCGGCCCGACCGGTGGGTGGTCACGCTTCGCCACGGGCGCAAAGGCAAACCGGTGCCCAACGCGGGGGTGGTGTCGAACGAGCGCGTGCGGTGGGGCTCGGTGGTCGAGGTGCCGGCGCAACTCGGGGCGCCGGTGCTCGATCTGCAGGGCGGGCTGCTCGGGGTGGTTCGTAGCGGTGGGCGAAAGCGGGCGGTGGTGATGCCGGTCCGGAAGATCCTGCCGTTTCTCAAAAGAGCGGTCTTAGGTGAGCGCGGCTGATCAGACCGGCGCCGGCGCGCGGAAGGAGGCGCTGCTGGCCGCGGCGGGCGTCCTGCTGGTGTTGGGGACGATCAAGCACCTCGCGCCGCTGTTCCCGCTCGTACGGACCCACGGCTTCACGTTGGCCCTGGCGTTTCAGCTCTACGTGCCTCTGTACTTCATCGGTCGTCGAGGCGTGAGCACCCAAAGCCTCGGGTTGACGTTGGCGAATTGGCGCACCGATCTGCGCTGGTTCCTCATCGTCTCCGCGGTGACCGTCGTTCCCTACGCGATCGGCCTGCACGTCTACATGACCGTGGGGCTCGGGCGTCCGTTTCATCCGCGATGGCCGACCGGAGTGCTGGAGAACCTCGCCGTCAACGTCGCCTTGGTCGGGCTCGCGGAGGAGTTGTATTTTCGCGGCTACCTCCAAGAGCGAATGGCCCGGGTGTGGCCGGACCAACGGCGGTTTTGGGGGGCGCCGGTCGGGCCGGCGATCGTCGTCACCGCCGCGGTGTTCGCGCTCGCGCACTTCGTCGGTGAGTATGTGCCCGCTCGGCTCGGCCCGTTCTTTCCGGCTCTGGTGTTCGGCTGGTTGCGAGCGAAGACGGGGACGATCGTGGCCGCGGTCGGCTACCACGGATTTTGCAACGTCCTTGCCGATGCTTTGCTCGCGTCTTACCGGTGGGGGTGACCGAACAGCTCGACCCAGCACTGGATGGGGCGAGCGCCGGGCGTGGCGGGGGCCGTCGCGACGGCCATACCGTAATGGACCGCGGTGGGGTCGAGCACGTTACGCCGATGGCTGGGGCTGCGCAGGAGGTCGCGGTGGGCGGCGGCCGCGGTCGGCGCGACCGCAACATTTTCCGTCACACGTCCTGAATAGCCTGCGTCCATAGCCCGGTGCTGGGGATCGATACCATCGGCGAGGATGTGAGCAGCAACACGCTGCCGGCACACCCGCGTCGCGTGCCGGTCGGCGGCCCTGGCCAGCGCTCGGTGGGGGCGCAGCGGCGCGAGCTCATGGCGGTCCCGAAAATCGGCCACCCATTGCGACGGAGGCCCCGACAGCGGTCGCGCGGGGCCTGCCGTGCCGAACTGCCACAGGACGGCGGGTTCCGGACCCCGCTCGGTGTCGACCATCAGCTCGAGGGTCCAGGTCTCACCGCCGTCGGTCGACGTCTTCATGGATGGGACGGGCAGGGCCCAGCCGGCTCGGCCGGACTGAAGCGTGAGTTGCCTCACGCCCCCCGTGCAGTCGATGTCGCGACAAGGGCCCATCCAGAGCGCTTCCAGTCGCTCGCCGACGTCGGTGCGACCGCGCACCAAGAGTCCACGCGGCGCCGGTCGCAGGGGCAGGGGGCTGATGCGCACCAAGCGCCGCACGAACAGGGCGACCAGCGCGTACGTACCTTGGTGGTCAGCGCTGCCAAAGCCAACGTGGGTCGCGCCTCGGTCCGCTCCCTGGCTAGCTGTGGCCTCCAAGAGCTGGGTGACGAGGGTCGCAGGCCGGGCGCCGACGACCGCGACGGGCCAGAACTGCGCGTCGGCCAGCCCTTCGCGGCGGAGCGCCGCCTTGACTCCCTCCCAGCTGGCACTATTTCGATCAAGAAGGATGTCGAGGGCGTGCCGCCGGGCGCTCTCGTCGAGCGACGGATCCCGCTGGGTGCGGGCCTCTTTCGATACCTGCCGCGCCAGTCGCGGACCATTGATCGGGGTAAACGCACACAACACGGGCGTCAAGACGAGGGCCGGGAGGCTAAGGTAACGATCTTTACGAAACATCCGTGGCGTGAAGGCGTAGTAATGATAGAGGTAAAGCTCGTTTTGGGTGTGGGGAGAGACGTTTTGTCAACGGCGAACCACAGATTGTCAGGGTGCATGACACCACGGTCGTGGCCGAGGATTAGCAACGCCCCTAACACCTTAGACGTATTCGGGTCCGGGCAACTGGCCCAATCATTGCTTGGGTGTCAATAGGTAGACGCCGCGCCGATAAGTAACGTTCGCGACGCCGACGGTTAGAGAGGAAGCGAGATGTTCGGATTCAGACGACGCACCCAATCCAATGAACGTTCGGAGTTCGAGGCCCTGACCCTCGAGCACATGGACGCTCTCTACGGCGCCGCGCTCCGGCTGACCCGAAGCCCGAAGGACGCCGAAGACCTGGTCCAGGATACGTACTTGAAGGCGTTTCGCTTCTTCGATTCCTTCGAGAAGGGCACCAACATCAAGGCCTGGCTCTTCAAGATTCAGACGAACACGTTCATCAACAAGTACCGCCGCAAGGTGAAGGAGCGCGAGGTCGCCGAGGCGCCGGCGGAAGATATCGTGCTGGACCGCTTCGTGTCCGCCGAGCAGGTACGGGCCCTTCAGGATCCTGAGGGCGACTTCTTCGGCCAGCTACTCTCCGATGAGGTCGTCGAGGCCCTCGAACAGGTGCCCGTCGACTTCCGAATGGTGGTCATTTTGGCGGACATCCAAGGCTTCTCGTACAAAGAGATCGCGGAGATCGTGGGTTGCCCGGTCGGTACGGTGATGAGCCGCCTCTTCCGAGGCCGCCGCATTCTGCAAAAGCACCTGTTCGATTACGCGGTGCGCGAAGGTATCCTCGAGGCGGGGACCGACGAGGCGGGCGAGCCGATCAGCCTGGAGACTTACCGCCAGCGCAAGAAGAAGACTGCTTGATCCACCCTGCCTGATTCGGCCCCGACCGAGGGTACAGCCTAAGGCGTTTTTCCGCTTCCCGACGCCTTATGGTTGCAATTCGATGCGACATCGTCGTCACTACGCACGCCCCCGAGCACTTTAGCCGGTCGGCAGGGATGATGTACCGGCGTCCGGGGGTTCTAGACGCGAGCCGAACATGGACGCACGGGAAGTCGAAAGACTAGCCGATCTCAGCTTGGACGGTGAGCTCGACCCCGCAGAAGAAGCTCAGTTGCGATCCGAGCTTGCGGCGTCGCCCGAAAGCCGACGCGCGTTCGAGCAACGGAGCTGGTTCCAAGCCCAGGTACGCAGTCGCTTGCGGGAATCGACGGACGGAGTTGCGGTTCCCACCGGACTGCGAAGTCGGGTGTGCGCGCGGCTGACGGAGGTCAGTGAGCCAACCAGTAGCTGGCGCGGATGGCTGCCGGCAGCAGCCGTGATGCTGTTGATCGGGTTGTTGTCGTGGACCTTCGACAGTAACGGCGTTCTCGACCCCGAAGAGGCCGTGCGCCGACACGTGAAGAGCCCGCCTCCCGAAGTCCGAGCCCTGGGAAGCCTCACCCCGATCCGAGAATTCCTGAGCGAGAATCTCGATCGGAGAATTCGAGTGCCGCAGTTCGACCGGTCCCCGGCCCAGGTTCGTTTGGTCGGGGCGCGGCTCGACAGCCTGTCCAATCGTGATGCCGCGTTCTTGATGTACGACCAGCGAGGGGCGCGGATATCGCTGTTTGCGATTCCTTGCGGCCGAAGCCTACCCAACATGGCGAACTTTCGCGCCCGTTCCGTCGGTGGGCGTCGGGTTCTTGTCGGCCATCATCGCGGCTACTCGATGGTGACCTGGGGCGACGGTGGGGTCCTCTACTCGATGGTCTCAGACGTCGACCCGCAAGAATTGGTACGCCTCGTTTCGATGGTCGATTAGGGCCGCGCGAGCCCCGCAACAACCCCGTTCGTTTGACATGGTCCTGGTCCGGTCGTAGCGTTCGAGCCGCGCGATGCCCGGTTCCGTCCTGATCATCGACGCCGATGAGGAGTTCGCGGGAAGTCTAAAATCGACCCTCGAGGCCCACGGCGCGGACGTTCAAACCACCGGCGATGGCCGGGCGGGCCTGGATATGGCCCGAACTCAGATGCCACAGGCCATCGTGGTGTGCGTCGAGCTGCCGCGAATGTCCGGCTACTCGATCTGCGCCAAGCTCAAAAAGGACGCCACGCTCAAATCGGTGACGTTGGTGATCACCAGCGCCGAGGCGACGCAGGAGACCTTCGAGCACCATAAAAAGCTCAAGAACCGCGCGGAGGAGTATCTTCGAAAACCATTCGAGCCGACGACCCTCGTGGACGTTCTTCGGCCCTATATGGAATTGTCCGAGGAAGCCGACCCCGACCGCGTCCGATCCGAAGATGTCGAGGTGATTCCGGAGCCTCCCGCGGTTCTCGACGACAAAGACGCGTTTTCGATCGAGGACCAGTTCAACTTCGACGACGTGCCGGATATCCCCGACCTCCCCATCGACGCAGCATTGGGGGCCGACGGCGACGTTTCGCTTCCGGAGCCGCTCGGCGGGACGAACGGCGAGGGGCTGGTCGAGACCTACGAAGAGGACGAGGTCATGACCACGGTGGGGATCGTGCCGTCGGCGGGTAATGAAGCCCTGTTCAACGAGATCGAGCAGCTGCGCATCGAGCTGGAGGCCGAGCGGGAAGCGCACGCACAAACGGTGCGCGACCGCGACCAGGCGGTGGCCAACGAAAAGGTGGCCGCGGCCCAATTGCAGACCCTCTCGTCGACGCCTCCATCCCAAGTCAGTGCCAGCCGGGACCTCCTTTCCATCAAGAAGGAGCTGCACGACCGCGATAAGCAGCTTCTCGAGCTCAAGGACCAGGCGCAACAGAAGGAGCGGGAGCTCCTCGAGCAGCGTGACCGCGAGATGGAGGTCGAGGGTCGCGTCGTACAGTTGCAAGAGGAGCTCGAAGAGAGCCAACGCAAGGTCGCCGAGCTACAGGGCGAGTTGGCGAGTCTCGAGCAGCGGTTTGCCGACCACCAGCAGTCGAGCATGGACGAGATCGCGCAGGCGGAGTCCACCATCGCCGACCTCCGGACCGAGATCGACGGGCATAAGAGCACCATAGAAAGCCAGGAAGAGGCGATCGCCACCAAGGATGGTGAGATCACCGCGATGAGCTCGACGAATCAGGCCCTCAACGGCGAAGTTACGCGACTGAACAATGAGGTCAGCGCTGCCCTCGCCGAGTCGGCCACCCTCCGGGAGCAGCTCGCTGCGGCCCAGGCCCAGTCGAACCAGTTCGAAAGCGACCTCAAGGAGACCCAAGGGGCGTTGGACAACACACAAAATGCTCTCGAGGCGACGCAGGCCAGCTTGCTAGAGACCGAAGAGCAGGCAGGCCGTGCTTTCGAGCGAATCCGGCGCGACGGCGAGACCAAGACGAAGGTCCGACAGGCGCTGGACATTGCGCTGCGGCTGCTCACTGAGCCCGACGAGGCGCCCGTCGAAGACGGCGAGGCGCTCGAAGAAGTTCATCCCTAAGGATGTTTCTTCAATCCCACGCGGAACTCGGGCCTCGGCATCCGGGCTGAACGACCGCGACACGGTGTGGGCGGCGTTCAGCGTCGCTTGGCGCGCATCAGGTTGTTCGCAAGATTGCGGACCCCAACCGGGACCATCCTCGATTTGGCGATCATCTTGAGGTCGCGAGGGTTCAGCGTCGGAACCAGCTTCATCGCGTCAGGCAGCGGATACTTGGGATTTTCGACCAAGGCCTTTTTGATCGAGTAGTTGCGGATCCAGTTCGCCTTTTTGTCGCGGCCGATATGCGCGATGACGTCCTGATGCACGGTTCGCGACTGGGCGGCGGCGACGACCTCGGGCTCGGTGATCGACGGCGAGGTAATGGCCGCGAGGGCCACCAGCCGATTCGTATCTCGTAGGAGGGCAGAGCGAGCAGAGCGGTTGCCTTTGGTGGCCATCGCGATCTTCTGGGCCGCGTTTAGGCTGCGGAGCATGACCTCCAGGGGCTGGCTCTCATCGGCTTCCTCGACGGCGTCCTCGTCCTCGGCGATAAGACGGCGTTCGTTCTTTTCGTCGAGGAAGCGATCGCAGATCGCGGGGAGGACGACCGTTCCTGCGATCTCCTCTCGCTCCTTGCCACCGAGGCGAAAGTACGCCTCTTCCCAGGGCTTGAAGCCTTCGATGACCTGCCCGCTGCGAACGACGAAGTCGAGAACCCGGTCTTTGGTGCTGGCGAGCGCGTTGGGGTTATCGTACAGCGCTTTTACGATATCTGGCGTCTCGAGAATCTTCTTCTGGTTGCTGGCGATGATCTCGCAGGTCTTCTCCGACGCGGTGCGCGCGATGGCCTCGAACGCTTCGCTCGGGGCGACGGGATTGAGCAGGAGCTGCTCGGCGAGCGCATCCTTGTTCGCCACCCCTTGAGCGAGGAAACCGAGGACGTGAGGATTTATCGCCTTATCGCCGAGAACCGACTTGGCGAACCGATCGTCGATTTTTAGCAGCGCGTTGCTCGCGCTCTTGGCGATCTTCTCGTCGGGGTCGAAGGTCAGCACAAACTGGGCGGTGACCAGATCTCGCGGGGGGATGGGGGCGATGCCGCGAGCGGTCATCAGCCTCACCTTGGCCGGCACCTCGGGGGCGGCGACCTTTTGCGCGGCCGGGCTAAGCTCGTCTAGGGGAATCGGACATTGGGTCTCGGTCATGCCGGCGTCGGTCCTCGTCGACCGAGTCTAACCGGCGCCAATCCCGACGTCACTCGTCGTCGTCGACGGCGACGAAGCCCGAGTCTTTAACGATCTTTTGCTGCACGTTCGGCGGCACGGCTTCCATGTGGGACAGGTCCATGACGAACGAACCTCGACCGTGGGTCATCGATCGGAGGGTCGCTTCGTACATCTGGACCTCGGCCATGGGGATCTGCGCCTTGATGACCACGAATTTGCCGGATGGCTCCGAACCATTGACCCGGCCGCGGCGGCTGTTCACGTCGGCCATCACGTCGCCCATGTTCGCCTCCGGAACGGCGATTTCGATGTTCATGATCGGCTCGAGCAGTACGGGGCGGGCCTGGGCCGCAGCGGCCTTGAAGGCCTTCGATGCGGCCATCTGAAACGCGACATCTTTTGAGTCGACGGGGTGGTGCTTGCCGTCGAACAGGCGAACCTTCAGATCGACCACCGGGTAACCGGCGATCACGCCGCGCTCCATCGCTTTCTTGATGCCTTTTTCGACCGAGGGCACGAACTGGCGAGGGACCGAGCCCCCGACGACGCCGTCTTCAAAGACGAGACCCGAGCCGCGCTCGGCGGGCTCGATGTCGACGTAAATGACGCCGAACTGACCGGCGCCGCCGGTCTGTTTCTTATGTTTACCCTCGATGTTCTTGGCGGGAACGGTGAACGTCTCCAGGTACGGGATCCGGGGCAAGTCGAGCTTCGCAGCGACCCCGAACTTGCGCTGCATCTTCTCGATGGCGACTTCGATGTGCTGTTGTCCGGTTCCCGACAGGAGGATCTGTCCACTTTGGGCGTCGCGGGACAACGAAAGGCCCGGATCCTCTTCAACGATGCGCTGCAGTGCGGCGGCGAGCTTGTCCTCGTGGCCGTGGTCTTTCGTCTCTACCGAACGGGCGATGAGCGGCGGCGGCAGCTTGACGCCGTCGAAGCGGAACCCGTCCGCGCTCAACGTGTCGCCGGTGTGAACGTCTTTGAGCTTCGCGACGGCGAAGATGTCTCCGACCGGCGCGCGATCGATGGGATCCAGCTTCTTGCCGACCACCGTGTTGAGGGCGCCCAAACGCTCGGGCGTGTTGCTTCGGCTTGCGTTTTTCAAGGTCGTATCGGAGGTCGCGGACCCCGCGAGGACCCGCAACACCGAGATCTTGCCGGCGTGTTGGTCGACGATGGTCTTGAAACAGAAGCAGGTCAGGGGGTCGTCAGCGCCCGGCGCCCGTTCGTGGGCGTCGTCGCCGATGAAGCCGGACTTGGGCGGGGCTTGAAGCGGGTTGGGGAAGCTCGCCACGATCGCGTCGAGGAGGAAGGTGACGCCCTGGTTCTTGGTTCCGCTGCCGCAAAACACGGGCACCATCTGGCCGCTGGCCATCGCTTGGGCGAGGCCTTGGACGATCTCCTCGGGGGTCAATACGTCCTCGAAGAACTTCTCCATCAGGCTCTCGTCGTTGGCCGCGATGTCTTCGATCAGGGTGTTGCGGGCTTCCTCGATCTCGTCGGCCACGTCCGCAGGGATATCGATCTCCTTCAGCTCGCCCTGGTCGCCATCCTCGAACGCGAAAGCCTTTTGGGACAGGAGGTCAACCACGCCCCGGAAATCAGCGCCTTCGCCCAGCGGAAACTGCACCGCGGTGCAGCCCTTATCCACCGTCGATTTGATGTCCTGGACCGTCGATTTGAAGTTCGCGTTCTCCGCGTCCATCTTCGATACAAAAAACGCCCGGGTGAGGCCCTCGTCTTTCGCCCACCCGTAGACACGTTCGGTCATCGGCTCGACGCCGTCCTTCGCGGAGACCACGCAGACCGCCCCGTCCGCGGCCTGCAGCGAGATCCGCGTATCCTTGAGGAAGTTGCTGTCGCCGGGGGTGTCCAGCACGTTGATCTTGGTCTTCTTCCACTCCAGCCCGCCGACCGAGGTCGCGGTGCTCATGACCCGCCGGTGTTCCTCATCTTCGTAGTCGAGCACCGACGTTCCTCCCGCGGTGCTTCCCAGTCGGTTAGTGACCCCCGTCGTCCAAAGCGCGGCTTCTGCGGCCGAGGTCTTTCCGCACGCTTTGTGGCCGATGAAGGCCACATTGCGGATGTCGGTGGAATCGAAGACTTTCATCGGGTGCTCTCCCCAAGCAGGGGCATGAACCTATCTACGACCTGGATCTGGAGTCAATGTCGCCGGGCGCGTTTAGGGTGTAGACGAGCCGGAGACCCTCCAGAGTGAGCGTTTCGTCGACGTCCTCGATCGACCGGGCGTCCCGCGCGATGACCGGGGCGAGGCCGCCGGTGGCCACCACCCGGATCGGGTCGACGTTCATCTCCGCCTTTATCCGAGTGACCAGCCCGTCGACCATGGACGCATAGCCGAAGTACAGGCCGGATTGAATCGACTCGACGGTGCTCTTGCCGACGACGTGGGCGGGGCGCTCGATGTCGACCTTGGGAAGCTTGGCCGCGTTCTGGAAGAGGGCGGTCATCGAGATCTGGATGCCCGTCGCGATCGCCCCGCCGGCATATTCGCCTTTGGCGGTGATGGAGTCGAAGGTCGTCGCGGTTCCGAAGTCCACGACGATGCACGCACACCGGAAGCGATGGTAGGCGGCGAGGGCGTTGACGATCCGGTCCGCGCCGACGTCTTTCGGCGGGTTGTACAGGATCGGAATGCCGGTCTTCAGCCCGGGACCGACGACCATCGCTTCGCGACCGAAGACCCGGCGCACCATCGAGGTGATGGTCGCGGTCAGCGGAGGGACGACCGACGCCACGATCACGCCGTCGACCCCTTCCGGGACCAGGCCGGCCCCGTGCAAGAGCTGGCGGATCAACAGGCCGTACTCGTCGTCGGTGCGACTGGGAACGGTTTCAAGTCGCCATTGGTGGGCGAGTCGCTCTCGATCGTACAGGCCGAGGGACAGGTTCGTATTGCCGATGTCGAACGCCAACAGCATGTCGGGCCGGGTCTCAGTAAGCTCAGTACCGAACGGCGTCAGGGTCGATCATCTCGCCGGACTTCACGCGCCGTCGGGGCTTGGGCATCGGAAGGCTCTCCTCGCCTGGGGATCGACCCCGAAACCCGCGCACCATCTTCTCGAACTCTTCCCAAAAAAGCGATCGTGTTCCGTACGCGGTCTCCAAAGTGATGATGAACGCGCGTTCGGGGAGAACGGTGATCACTTGCACCACCTCGCGATAGCGCTGTGCGTTGTTCTTGTCTCGGTACAGAAAGTGGCGGCGGAGGGCCTTTTGACCGCTGACTCGGACGTAATCCTCGGCCAGCACCCGATAGCCGGGCGCCGCCTTTTCGACCTCGGCTTCGACGCGAGTCGCAAAGTGGCGAGTGTTCACGCCGGGGGGAACGTTTCTCATTTCCACCGTCGCAAGCGCGCTGTGCCCATAGTCCGGAGACTGGCGCCCGAACCTGACCGCGGTGGGCGGATTGTCGGGCAGCGGATGCCACCCCACGGGCAGGTCGATGTAGAATCTCGATTGGGGATCATTCCAGATTTGGGGCGTGCCGGGACCCATCAGGTCTTCCCAGGGGTTTCCGGCGAACAGGGTCGTGGGGACGCTCAGAACGAGCAACCCGATGACCAGGCTCGCGGGAGCCACTTTGCGCCCTGTATGGACCATGGTTCGACGATAACATGGGACTTCCTCGGTGTCGGATAGTCTTGGCGACCACGGTGCGATCGCGTCATGTGTGATGGGGCGTCCAAGAACGCACGCGTAGGTGCGCGCCGAACCCGGGACGGTAAGCGAAGGTGAGCGAAGCCAGACGACAAGTAGGACCGGTCGAGGTCGTTCGAGAGCTGATCCGGGCCCCGGGCGCGATCCTGTGCGAGGGCCGAGATCGCGGTGGGGTTCGTCGCCTCCTGCAGCTGGTGCCCGTCCGGCTCGACGCGGCTGACGTCCCGCACGTCCGCGACGCGGCCGCCGCGGCCACCGCGGAACTCGCGTCGGACGTTCCGGTCTACGATCATGGCCTCGTCGACGAACCGGAGGGGGAACAGGTCGTGTTCTGGTCGCTGCCCTGGACGGAGGTCGCTGCCGTCCCCGCCGCGACCGCGCGCTCCCCCCGCGGCGCGGTCAAGATCGGTCGTCGTCTCGCGGAGTGGCTCGCGGCCCGACACCGCCGCGAGCGAACGCACGTCCTGCTGTCTCAGGCCGTGGTTCGCCTGGATCGCCACGGGCTGGTCAAGGTGGTGGGGGTGCCGGTCGGCATCGAGTCGCGTTGGTTGGCGCCGACGATGGCACCGGTGCCGTGGGCGCCCGAGGAGATCGAGGACGGACGTCCGACCCTCCGTGGTGACCTGTGGCGTCTGGGGGGCGTGATCCGAGACCTCGTCGGTCAGGACGGCCTCTCGGTTCCGATTCAGCGACTGGTCGACCAGCTGCAGGCCGAAGCGCCCGACGCTCGACCGTCGTCCGCGGAAGACGTGGTGCGGCTGCTGGTCGACGTGACGCGGGAGATCGAGGTCCCCCGCCGTCCGGAGTCCAAGCCTCATCGGGTGGCGGACGATACGCGAACGCCGACCGATCCCGAGCACCGGCCGGAGATCGGCGACTCCGAAACGTTCGGCGACACCACGCTCCCCGACGCGCTGGGGAACGCCCCCGACCCCGGTCCGCTGCCCTTTGCTGAGGCCGGCGGAGACGACGCGGTGGCCCCCCGGCCGCCGTCCGACGAGGCGCCACCGACGGATCCGAGATTCGTGGACTTCGAGGAACCGACGCCGAGGCTCTCTTCTTTGGCCGCGGTCGACGACCCGCCGGGCCATGTCAACGGGGCGATGGCGACCGGGGCCGATAGCGGCGATCCTGCCGCAGCGGTTTCGCTCGATGAACCGGCGCCGGGTGAACCCCCGGCGGCGAACGGGGGGACCGACGACGACGCAGGACCGACGAGCCTGCCCCCGTTGCCCGGCGGCTGGCCGAGCACCTCTGCCTCCGGTGGAGAGTCGCCCGACGTGGTCGCAGGGACGAAGTCCGGGATCGACGGGGCGGCGGGCGATGACGAGGCGGCGGATCGTGCGCCCGGACCCGCGGCGGGCGACGAGCGGCCTCGGCGAATCTCCGTCCCGCTGGCCCCGGCCAGCAAGGCAGGAACCTTGGCCGGTCCGTCGCCGGGGCCCGTGGCCGAGGCGACCCGCGGGCCCGCCGGCGACGATCCCGCGCCCGG
>JANQQN010000073.1 GCA_028289325.1 Myxococcota bacterium | reverse complement strand
CGTGAGGCCCGGTTCCGTACTCAGGGAGGACCGTAACCACGTCGTGCCCGCGGCTCGCGAGGGCGCGGACGAGCGCGCCCACCGCATCGCCGAGCTCACCGGTCGTGGCGAGGGGAGCCGTCTCGCTGCTGACCATCAAAATGCGCACGGTTCGTCCTTTCACTTCGGACGAGACCATGTTCGCGCGTCGCCGTCGAGAAGATCGGTCGGTTCGCGGATCAGCGCCGGAGGGCCTCGACAACTTTCGTGACGAGCTGGATCAGCCGGCTTCGAATCGCTTGCGCCACCGCGTAGACCTCCTCGTGGGACAGAGGCGCCGTCGAGATCCCGGCCGCGAGGTTGGTGATGCACGACAGCCCCAACACCCGAACCCCCATGTGGCGCAGCGCGATGACCTCATTGACCGTCGACATGCCCACCGCGTCGGCCCCGAGGGTGCGCAGCATTCGGATCTCGGCCGGCGTCTCGTACGAAGGGCCCAGCAAGCCGGCGTACACGCCGTCGCGGAGCGACAGCCCGGCCTCCGCGGCCACCCGATGGGCCAGATCCGCGAGTTCCCGGTCGTACGCCTCGCTCATGTCCGGAAACCGCAGGCCCAACGAATCGTCGTTTCGACCCACCAACGGATTTTGGCCGGTGAGGTTGATGTGGTCTCGGATGACCATGATGTCCTCCGGACGATGGTCGGGGTGAATACCGCCCGCCGCGTTGGTGACCACGACGGTCGGGGCGCCGAGGCGGGCCAGGACCCGCACCGGGAATACGACCTGCTCGATCCCGTAGCCTTCGTACAGATGGACCCGGCCCGACATGACCACCACCGGCGTGCCGGCGAGCCGGCCGACGATCAGCTCGCCGGCGTGTCCGCTGACCGTCGATCCGACGAATCCGGGGATGTCGGGATACGGAATCCGAGCGTCGATCTCGATCGCATCGACCAGGGCCCCGAGCCCGGATCCCAGGATCAGCCCGACGTCGGGGACCAGCGCCGTTCGGGCGCGAACGGCGGCCACCGCGGCGTCGAGCGCCGTGCTCAAAGATTCGGTCATGGAAGCCTCCCCAGCACCAGCGGCGCCGGCGCGACGGGCCCGGGCCCGATCCGC
This sequence comes from Myxococcota bacterium, assembly GCA_028289325.1. Taxonomy (GTDB): domain Bacteria; phylum Myxococcota; class Kuafuiibacteriia; order Kuafuiibacteriales; family Kuafuiibacteriaceae; genus JANQQN01. The sequence continues at coordinate 2,685 of JANQQN010000073.1, read as the reverse complement.
ACCCCGCGCAGAAACGTCGACACCGACGATTCGAGTCGGCCCGCGTCGTTATAGTCCACCTTGGCCAGCGGCCGACCGCGCTCGACCGCATCGCCCGGTCGGACGAGCAGCTCGATCCCCACCGCATGATCGATCATGTCCGTACTGCGAGCCCGGCCGCCGCCCAACAGCATCGCCGCCCGGCCGATGGCTTCGGTGTCGAACCCGGTGACCAAGCCCTTCATCGGGGCCTCGATGACCGTTTCGTGGGCGGCGACGGGCATGGCGTCCCGCCGGTCGAGCGCCCGGACGTCGCCCCCTTGGGCCTCGACGAGGGCGCGGAGCCGATCGAGCCCTCGCCCGTCAGCGATCGCTCGCCGCATCATCGCGCGGCCCTCATCGAGGTCGGAAGCGACCTCACCGACCACCAGCATCTCGGCCCCGAGTTCGACTGTGAGCGCCACCACGTCGCTAGGTCCGGCGCCCTTGAGCACCTCGATCGCCTCCCACGTCTCGTTGGCGTTGCCGATGGCTCGACCGAGGGGCCGATCCATATTGGTCAGCACGGCCCGGACGGTCTTGGCCATGCTCGTCCCAATATCGATCATCGTTCGCGCCAGGACCTCGGCGTCGGCGCGCGTCTTCATGAACGCGCCGCTGCCCACCTTCACGTCCAGGACCAGCCCGTCGATCCCCTCCGCCAGTTTCTTGGACATGATCGACGCCGCGATGAGCGGGATCGACTCCACGGTCGCGGTGACGTCCCGCAGGGCGTACAGCTTGCGGTCGGCGGGCACCAGACGCTCGGTCTGACCGGCGAGGGCGAGCCCGTGATCGGCGACGAGGCCTCGGAATCGTTCCCCGTCGATGTCCGTCCGAAAGCCGGGAATCGCGGCCAGCTTGTCGAGGGTGCCGCCGGTATGTCCGAGGCCTCGCCCCGAGATCATCGGAACCGAGACCCCGCACGACGCCACGAGGGGCGCGAGGCAGATGGAGACCTTGTCGCCGACGCCGCCGGTGGAGTGCTTGTCGACTTTGCGACCGGGCACCTGCGCCAGGTCGATGACGTCGCCAGAGGCGATCATCGACGTCACGAGCTCGGTCAGCTCAGGGGCGGCGAGACCGCGGAAAAAGACCGCCATCGCGAACGCGGCCATCTGGTCATCGCCGACCTCGCCATTCACGTAGGCGTCGACCAGCCATCGAATCCGACCGGGCTCGAGAGGGTGGCCATCCCGTTTGGCCCGGATCACGTCCACCGCTCGCATGCCCGAGCAAAAACAGTTCCGCGTCGTTGCGGCAAGCGCCGAAGACACCGCCCACCTTTTGCGGGCCGTCCTCACCGCAGCTATGCTCCGCCGCGATGCGGCGCTCAGCCCCTCTTGTCACGCTGTTGACCACGCTCGCCCCGTGGGCAGCCTTCGGTCAGATTCCCCTTCTCGGGGAGGAGGTTCGTCTTCAGTCCAAACGACCAGCGAACATCTCCACCGACCTCATGGACCCGATGGGGCGCACCCGAGTCCACGTCACCACCCGCGGTACGTTCAGCATTCCCGACGAGGTGTTCAGCGACCAGTCGCGATGGACCTTTAATCTGCAGGGCTTCGTGCGGATCAAAGAGGGCTTGGCGGTGCAGGCTGCATTGCCGTTCGCTTTGTTCTCGCCGCCGGCCGGAGACAATCAGTTTCTCGTGGGCAACATTCGGCTGGGGACCGCGTTCGGCTTCGATATCCGACTACAGCCCGACAATCGAGACGTGCGGTCCGCACGCCTTCGGATCGGAGGTGGGGTCGACGTCTATCTTCCGACCGCGAGCCAGCCCGATGGCCCAAACGTGTTCGGGGAGGCGATCGTGGGCGCCATTCGCCAGATACACAGCTTCGAGCCCGAGCTGTTCATCGACGACGCGATGTTCTTTCGGCTCCGAGCCCACGTGCAGCTGTCGTTCGACTTTCTGATCCTGGAGACGGAGGTCGGCCTGTCCCCCGGCTACACCACGGAGTCGAGCCCGGACGCTCTGTTCTTGGTCGCCTGGGGCGCTCGGGTGTCCGCGAAGCCGACCTACCTCGTGGACCCCTACCTCGAAGCTTCGAGCAGCTTCCATGTCGTCGGAAAGACCGACCCCCGCCTCGACCTCGACCTGGCGGGAACCATCGGGCGCGACTACGACACGCCGGTCTGGCTCACCGCCGGCCTGCGCCTTCACTTCGGCCTGGTCGACCCCGCGTTCTTCGCGTCCTTCAACCTCGACGACTTCGGGGTCTTGTTCGGCATCGACCTCGCCGGCGCGGCCCGAGAGCTGGTGCGGGGCCGCTCGGATCGCGACTTCCTCGACGACGTTCCCACCCGCCGGTGAGCCGAGGTTTTCAGGCCCCGCGCACGATCGTCACCGACGCCGATGTGCCGAGACGATCCGCGCCCGCGTCGAGCATACGAAGCGCGGTCTCGCGGTCGCGAATGCCCCCCGACGCTTTCACGCCCATCTGCGCTCCCACCGCGGCCCGCATGAGCGCGACGTCCTCGAGCGTGGCCCCCCCTCCGCCGAAGCCGGTGCTGGTCTTGACGAAGGCCGCGCCCGCCGCCTTGGCCAGCGCACACGCCACGAGCTTTTCGTCGCGACTCAACTTCACTGCTTCGATGATGACCTTGACCGGAACGTCGTCTGCGGCGGCGACGACCGCCCGCAGATCCTCAAGGCCGGCGACC
>JANQQN010000026.1 GCA_028289325.1 Myxococcota bacterium | reverse complement strand
CCGGCGCGAGAATGCTGGTCTTAGCGACGGCTCATAGATAAGATCTTAAGCCGACGGTTCGGCCCCGCTTCCTGGCTGCGGACGGCGCCCTTCGTGGCGTTCGGACGCTCCGATCGCGAGCGCAGCCGGGGAGCGCAACCATGCCAGCTGCTCATGCGGGCATGATGCGCTGATACGGAAAGGCGTTTCGCACGGCGGCGTGGAAGTAGCGACCCTTCGAGGGCGCAACGATCATGTCGTCATTGGTGGTCGGCACCGACACGCATCGCCGCCGCTGGCACGGCAGGTGCGCGTTAAAGTGCGCAGGCCGGACGGATGCAGACCGGCCTGTGGTCGTTGGCGTGACTCGTTTACCCCAAACCCTTCCTCGCACGCGCACCCCAGACTTCCCCGATCCACCGGATCAGGCCGCATTAAGGACCTACCTATGAGCGACGGCTAGTACGGCTATCCGGAGGTTCCGACCCAGTTCCAGGCTCGGAACCTCCGATCGCCGTCCTAGCCGCCTCCCGAGGATCGCCGCGTACACGCGGCTCGCGTCCGGTAGATCTCAAGTCCTTCGCAACGGGCTCAGGACATAAGATCTGCCGTACAAGGTCGTCTCCGGCGCTAAGGCGCCGTCGGCGCCGTCGGCTTTTTGTCGGGGCTGCCTCGGCTGAAGAAGGTCGAGCGTAGGCCCCAACCCCAGAAGCTGCAGAAGCTGCACGGGCCCTCACAGTCATTGGTTGGGCTCAGGACGTCCCAGCTCGTTCCCGGCGGTCGACAGCTCCAAATCACCTGGAAGTCGGCTTCATTGGGGGTCCATTCGGGGCCCGTGGGGCCGGTCGGACCGACGGGACCTTGGTCGCCGGGCACGCCCTGCAGGCCTCGGTCGCCCTGTGGCCCCTGGTCACCCTGGGGTCCCTGCGGACCCTGGGGTCCCTGATTTCCATCGGCTCCGGTGGGCCCAGTGGCACCCGTCGGCCCGGGTGCACCCGTCGGTCCGGCCGGACCTTGCTCCCCGTTGGCGCCGGTCTCTCCGGTCGGCCCCGTCGGCCCCGCGGGCCCGATCGGACCTTGGGCGCCGCGGCAGTCGAGCGCGTTGAACTCACCGTCCTCGTTGACGTCTTCGCCCTCGTCGCCGATCTGGTTGCGATTCAGATCCCAGCACAGCTCGGCGTTGAGCGCGCGGATCGCGAACGGCGCGACTCCGACCTTGAATCTGGGCGCCAGCTCGGTGTCGTCGCCGACCACCGTCAGGCCGATGTATCGATTACCGCTCTGAACGTCTGCACCCGCCGCGAATACCGACGCATCGAGACCGTCAACGGAGCCGATGTAGACAAAGAAGAAGCCGCCGCTGACGATGACGTCGTCGTGTCGTTCGGTAAACAGCGGCACTCCACCTTGCGCGACGTCGTAGATCCGAAACTCCAGGTCGACGGTGTCGTCGAGCGGCATCTCTTGGGCGTCGGTCATGAACCCTTGAAATGGAAGCTCGATGTCTTGGGCCTGAGCAACGCTCGGCCCCATCAGCAGCACAACGGTGAGCAGACTAAGTACAGATTGGATATTCACTATTCGCTCCTATCTACGAGGACGGGTGCGCCGACGATCGATCGGACGCCGTACGCGGCGCTCGACGCCTCTTGTGGGCTCGTTGGCTCTGCGATGAGTCCGAAGACGACGCGCTGGTCGTTGCTCATTCGGGCCCCGCCGAGCTGCGCGCCGACCTGGATTCGGGGTGGACCGCCCGGCTCCACGATCTCACCGGCGTCGGGCGTCGGCGCCGAGCCTCCGTCCGGCGTCGGAGACGGGTCAGATCCTTCACATGCGGCCAAGGTCAGTGCCCCGGCGAGCCCCAGGCAGCGAAACAGCGCCCTACGTTTATTGTTCTTCATACGATGATCACTCCCCCAGCTCTGAGCCGTGCGAAGGGACGGGCTCGACGCGGCGGCCGCGGATCGACCGGCGCATCCATCGCGCAAGGCCGCGAGCCTGGGACCCGAGCGCGTTCCCAGATGCGCGAAAAGGCTCGAGATAGACGGCGAGAAGGGTCGGGTGAGGCCGAATCGAGGCTCCGGTCGCTGGATCGACGAGGCCATAGGTCACGTCTTCCCGGGCCTCGGGCACGTACAGAGTCCCGAACGCCCAGTCCCAAAGGGCGAACATCTCGCCGTAGTTCTTGTTGCGATGCTTCGAGGCGGTGCTGTGGTGGATCTGATGCATCGCGGGGCTGACCAGGATCCGACTCAGCGCGGGCCCGTAACTCAACCAGATGTGGGTATGGCGGAGATTCGAGCCCGTGATGTGGAACAAGAAGTAGGCCAAGCCCGCGGCCATCACCGTCGACGCGTGCACGCCGCCCAACAGGCCGAACATGATCCCCGTCGGCGGCCCCGTCAGCAGCGCGAGCACCACCCGCGCGTAGAGGTCGTAGACGGGATGCTTCCGGTATACGGTCAGCGGCGTCAGAGACTCCGCGCTGTGGTGAACGGCGTGAAAAGGCCACAGAATCGTCCACTCGTGGGAGGTCCGGTGGACGACGTAGGTCGCCAGGTCGCGCATCAACGCCAGCCCTACCGTAGCGCCCAAGAAAGCAGGGATCGACAGCGACTCGCTCGGGGTGCCGGCGACGAGCCGGGCGAACGCAACGGCGAGCTGCGTGAAGAGAAAGAACTCGAAGGCGAACATCGCCCCCCCGACGAGGATCCAGAGGACGCGATTCGCGGCGAATACCTGGAGATCGACCCCGCTCGATCGGCTCCAGTACTGAGCCTTCGGAAACAGAAAAGCGCCAAGTCCGCCGCGCATGTCATCGCCCCGCCGGCGCCGCCGGACATAGACGACAGTTCCCAGGACCACGGCGACCGCCACGAACGGCGGCCACAACCGGTCGGTGGTCGACATCGAGAAGAAGCTCTCGGGCAGATGCAAGAGAGCCTTCCAAAGATGCTCGGCCATACGGCTCAACGCCGACATTACGGCCGACCCAATACCTTCCCAGCTCATCGGAATGGAGAGTAAGCTGTCGGAAACCGAGGCGGATAGCAAGCCAGTGAGCTCGGCAGATGTGCGGTCGCCCGGCCCGAACTGCGGTGGGAAGGGTCCGGGCGGTCAGCGGATGGCCCCACGTCCCGTCGTCTGCCCGGTCAGCCATCGGTCTCGGCGGGCTTCCGGGTGCGTCAAGACATCGGATTCCGTGCGTCGAGCTCACCCATGTGGCGTAGCTGAGCTTGTATCTTGTTCGAACACCGGCAATCTACATTGCGCAGGGACCGCCTTCGTGCATTGTCGAATGGCCCGAGGTCCGGTTAGTCGCCGCCTTCGCGGCAGAGCCTAACCGGTGAACTCGCCAACAAGAACATCGCTCCAAACGAACGATTCAACGGAGTTGCTTCCGCATGAATCCGTGAGCCGCGCGTTCTCCAGAATGACGTCGCACTGGACAAGCCATCAGGGCCAACAAGAATACGTCGCGCGGAACATCAGAATCCATGTTCATCCACCTCCGTGGATTGAACTCGTGACGACCGGTTCGGTAAACGACGCGGAGGCCATGTTTCACCTTCCGGAGGCGGTGTGGCAACGAACGGGCGCCCGACCGTACGAAGTAAGAAGGTCGTCAGCGAATGTAATATCCCGACACCCGCCATTGACCGTCTGGGTCTTTCATCGGCGTCACCGTCTCGATCGTCGAGCGTTTGTTGCTAAAGCGAGTGTCATATTGGATGACGACGTACTCGCCGTCCGGCGCTCCAGGAAGCTGGGTGGCATATCTGGCCGAGCGCACGGTGCGCGCCTCCATGTTGCCGAGCGGCGCGCGGACGCCGTTAAGCTGCTGAACCCATCGTTCCTTTCCGACCGCTCGGCGAAACAGGGAAGCGCTCGCCGCCCAGGACGCGGCGTAGTCTCCGCCGTCGACGATCTCTAACCAGGCCTGCGCGGCTCGCTTGGCATCGGCGATCGCCCGGTCGGTGTCGAGATCAGCGGGTGGGGTGTTGGTCTGTTGCGTGCAGCCGGCCACAAAGAGCGCGGTCAAAGCACCGAGAGTCCGGATCGCCAGCAGACGCATGCGCTGGATAGTAATCACCGCCGCCGCGTCGTCGAGGGTCTGGCCTCGGAACGCCAGCGAATCGATCCGCAGGACGGGCCTCGGCTGCGGGCGGTGCGCACTCACGCGGGTGAGTAACTTCGGCGGTTCTTCGTTCAGTTGGCGTCGGGCCCGGTCTCGGCGTCGTCCGGGCGGCCGGCGTCGAGGTCGAACCCGCCGTCGGGCGTGAACACCGACGCGTCGTCGATGGGGAAGCCGCCACCATCGGGCGTGAACACGGATGCGTCGTCGTTGGGGAAGCCGCCGCCGTCGAGCGTGAACACGGATGCGTCATCGTTGGGAAAGCTGCATCCGTCGGGCGTAAAGACCGACGCGTCGTCGCTGGGGAAGCCGCCGCCGTCGAGCGTGAACACCGACGCGTCGCCGTTGGGGAAGCCACCGCCGTCGAAGGGGACCGACGCGTCTCCGCACGGGACGCCGCCGTCTTCAGCCGGCCAGATGCCACCGTCCAGCAGAGGGATCGACGCGTCGCCGCAAGGAACGAGACCGCCGTCGTCGACGGCGGCATCATGGGCCGCTCGGCCCCCTCCGTCGAAGCCAGAGCCGCCATCGATGGTCCCGAGACACGATGCGTCCTCGCAGGACGGATCTACGACCGCCTGCACGACGAAGACGGATAGGGCCGAGAGCTCCGCGATCACGGTGCCGCTCCCTACGTCGTACGCACTGCCGACGATACTGGAGGTCGGGCCGCCGAGGTCGACGACGGTCCATGCCGTACCCGGCCCGGGCGCCGCGATGGTCAATGTGGCGGGGGGCGCGAAAGTCAGGCCGGTCGGGAGCAGGGTGTAGACGTCGGACGTCGCGGTGGCGCCGGCGAGCGACGCGCGAATAGAGATGTCGGTCGCGACGGTCAACGCTCCGGCGGGGATGACCAGACTCAGGTTGCCGTCGTGACTCAGGGCAGTGCCGCCGTCGGGACCGATCGAGGTGACGGTCACGGGGGCGATCTGGGCGTCTTGGGCGCAGCTCGCAAGCACGGTCGCGACGAGGCAGAGGCTCGATACTCGGGAGGGCTTCACGGATGATGAGTTGCCGGGGCCGCTCGATATCATCATTTTTTTGTCTGCAGCGCGCGCTGGCTCGTGCGCACGGCGCGAGCCAACGCGGGATCGACGGTCGAGAGATCCATGCCGCTCAGCAGCGCGAGGGCTCCGTCGCGGTCGATGGGGGCGAGGGCCCGCGCGACCGACAGCCGCGCTTCGACGACCGCGGACGCCCCCGCAAAACCGATCCTTGCGAGCAGGGCGGCTGCGGCGCGGGCTTGACCGCCGTCTAGGTACAGCGCAGCGGCGAGACGAATGCGCTCCGGCGCCAATCCTCCCCGGTCCCACGTCAGCGGCGGGGTGGTCAAAACGCGCAGCGCCGCGCGGGGTTGCTGCAGCGCGCGCAGGATCTTGGCCGCCTGAAACGCGGCGTACTCACGATCGTCGACGTGCGCGGCGGGGTCCGCCAGCACGCCCCGGTAGGCGGCGAGCGCGGCCTTTGGCTGGCCGCTTCGACGAAGCGCGTCGGCGGCGGCGACCGAATCGTCATCCGGCGGTGGTCGCGAGCGATCGTTCGCGGGCGGCCCGAGGGGCACCGGCGGCGTAGTCGTCGACGTCGCTTCGTTCGCTCTTTGGCCGACGTCGTCGTCGGGGAGGCGCGCGCGGTCGGGTTGGCGGCGGGTTCGGGGCGCAGGAGGCGAGGCGTCGTAGCGCACGTGGCCGGTTATCGGTTCCTCGGTCGCCCGCGCCTTGGCGTCGAGGCGACGGGTCGAACGGTTCTGAGCCGGTGCTTGGTTGCGCTCCCGAGCTCGGATGGAGCCCCGGCGGCGGCTGGGCGGTGCCGAGCGTTCGGCGCCCGAGCCTGGTTTGGGCGCTGGTCGCTGGCTCGAGGCAGCCGGTCGCGGGGTGATCGGTCCGCCGGCGCGGATCGAGGCGCGGGCGGGAGGTGTTGCGTTGGGGACGGCGGGCGCGGGGGAGGTCCAGCGCGCACCGACGCGCAGCCAGCGCGGGGCGCCGGCGTCGGTGGGGTCTACGCGGACCCTCCCTGCCTCGACGGCAAGCGTGGTCCGATCGTGCGATACGTTGACGATCACCCGCGCCAGCGGCGTCAGCTCGATGCGGGCGGCCGGCGTCTCCAGGAACCAAGG
>JANQQN010000557.1 GCA_028289325.1 Myxococcota bacterium | reverse complement strand
TTCGCCGGCGGACCGTGCGGCGGCAGCGCTCGAACCACCCGAACGGCCCCGTCGCCCAAGGCCTCGATGGTCACCGCCGTCGTCGAGGGCGGCGCCCGTCGGGTTTCGGTCCCCGACGCGCCGGCCTCCAGCCACCCGAACGGCGTCACGAGTGCCGCGTACCGTACGCCGTCAGGTGCGTGGGTCCGCACGAACATCGCGACCCCAGCCTGCGACGGCGGTCGACCCGCCATCCGCTGCAGCTCTCGAAACAGCGCGTCGCTCTGCCCCTGAATCACCAGCCGCCGAGCCCGCAGGGCCCCGAAGAACGACGCCCCGACCGCCCCCACCAACGCCACGGCCATCGCCCCCGCGAGCCACACGGTCGCTCTGCGCCACCGCGATCCGCGAACCGCCCGCGGCCTGTCCACCAGCCCCACGTGATCCACCTCAAGCAATCAGCCTACCGCCTGGAATCACAAACGTTTCTAAGGCCACCGCCCGACCCCACGCCACTTCCGCACGCCCCTTGCGACATCCGCACGCCGCCCCGACCAAGGCCGGCCCACCGTTCCCGACAGCCCCTCCTAAACCCCTTGACAGCCGCTGCTCAGGAAAGAAGTATGCGCGCCCACGCCGCTGAAGGCGGCCCGATCCGGAATAGCTCAGTCGGTAGAGCGGGTGGCTGTTAACCACTAGGTCGGGGGTTCGAGTCCCTCTTCCGGAGCCATCTTTGCCCAAGGCGAACAACCTTGGGTGCCAGGTAAACAAGAGGCCTTGCTGGCGAGCCTGGCAAGGCCTCTTTTCATTACCGAGGGTTACGCGACACGGAGTACGAACCGAGGAGAACGCTCAGAGCAACAGCCAGCGCAGAGCGGATCGCGAGAGGTCGACAGAAGGCCAAACAGAGAGCCGAGACCGGGCGGTGCTCTTAAGACCGCGGTTAACGGCGCGTGGCTCTGAGGTTTACAGCCGGCCTGCTCTCTCGCTCCCGCGAAGAACGGAGGCCGCCATGAAGAAGCACACGATGACACTGCTGGGAGGAACGCGCGGCGAGCTTCGCGTTCCGGCGGACGTGCTTCTCGAGACGGTCGGCGCGCTGCTCGAAGGCGCTCGGCAAGCGACCCGCTTTTTCATCGAAGGCGAGAGCACGCGCAAGGGCCCGCGGCCTGCATGGCTCGACGCGGCCTGTACCGTTGAGGTGACCGGTCTGACTGCGGGCTCCGCCGTCGTGGCGCTGGAAGCTCCTGCGCTCGCGGATGCTGCGCCCGATCGGTTCGGCGGAGCGCATCAGGTTTCTCTGTTCGCCGAGCCGCAACAGCTACTCGACGCGAGCCACTCCGCGGTGGATATCTTCGCCGGCGTGCTCGCAAGCGTCGTGCGCGGTGAAAAGGAGCGTGTACTGGCGGACCGAGCACTACTCGACACCTGTGTCCGCTTCGCCCGAGCAGCGCGAGACGGGTTCGATGGCGTGCAGCTCGAAGGCATCGCCGGGCTCAGCGCGCCACTGATGGTCCGACGCGATGACGTCGCGAAGATCGAGCTGCTCCGCGACGAGACGCCGGGGCCGAAGGCCGTGCGCGTGTCGGGCACGCTGGATACGATCTCGGCAACCAAGTCCGACGTGGTGCTTACGCTCAGCGACGGCACGACCGTGGCGGCGCGACTCGACGCTCACGACAACGAGCAGCTCAAGGCGCTGTTCGGCTCGCGTGTCGTCGTGTCCGGCATGGCCCAGTTCCGCCCGTCTGGAAAGCTCCTGGTCATCGACGTCGAGCACCTCGGCCCCGCTCGCGATGGCGATGCTGTGTTCGAGAGCTCGCCGAAGGCGACGGCAACGAGGCCAGCTGCCTCCCTTCTGCCGCAAGACGAGACATCCGGCGTTTCGGCGTTCTTCGGCACCTGGCCTGGCGACGAATCGGACGAAGAGCTCCTCGACGCACTCGAGGCGATCCGGTGAACCAGCGCATCTACCTACCTGCTCGACACGAGCGTGATCTTGCCGCTCGTACGAGGCAACGCGCTGGGCAGGCACATCGACCAACGCTTCGGGCTGCAGGCGTCAGCGCAGAGGCCGTTCGTTTCGGTCGTGAGCCTGGGCGAGGTTCGCGTCCTCGCGAAGCGCAACGACTGGGGCGAGGCGAAGCTGCGCTCGCTTCGAACGCCCTCGACAACCTGGTTGTCGTCGACATTAACCATCCGTCCGTCATCGATGCGTACGTCGAGCTCGACCTGGTTTCGCAGAGCCATCCCGACGGCGCGCGCAACATGGGCAAGAACGATCTGTGGATCGCTGCGTGCGCCAAGGCGTCCGGCGCGACCCTGCTGACCACCGATAGCGACTTCACGCACCTGATTCCGGACCACCTCGAGGGCGAGGTCATCGACCCTGCCGTCGCGCGTTCGGAAGACGGCGAGTAGGACCCGGATGGCCGCGCGCAAGAAACGCTCCTCGGCAGACGTCGATGACCTCCTCGAGGAAATGCTCGTGGATGCTTACGGCGACGATGAGCAGCTGACCGCACTTGCTGAGGGCATCGGCGACGCGCTCGATTTCCCACTCGACGTGCATGTAGTCGGCGAGCCGCTCTCGCTTCTCGCGGTGGACTACGACGGCAACGCACGCCGAGGCATTGTCGCTCGATGCCGCCGGGAGGACGGCACGGAGTACGGAGTCAGCCTTGCCGATGTCGAGCTGCCGTCGGACGCCGCTGGGCACCTCCATGTCGCGGCGTACTGCAAGTGGCTCGGTGTCGAGCCTGCTGCCCCGAAGCGCGGCCGGGCCGCAAAGGCCAAGGTGCGCAGGCACAAGGCGAACGACGACGACATCGATCTCTCGAAACCCGTCGACCTCATCGTGCTCGCCGTCAAGGAGCGCGCGGCGCGTTGCCGACTTCCGGACAGCGGGCGGAGCATCACTCTGCGTGCTGGGTCCCTCCACCGCGTGGTCCCTGGCCAGATCGCCACGGTCGAGCCGAACAAGCACTGGCGGCACAATGGCCATCCCTATCTCTCTGGCAAGATCGTCGCCGCGCGCATCGACGCCGCTGCGCTCGGTCTGACGCCCTTGCTGCTGAACGAATTTGGAGACTGGGATCCAGCTCAGGAGTACTGGGGCGAAGAAGGCGAGCCTATCGACGACTGGGCAAAGCCCATCATCGCCCGCGGACCCCGGCCGATGTTCGAGATGGAGCAGGTGCTGCCCGGAAGCGACCCGGAGGACTTCGACTCGGACCCGATCGTCGAAGCAAACGAGCTGAAGGAGATGGGCGACACGGCCGGAGCACAGGAGATCCTGAGCAAGCTGCTCGAGGCGGATCTGCGCTGCCTGGACGCCCACGCACACCTCGGCAATTTGCTCTTCCGCACGAGCCCCCATTGGGCGCTGAGCCACTACGAAGTCGGCGTCCGCATCGGCGAGCTGTCCCTGGGAGACGACTTCGATGGCGTGCTCGCCTGGGGCCTCATCGACAACCGGCCCTTCCTGCGCTGCATGCAGGGCTACGGCCTGTGTCTGTGGCGGCTCGAGCGCTGGGAAGAAGCGGAGCACGTGTTCGAGCGCATGCTCTGGATGAACCCGTCGGACAACCAGGGGATCCGCATTCTGCTCCCCGACGTTCGCGCACGTGAAGCGTGGGTGGACGCAGAAGACTGACCGCAGGTAGTGCCCCCCCATGGCCAAGAAGAAGAGCACACCAAGAACTGCGGCAAGAGTCACAACGAGACGACCGATCGCCGACAAGCTCATCAAGAAGATGCGCAGCTACGTCGGGGCGAAAGTTGTCGATCTCAGCGCCGTGATCGAGGGCAAGATAGAACGCCGAAGAGCTCCAGAAGACGGTCGCAAGCCAGGAGGCGTTGACCGACTACCATCCCGCCCATGCGTTCTACATCTACGCCCAGAACCAGACCTCCGAGATGGCGGAGCAGCTCACGTCGCTGCCTGAGATGGACCGCTGGGACAATATTCGTCCTCGGCCTTGCCAATCAGCCGCGCGACGCGCCGGTGAGCCCGCTGACCACCTCGTTCTTCCCGTGCTGGGCGTTCTTCGAGGCCTGCGTCGGGTTGGGGCAAGAGACGCTCGGGACCACCACCATGGCCGTGGGTCGAGCCTTCGGCATGCACGAGGAGCTCATACGGGTGATTGGCCTCATGCAGGACTCGCGCATGGCGGTGTATGTCCACGAGGGCACCGACGGCAGTGGCATCCGCCTGCGCGAGATGGTGACGGCCCGCGCCTGCAGGGCGATCTGCCCGTCGGGGTAGGTTCCGGAGCTTTCGATTTGTGCACCCGCTGGGCCGTCAGTGCCCGTGGGCCCAATGCCCTGGCCGTTCTCATCACGAACCGGGTGCGCCCGTTGCGCACCCATTGGAGCAGCGCTGGACCGCCCCTCCGTGTGACGTCCGTCGTGTGATGCGCGCGACCGCAGGCTCCGCTCTGCGGCGTAGAGGGGTAGAAGTGCAGTCGTGGTCGTGCACTTCCACGCCCAGAGGTCCGAATTCGGGCCTCCTGGCGTTGGCACGCCGATTGGATAAGGCCTTCCCAAGGAAACTCGAACGATGATGCACACGATCGCCCGCCTGACCCTCATCTCTTCCCTCTTCGTCGCCGCCGCTGGCGCGGCCTACGCCGCCACCACGCCCGTGCGCTCGGACGCGGCCGTCGCGCCCGCCGCCGCGGTCGAGGCCGACAGCCTGCAGGCGAAGCGCGCCGCCCTTCCACGCGAGTGGCGCTGGGAGCGGCAGGCCCGCAACTTCGACGGCATGTTCCGCGCCCGCTGACGCGCCTTCATCCACACGAGCTTGCGCTCACTGCCATGGACCGCCGGCGTTCCAGCGCGCGGCGAATGGCCTCCCCTGGGCCGCCGCTTCGACCGGCCTCTCGATGAAGCGACCGATGGCGGCGGCGACCTCGAGCAGCTCGCCGGGACTCTCACCGCCGGATTTCCGCAAGAACGCGCGCCACTGGGTGGTCTTCGTGCGGTCGTCCGTGAACTCGGGGGTCAGCGCGACGGGAAGACCGGACGGGAGTGGCGTTCCGCGACGCGCGAAGGTCGCGGCGATCGCGCCCGCGAGCAACGCGCCGTCGAAGGCGAAGCTTCGGGAGATGACCTCGAGGTCGTAGAAGTCCTTCATGCGGCTGTTCGCCATTCCGAGGCTGACCATCGCTTCGAGCTTCTCGGCGACGACAGTCTCGCGCGGATAAGCGCGAAGCTCGGGCGCCGGGAAGTCGAGCAGCGCTGGGAACTTAACGGCGGCGGCGCCCGGCGTGATGACGTCGCCAAAGCCAACGTCGACCTGCAGTCGAACCTTCGCGCTCGTCACGTGGGCCGTCAGCACGATGCGCATGCCGCCGTAGGCCTGGTCCTCGCGGATGGGGCCGACATCAAACGTCGTCCCATCGAAGCGGACCCCGTCGTCCTCGACCGGTTCGGCCAGCACCTCCTCGAACACCGCGCGCAGGTGGTCCGGGCTCGGGTCGCCGAAGCCGAGCAGGTCCACGTCCCGGGTCGCGCGGTGGGGCTGCCCCGTCCATACCGTGAACAGGGTCGCGCCCTTGAGGACGAAACGGGCCGCATGTCGGGACTTCGCGAGCCGATAGAGCAGGCGCTCGCTCGCGTAGCGAGTGAGCAGCAGCTGAAAGTCGTCTCCGCGCTCGCGCGCGAGTCGCAGTAGGCGCGCGCGCACGGACGCGCCGACGTCTTTGGGTGCCTTGCTCACGCCAGCGCCTCCATGTACGGCCGCATGAACGTAAAGACACGGTCGGCGCGCGCAGCGTCCACGAGGGCGTCCATCTCGCCGCGATGCTTCCGGAAATAGTCCTTGAGTGCTGCGATCGCGACCTCGAGCCCGACGTGCTGTCGATACCGAAAGCAGTCCGCGACCGTCTTCGCGGAGCTCGTGACTCTGACTTGCGTCCCTTCGATCTGTCGCGTCTGCACCCCGTGCTGAAGCGCTCGTCCGCTTGCGCGAACGACCTCGAGTTGGGGGTACGCGATCTTCGGCTTTCGCGCGTAGCGACCGATCATCACCCACACCGCGTGAGGCGCCTCCGACGTGAGCTCGTGCAGCTGCAGCGCGCTCAGCAGACAGATCGTCGCGTGCGGGACCCGGGCGGCCACCTCGGCCAGCGAGCTCAGCTCGGTGACCGGCGCGTTCGCGAGTCGATAGAGGCCGCGGTCGACCTGCTCGAGCAGGCCCCGATCGCACAGGCGCCGCAGGTAGGCTCTCGGAATGTCGGCGGCCTCCAGGTCACGCGCACGGACCGGTCCCTTGCGGGCAAGCCGCAGCAGGGCGTCGATCTTGGAGGCAGCAGCAGTCATGATACGAATCGATTATCTCGGCGGTTCACGCAATACGTTTTGTATCACCGCTCAGACGACCTTGGCAACGAGCTCCGCAGAGGATTCCAGCGGTCAGATGCGAAGCAAGCTCGACGCTGATGTCGAAATACGGCCCAAAATCCGCGTTTATCGAAGGAATTCGATGGTACGCGCTGGCACCCAACGGCACGGCTAAGCACCCAGGCTAAAAAGGAGTTTCGTGCAAGGACGCGAATCGACTCAGCTTATCGTTATGGCTCCGGCAGGTTTCGAGTCCCTCTTCCGGAGTCCCGAAATCACTCAAGATTTCGATCTCCCTACAGCAAGACAGATTGACGACCAGACCTCCGCGAGACCAAGGATTACCATGGGTCGATGGTGACGCGCTCTCGGCGCTAACGGGCACGAACCGCGACCCACGACAGACCTCCCTGGCCCGGGCCCCGACCATGAAGCGATGCACGAAACTGAAGCCTCGCTTAAGGTCGTTGCTCTCGAGGACCGGAGCGGATCCGAACATATCACCTGCATTCACCAACAGGTGAAGGTAATATGTACGGATGCCGAGTCACGCTGAGAAAGCGGAAAAGATCTTCCGCGACGCGGGCGGTATGCTCCGCATGGCCGAGGCCGTTCGGGCCGGGATCAGCCGCCACACGCTGTACGCCATGCGCGACGCGGGCACCGTCGAGCAGCTGAGCCGCGGCGTCTATCGCTTGGCATCGCTGCCAGGCCTCGAAGCACCCGACCTCGTGACCGTGTCCAGGCGGGTCCCCGATGGGGTCATCTGCCTGCTCTCCGCGCTCGCCCTTCACGAGCTCTCGAAGGAACGGGCGCCCGTTTCAAGAGGTGCTCCAGTACTTCGGCCTCGAGCGGTTCCTCTACCGCTTCTCGCAGACGCCCCATCGCGACCGGTTCCTCCTCAAAGGCGCGCTGATGCTCCGGGTCTGGGATGCGCCCGAGTCCCGCCCCACCCGCGACATTGATCTGCTTGGTTACGTCGACAACGACACTGCCACGCTCGATGCGATCGTTCGGACCGCGTGTCTCGCCGAGGTCGAGGACGACGGCCTGGTCTTCGATCCGACGACCGTCGCGGGCGAGGGCATCAAAGAGGACGCCGAGTACCACGGGGTCCGCCTCAAGTTCATGGGCTTTCTGGAGAAGGCTCGCATCCCGATGCAAATCGACGTCGGCTTCGGAGACGTCGTGCACCCCGCGGCCGAGGAGCACGACTACCCGACCATCCTGGACCTCCCCCATCCGCGGCTTCAGATGTATCCGCGCACGACCGTCGTCGCCGAGAAGTTCGAAGCGATGGTGTACTTCGGCCGGCTCAATAGCCGAATGAAGGACTTCTTCGACATCTGGCTGCTGGCGCGTCAGTTCGACTTCGCCGGGGCAGACCCAGCGTCGGCGATCGCAAATACATTCGCCAACCGCGGAACCGAGCTCGTCGCCGAGCCCATCGCGCTGACCAGCGAGTTCACCGAGTCGGAGGACGCCAAGAAGCAGTGGGCGGCGTTCATCAGGAGGTCCAAGCTCCCGTCCGCGCCATCGAACCTGGATGAGATTCGGGAGCCGCTGAGGGCGTTCCTGCTGCCCGTCACCGGCGCCCTCATTGGCGGAACCGACTTCGATCAGCTCTGGCCTGCCGGCGGGTTGTGGCGTGCGTGATTGAGTCCCGATGCCCCCCCTGCTTCGGCGAACCTCACAGCCGGTGGTCATTGGTGCTTGCAGGTGTAAATCGGAGAACCAATCAGCGTTGGCTTCGGATGAAGGCGAGCAAGTCCTCGCCAAGCACCATCCGACCTCGCCCAAACCGCACCCAGCGAAGGGGTGGATCGCGGACCGTGCGTTCACTGGCACTCAGAATCCGCTCCAAATCACGGGTGGTATACATCACATCCCTGAGGACCTGCCGGGCGTCGAACCGCACTGATTTCGCTGCGCTCGACAGAGGCCTCCTCCCGAGCCGCACCCTGCGCCTCCGGGAGCGCGCTGCGCTCGGCCGCCCCGTGCGACTTCCGCGATACCTCGCCGCTCGATAGATCCTGAGGATGCCCGCCATGCTCCGATACAAGCTGACCCATCTCAGATGCGATGGCCTCGGTGGAGCGAGCGCCACCCCGACTATTGGGCCGCCCGACGCCTGTCCGAGCAGCTGTCCCAATCCCAATCCAATGATGAAGAAACCCGACCGCCACCCCGCGGACCGCCGCCGGGGGTGCGCCAAATACCGGTGGACATCGTGCAAGACGAGATTGGGCCGCAAGCACTGGTGATCATTCTGTTTTTGGCGAGACTTCAGCACCGGGCCACGCAAAGACGAGATACGCCTCCAAGTCGCTAAAATCACTTCGAAAATCCGGATAATAAAGGAGGAGGTGCCGCAAGACGAGAAAGCGGCCGAGGCCTGGGACTGGTAGGCCTCGAGCGATGGTCGCCGACCGAAGTTCTGCCCTCGAGGACCGCTGGTGTTGGGTCGAGCTGACCCGGCTGGGCGACCAGATGAGCGCGCTGCGTCTGCGCGACCCGGCGGCGGTGGAGCGCGTGCGCCAGTCGTTGTCGCGGCACGGCCAGCTGACGGCGGTGACGTCTTCGATGACGGCGCAGGCCTGCAGATCGCCGACGGATTCAAGCGGGTGCATGCGGCGCAGGCGCTGGGCTGGTCCGGACTCCACGTGCACGTCATCGATGCGGACGCGTCCACGGCGGCGGTCGCGCTGGTGACGCTCCATCAGCGCCAAGAGCTGACCGAGCTCGAAGAGGGTTGGCTGGTGCGCTGGTTGCGCCGCAAGCACGGACTGAGCCAGGGCGGCATCGCCAAGCTCATGGGCAAGCACAAGAGCTGGGTGAGCCGGCGGTTGATGCTCGTCGATTCGCTCGAGCTCACGGTCCAATCGGACTTGCGACTGGGGCTGTTGTCGCCGCGCTCGGCGCAGTCCATCGCGGCGTTGCCGCGCGGCAACCAGCAGCAGGCGGCCGAGCTCATCATGAATCAAGGAATGACCACGCAGCAGGCGGAGCGGCTCGTACGGCAGCTTCGCGACCTGGACAGCGACGAGGCTCGACGACAGGCCATGGAGACCTGGCAACCGGCGCCCGTCGCCTCTGACGCCGACCCTTCTCGCCCTCGACCGCGGACCGAGGGCGAGCTCTTGATGCAAGACGTGTCCACGCTGATGCAGGTCGGTGTCCGGCTCGAGGTTCGTCTACTCGATGGAGTCATCGCCCGAATGGACACCGATGGCGCCGCACACGCAAAAGCGGCGTCGGCGGAGCTATCGGGACTGTTGGCCGCGCTCTTTGGTGTCTTGGGGCGCGCGATCCAGGTGGAGGACCAGGCCGATGCGACGACGCTGGAACACCCGTGAGGAGCTGATCTATCAAACGGTGCAGATGGCCGCGAGTCGTCGCGCCATCGCTCGAGCGTTGGGCGTCAGCCGCAACACGGTCCGAGGTATCCTCGAGCAGCATGCGCAGCAGCGCGAGCAGCCACACATCGGAGGGTGTCAGCTTTTCCGTGTAAGATCGTTGCGCTTCGACCCACTTTCTGCTCTGAGACTGCAAGGAGACGGCTTCTCCGCGCCGCCCTATCTACTACCCAAAGATACAGCACACTCAACACAAGTATCCGCTTCCTCCAAACCGAATGAGTCGTGAGTTGACAGCATATATGTTCGGCATCAAATATTGAAATATGAACTATTTGCGGATGATACTTGGCCCACATGCAGGACTCGCATTACCCATTCTGCGCACCGCTGGCGCTGGGAATTCCTCACCACTTGAACCTATTCGGAAGAAGAAGATGATCACAAGCGGCACCGGTCACCGCCGCATCCAATCCCGCATTCGATGGCTAGCCCTCCTCAGCATCGTGAGTCTGTCGATCCTTCCGCGACCGGCGCGCGCCGAATGCGGAACAGGTTGTGTCGCCATCATTGTGGCCGGCGTGGTAGCCGTGGCTGGCTTAGTCGTATTCGCCATTACCGAAAACGAGAAGGCGCTCCAGGAAGACGATCAGATAAGGCAGGGGACTTCAGACATCGAACGACGGGTCTCGGCCCTGACGAATATGCGGCCCGCAGATATCCGAAATTCAAAGCAAACCGCAGCAACGAAGAGCACGAGAACGTTCGACCAGCCTAAGGCGACAAGCCCGCGACCCGCTTCTCTGCTGACGGCCGCTTCCCGTTCCACGTCGGCACTCCTTCCAATGCCGGAGATCGAAGCCGTCGGCAACGGTGTGGCTCTCCGAGGCGCTCGCTTGAGTGGTCGAGTTGTCCGAGATGAAAGCGGACGAGTTAGCGGGTACTTGGGCAACTTGGCCCTGGCCTTCTAGGTCGAATACACAAAGACGCCCGACGAATTTGATGGCTACAACGAAATGAGCACTCCGCACAGATCAGGCTCTACTTTTATCTTAGTTGCTTTTTGGTCTGCCGACCAAGGGCCAACTTTCAACTCGCTGGCATGCGCGCAGCTGTTTGCAGTCCTTCTATTGTCCGTTCCGATGGCCGTCGTGGCAAGACCCGTGTCCGCCCAGGAGAAGACTCAATTCGACCGCGAGCCCATCTATAATCTGCCGGCCGACCCTCCGGCGAATGCTCCGGTGAAGCACTTCTCCATCTTCCCATTGAATGTGGACCAGCGAGTCCATGGCGTTCAGCTTGGGGGTTGGAACGTAGCGGGAGAGCTCTACGGTCTTCAGCTATCCTATGCCTGTTTCGCACTGGCCGGCGAGCTCCACGGGGTACAGCTCAGTCTGACGGCAGCCATGACGCGCAGGGTCAAGGGGCTCCAGATCGCTTTCCTCACTACGGCTCGCGAGCGGGGCGCTGGCGTTCAAATCGGAGTGGTGAATGTCGCCAAGAGCTACCAGGGGCTCCAGATCGGTGTTGTCAACTTGATCGAAGACGGCGGCTTTCCACTGGGCCTGATCAACTATTGGCCGAAAGGACGCCTGTCCATCGAAGGCGTCCTTCTGCACAATCAATTCGTCTATGCTCAAGCCAGGTCAGGTTCTAGTTGGTACCACTATTCGTATGCATATGGCCGCCGTCTCAACTCCGACCGTACGCTCCTTGCGCTGGGCCCCGGGCTTCGCCTTGACCTTTGGCGTGTATCCCTGAACCTGGACGTGCGCGCCTTACGGATCGCCGGCTCAGGCGACGGCGAAGGCGACCAACCGCCCGAGGCAAACCGTTGGGGTGGTGAGGGCCTCGTAGACTTTGCGGTCCACCTGACCGAGTACCTCCATTTGTTCGGGACCGCATCATTCAAGATCGCGAACAATGACGATCAAACAGCCGGCGACGAGCTCGGCTTTCGGGTAACAAATCTATCGGACTCGTGGGCCATGGGGATGTCGGTCGGAGGCGGGCTCCGGCTACGCTTGCGTCCGCCAGGAGGCACGTAGCGACGACCCCCGCCTGTCGAGCAAAATCGCGAACCACATGAGCGCGCCGAAATCACCGTCGGCGCGCAGACGCATGCGTGGCTGACGAGACTGAGCCGAGCAGTCCGCGCGGACAAACTGCACCTCAGCGTCCGATAACTCGGCAGGGCCGCTTCGGCTCGGAGCGCCGCATTCGCGGCTGAGCTTACGCCCGAAGGCCGGCACCCGCGACGATCTGACAGTGGCGGAACGGCGACGACGGCTGCGGCGGTACGACCACCGGCTGAAGCAGCTCGTCCGAACCACGGCGACCGCGCACTCGAGAGAGAGGCGGGCGTTCCCCGCTCAACGTTGGGCGGATGGATTCGCGGCGCACCGGCGGAAGTGGTCACGCATTCGGCCCTCGATACGTCCGAAACGGCCCTTCAGGCCAAGGTATTCCACCTCGAGCGCAAGGTAGAAGTACTGACCGCGGTGATGCGCCTCTTCCTTGTTCTCGTTGGCGTCATGGACAGCCGCCTGGACCGACGACGCCTCCTAGGCGGCAGCGACAAGTCGACGATTCTGAAGGCGGTCGAGCGAGCGTCGACGACGATCGGGTTGCGGGCGAGCCTCAGAATCATCGGCCTCTCTCGCAGCCGGTACTTCGCCTGGAGGCGTGTAGAGCGGCAGTGCGATCTCGAAGACGTTTCAACTTGCCCTCGTTCAAGACCGACGCGACTGACCGCCGCCGAGGTGGCAACGATGAAGGAGATGGCGACGTCGACCGACTACCGGCATGTGCCCACTACAACGCTGTCCATGCTCGCCCAGCGCATGGGCAAGGTTTACGCGTCGGCGACGACTTGGTCGAGGCTGATTCGCGAGCGCCGATGGCGCCGGCCACGGACCCGGCTCCACCCCGACCGTGCAAAGGAAGGTCTACGCACGAAAAGGCCAGACGAGGCTTGGCACCTCGACACGACCGTGTTCCGCGTCCTCGATGGAACCAAGGCGTATCTCCAGGCGGCTATCGATAACTACTCGCGGCGCGTTCTCGCTTGGCGGATCAGTTCACACCTCGAGCCGGCCGCAACGGCCGCATTGCTCGTGAAGGCCGACGAAGCCTCGCGCTGATGTGATACTGCAATGACCGCGACGACGACGCTCCTGGTGGATAGAGGCGTAGAGAACTTCAATGAAGCCGTCAATGAGCTCGTGGAGCGAGATGGGCTCAGACGTATCGTTGCCCAGACCGACGTTCGTTTCAGCAACTCGATGATCGAGAGATTCTGGCGCGCTCTCAAATACAACTGGTGCTTCCTACATCTGCTTGACGACCTGTCGACTCTCAAACGCCTGGTCGTCTTCGACATCGATCAGCATAATCGCGTTCTTCCGCACGGAGCGTTCGATGGGCAGACACCGGATGAGATGTATTTCGGGAGCGGGGACGGAGTTCCCTTGTCAGCTTGAAGAGGCCCGAGTTCGTGCGCGCGTCGCGCGGCTCGAGGCCAACCGAGGCGCGATCTGTTCGGCATGCGCGTAGTGCTCCGGACCCGCGGTCACTTGGAACTTCAACAGTGCGCCGGAAGGCGGACGCTCGCGTTCCGCCATCGTTGCAACCAGATCTCAGCGCACCCCCACGATGGAACGCTCGGACGCCCAGAGCAACGTCGTCGGGCCGACAACTCGTCGCGAATCGTCCAGAGTGTCAGCGTGGATGGCTCCGGAGGGCGTCGCGACCTCGGCATCGTCAAGAAGACGGAGCAGGAGTTCGCGGAGTGGATAGCCGCCGAGTGGGGGCTCCTGTGCGGCCTTGCCTCCTTCGACGACGAGCCCCTCGAGCTCGAGCCGTACCAGATCGACTTCCTGCGGAACCGCCCGCGCTTTCGCTGGGTCACCAAGAGCCAGCAGGTGGGCTTCTCGTTCGTCTTCGCCTTTGAGGCGCTCGCCCGATGTCACCTGCGCGACAAGCACACGGCCGTCGTCGTCAGCTACAACCTTGACGACGCCAAGGAGAAGATCGCCATCGCCCGGCAGGTCCACGAGGAGCTGCCGCTCGCCTACCAGAAGCGCCTCGTCGTGGACTCGAAGACCGAGCTCGCCTTCGAGTCGAACGCGCCGCACAATCAGCTGTCGCGGATCATCTCGGCGCCGTCGAAGGCCCCGCGTGGCAAGAAGGACGACGTCTACCTCGACGAGCTCGCCCACTATGTCAACGACCGCGAGGTCTGCCGTGGCTCTACAGCGCAAGGAGCGCCCGGCCACCGTCCTCAAGATCCTCTTCCAGCGCAAAGACATCGCGCTGCCCCGCGACCGCGAGCTCGTCGGTCAGATCCACTCCATCAAGCGCGGCGTCCTGGCCTCCGGCAAGGTTAGCTTCGACGCCGAGCGCACCACACGAGGAGGCCACGCCGACCGCTTCTGGGCCATCGCGCTCGCCTGCCAGAAGGAGCGCGGCCCTGCGCCGAAGACCGGGCCGGAGATCGGGGTGCGGGTGTTGGGTCAGCCATGGGACTCGGTATCCAATACAATTCTTGACGAAAACGACACCTCCCGTCATACTCTTCAAGAATCGTATCGAAATACGCCGAGACGATTCTGGATCAAGCCAACGGAGAACGGCGTATTCGTCGAGAGTTGTCACCGATGACGGCTGAGCAGTACATCGAGGACCTGGCGGCCAGTGGCCGGCACCACTTCACGACCGCCGCAGCCATCGAGGCCATCGGCGGCAGCGACGACGCGGTACGTGCTCAGCTCCGGCGCCTGAAGCAACAGGGTCGGGTCGCCAGCCCGATGCGCTCGTTCCATGTCGTGGTGCCCCCGGAGTACCGCCGTCTCGGTTGCCTGCCCGGCGAGCACTTTATCGATCAGCTCATGGAGACCCTGGGCGAGCCCTACTACGTAGCGCTGCTCTCGGCCGCGGAGCGCCATGGTGCTGCCCACCAGCGCCCGCAGTCGCTGCAGGTGATGGTTCCCACGAACCGACCGGACATCGAATGCGGCCGGGTGCGGGTGACCTTCGTCGCGCGCGGTGCGCTCGAACGAATGCCTACCTCCAAGTTCAACACGCCCCACGGGTACATCAAGTACGCCACGCCCGAGCTGACCGCGCTGGAGATGGTGGGCTACCCAAAGCATGCTGGCGGCTTGAACAACGTGGCGACCGTTCTCGGCGAGCTGGCGGAAGCGATCGACCCCCAGAAACTACTCGAAGCTGCGAAGCTGTGCCCTGTCGGCTGGTCGCAGCGCCTCGGCTATCTCTTCGAGCTGACGGAGGCGACGGAGCTCGCCGGGGCCATCGAGCCCTTCGTCCGCGAGAGCGCGAGCAGCTACATCCCGCTCCGGCGTGCCCACAAAGTTGGCGGTGCCACGCGTGACGCGCGGTGGAAAGTCATCGTAAACGTCGAGGTGGAGCCGGACGAATGATCCCCAAGGACTACGTCACCGAGTGGCGTGACCGTGCTCCGTGGCGACTGGACGCCCAGGTCGAGCAGGACCTCGTCATCAGTCGCGCCCTCGTTGCGATGTACTCCGCGCCCGATATCGCGGAGCGGATCGCCTTTCGCGGTGGAACGGCGCTCTACAAGCTCCATGTTCAACCTCCCGCCCGGTACTCCGAGGACATCGACCTCGTCCAGATTCGGGCGGAACCCATCGGTGAGACGCTCGACCTTGTTCGCGCTGCTCTCGATCCCTGGCTCGGCACGCCGCAACGAAAGCTCAAAGAGGGGCGCGTCACCCTCATGTACCGGTTTGAGTCGGAGGACTCGCCACCGCTGAAGATGCGACTGAAGATCGAGATCAACTCTCGCGAGCACTTTACGGAGCTTGGCCATGCAAAGGTCCCGTTCTCGGTCCAGGGTCGATGGTTCTCTGGCTCAGCCGATGTCACGACGTTCGGCATCAACGAGCTTCTCGGCACAAAGCTCCGTGCGCTCTACCAGCGCAAGAAGGGCCGAGACCTCTTCGACCTGGCGCTTGCTCTCCCACGCGAGGACGTCGATCCACGACTTCTGCTGAGGTGCTTCGATCGGTACATGGCCGAAGGGGGGCATACGGTCACGCGCGCGCAGTTTGAGGCGAACCTCCATCAGAAGTCGAACGACGCCGATTTCCGCAGCGACATGGCAGCCCTGCTCGGGCCGGCGGTCCCGTGGAACTTCGACGATGCCATGCGCTCAGTGCTCGACGAGATCGTCGCGCGGCTCCCCGGCGCCCCCTGGAAGGGCGAAGTATTCAATGTATGATCGGAGGACCTCGCGGAGGTGGTCTTCACCGAAAGGGACGACATGGTCCAGCAGTTCTCGCCTGAGCGACCCGCCCCATCGCTCGCAGATTCCGTTCTGCCAGGGACTTCGGACGGCGGTTCTCGTCGGCTTCGTGCCGAAGGACTCGACCAGCCGATCGATGCCCGCGGAGAACTTGGCGTCGTGGTCGTAGATAAGGTACCTCGGGGCCCGCTCGAACGGGAAGGCGTCGCGCAGGTCGGACCAGGGCGTGCCATGCCGCGCGCTACCTGAACCACGACCATCCGTCGGCGTGCTGACTGGTGAACGTCGGAGTCGAACGACGGCTCGATTCGGTTGCCTAATCGCGCCGTCGGCGGGCGTGCGCACGAGCCGCGTCGTTGCCCTCATCCGGTCTCGGATTGACCTCATCCTCCTTCAGCGCGACATCTCCGCCATGGTGACCGCCGCGGAGCGAGCTGAGGCGCTCAGGTTGCTCGACGACCTTCTGACCGAGCGACCCTTCCTGCAGACGAGCCGGGATCGGGCGTGGGATCACTTTTGCGGCGACTACGCGCACTGCTACGAGAAGGCGAAGGCCCACGGTCTTGGCCCTGCCGCCGACGATTTCTTCGACATGTGGTTCCTGCTGGAGGACGACGTGGAAGACGGGCGTCGCCCGATCGACCTGCTCTTGTCGATGAACGATAACATGAGCGAGGGTGCGCGCGCTTACCTGGAGCAGCTCGGCGAGTTGTCCGTCGCTCTGTACGAAGTCGCGGACGTCGAGCCGGGCCGTTCCATCCTCCTGATGAACCTGAGCAACCATCGAGGTGTTCGTGTCGCCGAGCGAACCGCTTCGCGAGCGGTCGAGCCGCACGCGCTGTTGGCGGCGCGGGTCATCGAACCCGGCGTGTCGGGCGAGCCCGAGCTGGAGCGCGGCTTGCTCGACGTTCCGCGTCGGCTGCGCGAACGGCTGGTCGAACACCTGTCGGGCCTCGCGACGGACCTTCGGGCCGATGGGATGAGCCCTCGCGAGATCGCCCGGGAGTCGGCTGCAGTTATCCACCAAGCGTGGCTTTCGTCGTTCGAGCCGCAAATACCCGCGCTGCACAACACGGACGGCGAGAAGCTGGTGTGGCAGAAGCTGGTGTTTCGCATCCTGGACCGCGCGCAGCTGCTCGACGCGCTCCGTTCCGCGGAGGGTGTCGACCAAGGCCCTGAGGACGACGTCTTCACGTGGGTGGGGGACAACGCTCGGGGCGAGGTCGTCTCGCTCGCGAGGATCAAGGTTGCCGCCAAGCGGCTGTTCGTCGAGGTGAACTCGGCGCAACGGGCGAATCGGGCCCGTGCGCTCATCGACGATATCGCGTCGGATGTCGTTGAGTACCGGCTGTCGGTGCAGGAGGATGTCGAAAAGAAGCTGCAGGAGCAGCAGGACCAGGCCGATCGCCAACCGACGATGTCGCTGGAGTCCGAGGCGGTCGAGGCGGCGTTGCTCGAACATCACGCTCGGCATTACCGCCGTTGGCTCGACGAAGAGATTCCCATGCTCGATGGCGCCACGCCGCGCCAGGCTTCGCGATCGAAGGCCCTTCGCCCCAAGCTGATCGAGGCGCTCAAGGACCTCGAGCACGCGTACTACCGGGCGCTGCGGGACGGAACCGCGGCCTTCGATCCTTTCTGGATGTGGCATGAGCTCGGGCTCGACGACCACCCATCGGCGCCCAAGGCGCGCATTCTCCCGCCGCCGCTCGCGCACGAGTCGATGGGCCAGCTCGTGTCCGGCTTTCGGTCCACGGTACAGGCCGTCACGAAGTCACTGAAGGCGCGGCCCGACTTTGACGACGCGCGCGTCTACCCAGATGTCGAGCTGGCCGAGCATTTGGCGATGCAGCGGTTCGCACGCGACGTCGCCCGCGCCGCCTATCGCGGCGGCGCTCCGCAGACGACGGCCGCGGCCGACGGCGACCTGGCCGCGTTTCTGGCCGGTTGTGCGATCAACCATGAGCTGCACAACAAGAGGACCTTCTGGGTCGGACCGGGGCTCAGCGCGATGTTCGACCAGACGGATGCGGACGTGCCGGGAGAGTTGCTGCGCCTGCCTTTCGCCTCCTTCGCGCTGGTCTTCACCGACCGGCATTTCTTGGGCATCGCAGAGCGGATGCTCTCGATCGAGGAACGCGACGCGACCGTGGTCGGCCAACAGCTGAAGGTCGCCACGGTGTACGTGCGAGAAGAGCCCGGCGAGAAGGGGCTGCGGACAATCCGCGTAACGTTTGCCTTCGACGCGGTGGGGGCCCAATGGCCATACATTCTTTCACGCGTGATCCCCATCTATCCCGCACGGTCGGTGCAAGAGGTCGTCCGCGCTCATCTTCCGCCCGCGAGGAAAGACGACTTGACGCTGGGCTCCGAACGGCTAGCACGGCTCGCCAACATCGTCTCGAACGCGATCCTGTACACGACCTGCGCTGAGGTACGCATCGATACGCTTGGTGGCCCGACGAAGGGTGGCAAGCGTCGTCAGAAGGCGACCTCGAAGCACACGGCGGACAAGGTCTTCCACCTGCCAGGCACCATTGACATTCAGAACGTTCAGCGCCTCGCCGCGATCGCGCGTGCTCCCGCCGGCCGCGAGATCATGCATCGCTTCTTGGTCCGGGGACACTGGCGGCGACCGAACCCGAACTGGAAGGACCAGGCCATGCGGTGGATCGAACCGTACTGGAAGGGGCCGGATATGGCTTCGGTGATCGAGCGTGCGTACCGGCTGAAGGCGGGTGAGGCGCTGGATCTCCCGACGACCAACGATACCTAGGGCGATAGGAAGCGGCGCCCAGGCGACCGCCGCACCGGGGCCATCGAGGGTGGTGGCGGAGCGGCGAAGCTGGCACGCATCGAATAGATTTGGATGGAATCATCCCGAGTGCGCTGGACAGCTTGCGCTCTACGGTCACAGCCCCTATGCTACGAGGACGTAGGGAAGAACGAAGATGCGAGTCAGCGCCCGCAACACACTCAAAGGAATAGTGAGGAAGATCGAACCTGGGGCCGTGAACGCCGAAGTCACGCTGGAGCTCGCCGGTGGGGAGATGATCACCTCGGTCGTCACCATGGAGTCCGTCGCCAAGCTCGAGTTAAAGGAAGGTGCGACCGCCTATGCGATCATCAAGGCCTCGAACGTGATGTTAGGTGTTGACCACTGAGACACCGAGACGTGCGTAAGGCCCCACGGATCTCGTGCTCGCCGATCCGTTCGATGTCTTTCGAAATCGAGGTGCTTTAATCACCGTTTTCTGGCTCGCGGACATTTCGCCGGCGGGCTTGCCTCTTGCGGGTGAGCTCTTCGGTAACGATTCCCAGGCGGTCGATCTTGTAGCGAACCATTCGAGCAGTGATACCCAGGTCGCGAGCCGCAGCCGAGATATTGCCGTCGTAGCGCTTGAGAGCATCCACGATGCAGTCCCGCTCCACGATCTCCACTCTAGCCTTTAGACTGATGGGTTCGGCGGCGTTACTCAAATCCGGGAATTGCAGCGTCGGCGGCAGGTCTTGGCCTTTGATCGCGTCGTTGTTGGTCACCAAGCATGCATGCTCGATGCAGTTCTGCAACTCTCGAACGTTGCCCGGCCAATGGTAGGCCGTGAGCATATTGATGGCCGGCGTCGAAACCCGACGAATGGGTTTACCGAGCCGGCGAGCGGCCTGGGCCGCGAACTCGTTGACCAGGAGCAGAATGTCGGTCTTCCGCCTTCGCAAGGGCGCCAGAACGATGGGGAATACGTTGATTCGATAGTATAGGTCAGAGCGGAACCGTCCTTCTTTTACCGCGAGCTCCAAGTCGACGTTGGTGGCAACCAGGAAGCGAACGTCGATCTTTCGAGTCTGGTTGCTACCAACACGTTGCACTTCCTGCTCTTGAAGGACACGCAGGAGCTTGATCTGTGTGGCGACCGTGAAGTCACCAATCTCGTCGAGAAAGAGCGTTCCGCCATCCGCCGCTTCGATCCTACCAATTCGTTGGTTAAGCGCCCCGGTGAACGCGCCTCGTTCGTGGCCGAAGAGCTCGCTTTCCAGCAACCCTTCGTTCAGCGCCGCGCAGTTGACCTTAATCAGCGGTTTCGCGGCGCGGCGGCTTCCGGCATGGATGGCGGAGGCGACGAGCTCTTTGCCCGTTCCCGTCTCCCCTCGAATCAACACCGTGGTGTCCGCGGCCGCGACCTGATGAATTCGAGTATAGACCTCTTTCATTTCCCCGGATTCACCGATGATGTTGGGTGGTCTGGGCCGTCCTTCCTGGGCGCCGCGCAGCTGCTCGTTTCGGTACTCTCCGCTTCCCTGCGCCAACATGCGGCGAAGGTTGACTTCGTAGGCGATCATGCACGCGACGATCTCCAGCAGTTGCTGGACGTTTTGCAGCTGCGAGGCGTCACACGACGGCGTATCGACGGACAGCGTTCCCACCGTCTCGCTGCCAGTAACGAGTGGCACGCACACGAATCCGATATCTGGGTGGCCATTCCGACGCCGCTGATGAATTCGGTCTTGGAACCGCGGATCTTGAAAGGCCTGGGGTACCACCAACGGCGTACCGTGCATGAGCACCTGGCCCGACACACCTTCTCCGATGCGGTACCGGACATCGGGGCGCGACGGGTTGGCTTCCCCCCCGAGGGCAGCCAGCCAGAGCTCTTCTCCGTCCGGTGATCGGAGCATGATGGTGCCGTTGGCCAGCTTCAGGCGACCTTCCAGTAGAGTCAGGCAGCGCGCGAATTTTTCTCGTTGGGGCGCACGGCCGGCGACAACCCGGGCGACCTCCACCAGCGTGGTCATCACTCGAGCATCGCTCGGACTGCAAATGCTCGCGCCGTCTTTGGGAGACCGCGGGGTCTCCAGCCCCAGAAGGTCGACGGGGCTCTGGTGAGTGCCGCTCTTCATCGATCAACCCAGCATCGAACCACACGTAACCAGAACCACCTCGCCAACCCCACGATGGACCGACCGGCACGATACCGACCGGACGCTGGAGGGCACCTCGCCAGCTCGACGGCGCACAGCGCTTATTGACGCAACGTATCATACGCTTGCTTCGGATCGGAACACTCGGGCGACGGCGGATCCTCGGCTCCGGATTCAGACCTCCAGGCCCGACAATACTTCCGGCAACCCACCGATCAAATCGGACAAATTTGTTCGTTGCAGGCACGCATCCGCCAAAAACGTTCAAGTCCTCTGGCTTCGATGCCACCCGCCGATGCCGTCGTCGGCGACCCCTCGTCTGAGACGTCGGGCGCGTATGCTGTCGCGCTGGACCGTCTACGCTCAATCGCCGCTCTCTCGACACTTCCCGTCGAGGTCTTGGCACGGCCGATGCTTAAGCCTCCAGGGCGGGCGCCGGTACACGGAGTCCGCGCCATTGAGTCGAAGACCAAGAAAGGTACCAACCATGAGGAAAGTCGCAATCTACGGAAAAGGCGGGATCGGTAAGTCTACGACGACTCAAAACACGGTCGCTGCTCTCGCGGAAATGGGCCGAAAAGTCATGGTCGTTGGCTGTGACCCGAAGGCCGACTCCACCCGCCTCTTGTTGGGGGGGCTGGCCCAGCAGACTGTGCTGGATAGCTTGCGCCAAGAAGGCGAAGACATCGAGCTCGACGACATCATGCGAGAAGGCTTCGGCGGCACTTGGTGCACCGAGTCCGGCGGACCCGAGCCGGGTGTCGGGTGCGCAGGTCGAGGCATCATCACGTCGATCAACATGCTGGAACAGCTCGGTGCCTATGACGAAGACCGGGACATCGACTACGCCTTCTACGACGTCCTCGGCGACGTCGTCTGCGGCGGGTTCGCCATGCCCATTCGAGAAGGCAAGGCCCAAGAGATCTATATCGTCGTCTCCGGCGAAATGATGGCCATGTATGCGGCCAATAACATCTGCCGAGGCATCGTCAAGTTCGCGGAGGCCGGCGGTGTGAGGCTCGGCGGGCTCATCTGTAACAGCCGAATGGTCGACCGCGAAGCCGACCTCATCGGTGAGCTCGCCAACCGTCTCGGGACTCAGATGATTCACTTCTTGCCCCGCGACAACGACGTTCAGCGCGCCGAAATCAATAGAAAGACGGTGATCGATTGGAATCCAGCGTCCAATCAAGCCGACGAGTATCGGGCGCTCGCGGCGAAGATGGACAAAAATGACGATCTTGTTGTTCCCACGCCGATGGGGATCGACGACCTCGAAAAACTGCTCATCGACTACGGGATGTTCAACTGATCTCGGCGAGGCTTCACATCATGAGCGAGACCATTAGCCAGTCCGAATCCATCAAGAGCACAATGCTCAAGGCTTATCCGTCGAAAGTGGCGAAGAAGCGCGGAGCCCAGATCGTCGTCAATGAAAAGGTCGACCCGTCGGCGCTCGACGCTGATGTGCCCCCGATCAAGGCCAACGTCCGGACCACGCCCGGGATCATCACGCAGCGGGGTTGCTGCTACGCGGGATGCAAGGGCGTGGTCTTGGGCCCGACCCGCGACATCATCAATCTCGTCCATGGGCCGATCGGCTGCAGCTTCTACGCGTGGCTGACCCGCCGTAATCAGACGCGACCACCGTCGCTCGAGCATGACAACTTCATGACCTACATGTTCTCCACGGATCTGCAGGAAAGCGAGATCATCTTCGGGGGAGAGAAGAAGCTGGCCCAAGCGATCCGCGAGGCCTACGACCTCTTCCGGCCGAAGGCGATCGGTGTCTTCGCAACGTGTCCCGTCGGCTTGATCGGAGACGACGTTCACGCGGTATCAAGGCAGCTCTCGGAAGAACTGGGCATCAATATCTTCGGCTTCAGCTGCGAGGGGTACAAAGGCGTCTCCCAGTCGGCTGGACACCACATCGCCAACAACCAGCTCTTCAAACACGTCGTGGGTCGGGCTGAAGAGGCTCCGGCCGGCAAGTTCCGCGTCAATCTGCTCGGCGAGTACAACATCGGCGGGGATGCCTTTCTCATCGAGGACCTCTTCGAACGTTGCGGCATCACGCTCTGCGCGACGTTCAGCGGCAATTCTTCGATGGAGCAATTCGAGCGCTCACACCTCGCCGATCTCAATCTGGTCATGTGCCATCGTTCGATCAACTACATCGCGCAGATGATCGAAGAGAAGTACGGAGTTCCGTGGATCAAGGTCAACTTCATAGGTGCCGAAGCCACGGCCAAGGCGCTTCGAAGAATCGGTGTCTACTTCGAAGATGAGGAGCTGCAGCGACGCATCGAAGAGGTCATCGCCGAAGAGATGGACGACGTCGAAGCCGCTCAACGAGAGCTTCGACCTCGTCTCGAGGGGAAGACGGCCATGCTGTTCGTCGGTGGGAGTCGAGCCCATAGCTATCAAGGACTCTTTTCGGAAGTCGGCATGAGAACGGTCGTCGCCGGCTATGAGTTTGCTCACCGCGACGACTACGAAGGCCGAAAGGTATTGCCGTCGATCAAAGTCGATGCTGACAGCCGAAACATTGAAGAGCTGAAGGTAGAGCCGCATCCTGAGCAGTATCGGGCGAGACTATCCGAGGAAGGCCGTGCTCGGCTCGCCGAACGAGGGCTCGAGTTCAGCTCCTATGGGGGCATGATGCCGACGATGGAGTCCGGAACGCTCATAGTTGACGATATCAGTGAGCACGAGACGGAAGTGCTCCTTCGGAAACACCGCCCGGATGTCTTCTGCGCCGGCATCAAAGAGAAGTACGGGGTGCAGAAGTTTGGTGTCCCTTGCAAGCAACTCCATAGCTACGACTATGGTGGCCCCTACGCGGCATTCGGAGGCGCCATCAACTTCTTCCGAGAGATAGACCGAATGGTGAACGCGTCGGTGTGGACCTACTTGAAGGCCCCCTGGTCCGATGAATCGCCGACCGCCAAGGCGGTAGACTGAGGAGAACACTCATGGCATTGCTTCGACACACCACTTCGGAGACCAAGCCTCGGTCGGCCTTGACGGTCAACGCCGCCAAGACGTGTCAGCCGGTAGGCGCCATGTACGCAGCGCTCGGCATCCACCGGTGCCTGCCGCATAGTCACGGATCCCAGGGCTGCTGCGCCTATCATCGCAGCGCACTGACCAGGCACTACAAGGAGCCGATCATGGCCGCCACAAGCTCCTTTACGGAGGGATCATCGGTGTTCGGTGGGCAGTCCAACCTGCTGGCCGCCATCAATACCATCTTTACGACATACGACCCCGACGTTATCGCCGTACACACCACGTGTTTGTCCGAAACCATCGGCGACGACATCCCGCAGATCATCGCCAAGGCCAAAGACAAGGGTCACGTGCCGGACGGGAAACTGGTTATTCACGCGAACACGCCCAGCTACGTCGGTTCCCACGTCACGGGATTCTCCAACATGGTCAAGGGCATGGTCGACTACCTCGCTGAGGCGGACGACCTCAAGGCGGCAACTTTTAACGTCATTCCGGGGTGGGTCGAGCCGAGCGACATGCGAGAGCTCAAACGTATGATGGCCTTGCTGGAGGTCGAGCCGATCCTCTTCCCGGACACTTCCGACGTCCTTGACGCGCCCCTGACCGGCGACCGGGAATTCTATCCCCGCGGCGGAACGAGTATCGCCGCGCTTCGAAAGACCGGGCGGAGTCGCCACACGTTCGCTCTTGGGGCCGCGTGCTCCGCGGCCGGGGCCCAGGCACTGAGCGAAAAGTGCCGGGTACCGTACACTACGCTCGACCTCCCCATCGGGCTCCAAGCAACGGACCGCTTCGTCGACGCCGTGCGACGAACGGCGGGCGTCGAGGTTCCGCTGTTGCTTCAGGACGAGCGCGGTCGGTTGGTGGACCTGATCTCCGACATGCACCAGTACCTCTATCGCAAGCGGGTGGCGGTCGTCGGCGACCCCGACCATGTCGTCGCTCTATCGGAGTTTCTGACCGATCTCGACATGCGGCCGGTCTACGTAGTGACGGGGTCCCCGGGGAAGTCGTTCGAAGAACGACTGCACGATCGCCTCCAAGGTCGCGTTCCGGAGGTCAAGGTCGCGCAGGGTGCACAAGCGGATATGTTGCTGCTCCATCAGTGGATCAAACAAGACCCTGTGGACCTGATCGTCGGCAATACGTATTGCAAGTACATCGCTCGAGATGAGGACATCCCGTTCGTTCGTTTCGGATTCCCGATCCTCGACCGCATGGGCCACAGCTATCTCCCTGGCGTTGGCTACATGGGCGGGCTGCGGGTTCTGCTCCAGATCCTCGACGCGTTCCTGCAGCGAAAGGACCGCGACGCCCCAGAGGAGTCTTTCGAGTTGGTGATGTAGTCGGTGCGACTTGGTTACAACAAAGGAGGACACATGCGACCTACACCATCCAGCGACCGGCCTCCCATCGTGGCCTCTGGGCTCGATGTGCTCGAGGAACGTCGGCCCCAGGTGCATGAAGTCACCGGACAGCCGTTCGAGATGAGCTGTAGCAAGGCGAGCGTTGCAGGATCCGTCAGTCAGAGAGCGTGCGTCTTCTGCGGGTCGCGGGTGGTCCTCTATCCGATCGTCGACGCTCTTCACGTAGTACATGGCCCCATCGGGTGTGCTGCCTACACATGGGACATCCGTGGGGCGCTGTCGTCGGGCCCACAGCTGCACCGTTTGAGCTTCTCCACGGATCTCCGTGAACGTGACGTGATCTACGGAGGGGCCAACAAGCTGGAGCGCGCGCTGAGGGAGTTGATCGCCGAGCATCGGCCGCAGGGAGCCTTCGTGTACTCGACGTGCATCGTCGGCCTGATCGGTGACGACGTGGAGGCCGTCTGCCGCCGGGTCAGTCGGGACACCGGACTTCCCGTCCTTCCCGTTCATTCCGAGGGTTTCCGGGGCACGAAGAAGGACGGTTACCATGCGGCCTGCTCGGCGTTGATGCAGCTTGTGGGCACAGCAGAGGGCGAACCGCGGCCGCAGAGCATCAATATTCTGGGCGACTTCAACCTCGCCGGGGAGACCTGGATGATTCGCAACTACTATCGGCAGATCGGCGTCGACGTGGTGGCGACCATCACCGGGGACGGGCGCATCGGGGACATCCGGCAAGCGCACCGTGCGCGGCTCAACGTCGTGCAGTGCTCGGGCTCGATGATTCATCTCGCGCGGATGATGAATGAACAATATGGAATACCGTTCTTACGGGTTTCCTACTTCGGTATCGAAGATATGGCGCGAGCTCTCTATGACGTCGCGGATCACTTCCAATGCCGGGAGTCTCGGCGTGCGGCCGAAACGCTGGTTCGACACGAAGTCGAGCGCATCATGCCCAAGCTCAACCAGTATCGTCGGGCGTTGGAAGGGAAGCGAGCCGCCGTTTACACGGGCGGTGCCTTCAAGGCCTTCTCGTTGATCCGGTCCCTTCGGCTATTGGGAATGACCACCATCGTCGCCGGCTCTCAAACCGGAAACCGAGACGACTACCGGCAGCTCGCCGAGCTCTGCGACCCGGGGACCATTCTGCTGGATGACACCAATCCGGTGGAGCTTGCGAAGTACATTCAGGAGAAAGATGTGGACCTGTTCATCGGCGGCGTCAAGGAACGGCCGGTCGCTTACAAACTCGGAGTGGCCTTCTGCGATCACAACCATGAGCGAAAGATCCCACTCGCGGGCTTCGAAGGGCTCGTCAACTTCGCTCGCGAGGTGCACTCGTCGGTAACAAGCCCAGTGTGGAGATGGGTTCCGCGACGAACCGGGACTCGTGCGGAGGGAGTCCGATGACGTCTTCACCCAGCTACGCTTCGTCCTGCAATGCGTGCCGTCAATGCGCCCCTCTAGGAGCCTGTCTGGCGTTCTCAGGAGTAGAGGGAGCCATGCCGTACCTTCACGGGTCACAGGGATGTGCAACCTACATTCGCCGGTACATGATCTCTCACTTTCGCGAGCCGCTCGACATCGCCTCGTCGAGCTTCTCGGAGGAGAGCGCGGTCTTCGGCGGCGAGCGGAACTTCAGTCGCGGTCTCGATGCGGTGATCCGCCAGTATCGGCCGCAGATGGTAGGCATCGCTACGACCTGTCTTTCCGAGACCATCGGTGACGACGTACGCAGCTTCATTCGGCGAGCGCGAGCGACGAATGACGGGTCTTCCGCGGCTCCGGAGCTGGTTCACGTGTCGACTCCGAGCTACAGCGGAAGCCACTCGGAAGGCTATCACCGTACGGTTCGTGCCATCGTCGAGCAACTGGCCGGGGATTCACCGGCCAACGACGCCCTGGCCGTGTTCCCGAGCCCGGTGTCGCCCGCGGATTTGCGGATACTGAAGTCCGCTGTTCGGGCTCATGGCCTTCGTCCCGTCGTCGTCCCTGATTTCTCGGATCGTCTCGATGGACCGAGCTGGGAGACGTATCACCAGCTGCCTCCCGGCGGAGCCGCTCTCGCAGACATCCGCGCATTGGGCGGAGCGTCGGGCGTCGTCGATCTCGGGTCATCGATGTCCGACGGGGCCCTGGCGGGCGCCTGGCTCGAGGCGACCCATGGGGTTGCCCGCCATCATTTGGCCCTGCCGATCGGGCTTCAACGCACCGATGCGTGGCACAGCGCGCTTCGAGACCTGAGCGGCAAGGAAACGCCTGACGCGGTCGTCGCGCAGCGAGGTCGCCTGGTGGATGCCTATGTCGACGGGCACAAATACGTGAGTGGAGTGACCGCCGCCGTCTTCGGTGAACCGGACTTGGCGGTGAGCATCGCAGGCTTCCTCGAAGAGATCGGCCTGCGTGTAGTCCTGTGCGCGACAGGAACGAAGACCGGGCACTTGAAGACGCTTCTGGACGCGGGAAGCGAATCCAACGCGTCCATCGAAGCACTCGACGGCGCCGATTTCCGAGATATCGAAGCTCGGGTCGCGGAGCTCAGGCCGCAGATTCTCTTGGGAAACTCCAAGGGCTATACGATGGCCCGAAGACTGGACATCCCGTTGGTTCGGGTCGGCTTTCCTATCCACGATCGGTTCGGCGGTCATCGCCTGCGCCACCTCGACTACACGGGAACCCAGCAGCTGTTCGACCGGATCGTCAACACCATCATCGAGCACCGTCAGAACGCGAGCGCCGTTGGTTACACATACATGTGAGGGAATGATGAGCTTGCGAACGCCAACCATCGACACCAAACGTCACCCCTGTTTCGAGAAAGAGGCCAAGGGGCGCTATGGTCGGGTCCACCTGCCGGTGGCGCCTAAGTGCAACGTTCAGTGCAATTTCTGCGACCGCAAGTTCGACTGCGTGAACGAGAGCCGGCCTGGAGTATGCAGCGCGGTCCTGACCCCTCATCAGGCGCTTGAATATCTGGGCAATGTCTTGGACCACGATCCCCGAATATCGGTAGTTGGGCTGGCCGGCCCCGGAGACCCCTTCGCCAACCCCGATGCAACCATGGAGACCGTTCACCTGATCCGAGCGCGCCATCCAGAGATGATCATCTGCTTGTCATCGAATGGGCTGCAGCTACCGGACTACACTGAGGAAATCGCCGCTCAGGGCGTTAGCCACATAACGATCACCGTGAATGCCGTTGACCCGGATATCGCGGCGAGGATCTACGCGTGGGTTAGGTACAACAAACGCGTCTACCGAGGTCGCGAAGCCGGGGAGTTGCTTTGGGCACAGCAACGACGCGCGATCGTCGCGCTCAAGCGACATGGATTGATCGTCAAGGTGAACAGTATCTTCATGCCCGAAGTGAACGGTGACCACATACCCGCGGTGGCCGAGGCCGTCGCCGGTCTCGGCGCCGACATTCACAATATCATTCCCATGCTTCCGGTGCCCGACACGGCGTTTGAGGATCTCGACCCGCCGAGCGGGCTCGCGCTCTTCGAAGTTCGCGCGAAGTGTGCGCAGCACATCCATCAGATGCGTCATTGCGCTCGATGTCGCGCGGACGCCGTCGGTTTGCTGGGCGAGGCAAACTCTCCCTTGGCGGTCCAGTTGCTGCAGGAGGCAGCTGCGCGGCCGCTTCGTCCGCAACAGAACCGGCCACACGTAGCGGTGGCGAGCCGGGAAGGTGTACTGGTCAATTCGCATTTGGGAGATGCGAGATCGCTGCGGATCTATCGACGAGAAGACGAGCGGATCGAATGCTTCGAGGAGCGTTCGACCCCTCCGGTCGGGGGCGGAGTCGCCCGCTGGCAGCGGCTAGCCGATGGCCTGTCGGATTGCTTCGCGCTGCTGGTGTCGGGCATCGGGTCTCGGCCGACCGAGGTCTTGATGAAGGCCGGAATCCGAGTTGTTACCATGGAAGGACTCATCGAGCAGGCGGTCACGGACCTTTATTCCGGCCGGCCCGTGCAAGCCCCCGTACGAAAGTTCGAGTGTGGCGTTGGTTGTGCCGGTACCGGAACCGGATGCGGTTAGTTATCGCAGACCGGAATGACCGGCGGGAGCAGAGAAACCGAGGAGGACACGATGTCGAAGCCTACCTATCACCTGTTCTTGTGCAGCAGCTTTCGGAAGGCCGGTGTGCAACGAGGGACCTGCCATCGTAAAGGCGATGGCTTGTTGCAGTATCTAGAGGAGGGCGTCGTCGAACGGGGCATCGACGCCCTCGTATCCAGCACGGGCTGCGTGAAGCACTGCGAGAAGGGTCCGGTGCTGATGGTCTACCCAATGGGGTGGTGGTACGGCTCCGTCACCGAGGACGCCGTCGACGATATCCTCGATGCGCTCGAAGACGGCAACAGCTGCGACGGCTTGCTTCACGAAGCGCATGCCGAGGGCGCTTAGCCCTTTCCATGTTCCAGGAAAGTAGGGTCATGGCGACAAAACACCGTGCGGTGCGGACCGCGATTCACTGGGTCGATACCACCCTTCGGGATGGAGAGCAGGCTCCAGGCGTCGTGTTCACGAGGGAATCCAAAAGAGAGATTCTCCGATCGCTGGTGGCGGCCGGCGTACAGGAGGTCGAGGTCGGCGCGCCCGCTGCGGGCACGGAGGCCTGCGCCGACATTCGGACCCTTGTCGACGACGCCCCTGCCTGTCGGTTGACCGCCTGGTGTCGGGCAACCGAGCACGACATTCGGACCGCGGTGGACTGCGGAGTGACGGCCGTACACGTCGCTCTTCCGGCGTCCGATCGACAGCTACGGGCGTTCGGCAAAGGAACGGAATGGCTCTGGGAACGAACAGAAAGCGTCGTTCGATTCGCTCGGTCGTGTGGCGTCGAGTTCCTTTCCGTCGGCGCGATGGATGCCTCCCGAGCAGATCGGGAGGTGCTGCGGAACTTCGTGTCGATCTGCAACCTTCTCGGCGCCGACCGCGTCCGTCTCGCCGACTCCGTCGGCGTGTGGACACCGACGGCGGTGACCGAGGTCTTCTCGGACCTCCGGCGTAGGTCGACGTCGAGTCTCGGATTTCACGGGCACAACGACTTGGGTTTGGCGACCGCCAATGCGATGGCCGCCTTCTCGGCGGGCGCGTCATCGATCGATACGACGGTCAATGGGCTCGGTGAGCGAGCGGGCAACGTCGCCTTCGCCGAGGTGGTGATGGCTTTCGAGGCCGGTCAGAATCAGCGCACGGGGATTCGCCTTCACGCGCTGAAGTCGCTTTCCGAGCTGGTCGCCGACGCCGCCGGGCGACCCGTACCCCCAGACAAGCCGGTGATCGGTTCTGCAGCTTTT
Organism: Myxococcota bacterium; assembly: GCA_028289325.1. Classification (GTDB taxonomy): domain Bacteria; phylum Myxococcota; class Kuafuiibacteriia; order Kuafuiibacteriales; family Kuafuiibacteriaceae; genus JANQQN01. The sequence goes on along the minus strand of JANQQN010000557.1, from coordinate 10,158 downwards.
TCCCACACGTCCGGAATTCACGTTCGAGGCCAGCTCGAAGACCGCCTCTCATTTCAGCCGTTTCGCCCCGAAGTCGTGGGTCACGAGAGGGAAAGGCTAGTACTGGGGATTCACTCCGGACGGGCTGCGGTCCGCCACTGCCTCGAATCCGATGGATTCGTTCCGTCCCCGGCGGCTTTGGACCGGTTGGTGGACACACTGAAGAAGTACGCGCGCCGAGTCGGCCGCGACGTCTCGACGTCCGAGGCGCTGGCCATGTGGGCCGCGGACCGGGCGAAGAGTTGAGACCCTGCGGGGAGTTCATGTGTAGCAGCCGTCGAGCCGTCAACCGGGCAGGAGCTCCGGTGACTCATCGGCGCGCGCATGACGGCGGGAAGGCCGTGCCTCACGTGCTCGGCGCTGTGCCCGCCACAATGCCCAGGTGCCGAGGGCGAGGCCACCGAAGAACAGTATCGAGGTCCCCGGTTCGAGAAGCAACCAGGGTTGCCGCATGACGCCCCACTTCCCGAAGATCTCGATCGGCGTCCAGACGACGACCATCGCGGCGACCGCGTAGCGGATCGCAGGTCCCCATCCCTTTTGGTGGTGCAGCTGCCACACACAGTAAATCCCGCCGGCGATCGTCGCGAATAGGATGGCCTTCGTGAAGACCGAGTAAACGCCGAACACGCTCTCGTCGTAGGCCCAAAGCAGCAGAAGGTAGAAGGCCCAGCATGTCGTCGAGTACTGAAACGCGCTGCGGGGGCCGTAATTGTCGATGCGACCCGAAGCGACAGGTCCGCGCATCGTGGGGAGGTGCTTCCTGACCCAGAGAAAAATGGGGCACCGGGATGACTCGAGGAAGAGCAGGTAGGCGAGGACGATCACCATCGCGCCCCAGGTGTGCTTGAGCAAAACGTACTCGCCGTAGATCGCAACCAGCTCGCCGTCGACGACGCCCACGGTCTTTCCGACGCCGAGGGAACGCGACGCGATGACCAGCCCGTACTCGACCCCGCCCGTCCACAATAGATTCCCCCCAAAGATGCCCAGGATCGACTGAGCAGCGTCGCTCGACAAGCGCGCGGTCAGCCAGATGAGCGCCACGCCGAGCACGCAGAGGCCCAACGCCATGGCGACGATGAACGGGGTCACCGGCAGCGTGCGGAGCTGGACGGGCTCGCCGTTTCGCGCCCGGTCCAGCGCGAGGGTCAGCGCGCGTCGACCGTCGACGTTTTCGGTCTTCTCCAGAGCACCCTCGATCTCTTCGACGATGGGGCGATCGCTGAACAGCCGGGCGCTCAGCCCGGCGGCGGGACGCGGTGCCGCGACAGACATCTCGGCTGCGTTGATGACCACCATGAACAGGTGGGCCGCAGCGAGCATCACCAGCACAAAAAAGCCGCTGAGGATCGTGCGGACCAGTGCCGAATCCCTAAAACCCCTGATCGGGGCCGACACCGCAAAACCCGTCGACCGCGGTGATCTATCGGTTTCAAGCTGCATATCGAGCCTAGGTGCCCCGGGCACCGGTGCGGGTTTCAATGGTGCGGAAACCGAGCGTCATCGTAGTGCTTTCCTGCAGGACGATGTTGCCACCTTGGACTGACAATCACAACTGTCAGCCCGTCGTGACGTGCTGGAACCGGGCAACGCAAGCCTTTGGAGGATGTAGCTTCACGCTTAAGGCTGACCCGCCCGGCCTTGGTCAAGGAACTCGCGCACACCGGCAAGACCTTGAAACCTCGATCAGATCGGGTCGGGGGTGGATTGGGACAACACGGGTTGGAATCGATGATCTTGATCCTGCCGATAGATCACCGATTCCAGTTGTAGGTGAGACACCTCCACGTGATTCGAGCGGGGATCTTCTGCCCTTTCGAGCCGCGCTCGACGCGGGAACGCCAGCGCATGCGCCATCTGGGGGTGTCGTTGATCCTCGGCTTTCTGGCCGCCGCTGGCTATGGGGTGCTCTTCGCGCTGCAGGGAGCCATCGAACACGCAGCGTGGCTGTTCGTCGCTTTCGTGGCCCTGTGTTTGCTGCCCATTGTGACGGCCCGACTGCGGACGCTCGCCGTCGCAACGCATGTATTACTTGCCGCAGCCGTCGCCTTCATCACCTTCAGCGTGCACAACGCAGGAGGAATGGCCGAGACTGGCTTCGTCTGGCTCTACGTCCCTGTAGTCGCGGCGGGGCTCCTCGGTGGCGCGAGAGTCATGCTGTTCTACGTGCTGATCATCGCCGCATACATGAGTTTGGGCCTGGCCGAAATCGGGCCTTTCGGCGAGCGCCACTACCTCCTTTCGAAGGAGGCTACGGATGCCAACCGTCCGTTGGACATCCTCATCACACTCTTCCTGATCTGTTCGACGGTGCTCGCGTTCATTCGCACAACCGAAGCTGCCGAGTGGGAGACCAAATCCGCCTTGAAGAAGCTGGCGGCAGAAAACGAAGATCGCAAGCAAGCGGAAGCCGCGGCGAACGCCGCCGTGAAAGCGAAAAGCGAATTCCTCGCGATCATGAGCCACGAGCTTCGGACGCCAATGAACGGGGTCCTGGGCATGGCAGACCTCCTCAGCGACACCGACTGCTCCCCCGAACAGCAAGAGTATGCGAGAACCATCGAGCGGTCGGCGCGAGCCCTCCTCGTCGTCATCAACGACATCCTCGACTTCTCCAAGCTCGACGCGGGAAAGGTCATACTGGATCCGACCTCGACTCGCCTCGACCAAGTCACGGAAGAAGTCGTGCGGGTCGCCCGTCATGCCCGGAGTCGCCCGAACGTAGAAGTCCACATCGATGTCCCCGAAGTAGCGCGCGAGCCAGCCTACGTCGACGAAGGCCGGCTTCGCCAAGTGCTGATGAATCTCGTTGGCAACGCGTTCAAGTTCACCGAACATGGGCGGATCGTCCTTAGGATGCGGCGGCACTCGGAGCGGATCAGATGCGAAGTCGAGGACACGGGTATTGGAATCGCGCCGGAGCGCCTACCCCATCTATTCCAGCCATTCGAACAGGCCGAGGCGTCCACCTGTCGCCGCTTCGGGGGAACGGGCCTCGGTCTCGCGATCTGCAAGCGCCTCGTGGCGGCTATGGGCGGTGAAATCGGGGTCTCCTCGGTCGAGGGCCAGGGGAGCACGCTGTGGTTCGAGATCCCGTTCGTGCCCGTTCCCGAGCATGCCGCCCGATCGGAAGTTGTGCCCAGACGCCACGACGGTGACACGAAGTTCGAGGGCCGCGTGCTGGTCGTGGACGACAACAGGGTCAACCAGCTCGTCATCACGCGGCTGCTCGAGCGCCTCGAGGTCCAAGTGGAGGCGGTCGCGAGTGGACCGGAAGCCATCGAACGGCTGACGGATGGCGGCATCGACCTGGTGTTCATGGACATGCAGATGCCGCGCATGGACGGCATCGAGGCAACCCGCCGAATCCGCGCGCTCGCGTCGCCGAAGTCGCACATCCCGATCGTCGGCCTCAGCGCCAACGTCCTACCCGAGCACCGCGCTGCCGCCCTCGAAGCAGGAATGAATGACTATCTGACGAAGCCGGTGGCCCGGACGGATCTCGCTAAAGCCCTGCAGCGCGCCACTATCGCGTGAGTCTGCACCTCGAGTCATGATACTTTCCTAAGATGTCCAACCCACGCCGTGAATACACCCAAAGAATACGGTACGCACTGGTAAGGACGACCGGGCCTCGTAAGGCCAAGCCATATTCATCCGGTTGGACGAGCTTGATAGTTCTGAGCGGCTTGCTCGTGCCAGGCTGCATCACCCCCGAACCTCTCTATTCACCGAGATATCTGGCGGCCGAACAGGCTTCCGACTCACCGTTTCAGCAAAGAGAGGTCGGGGAAGCCGTCGAGTTCGGCCTGCACCAGAAAGGTTGGCGAGTCATCGATAGAGATCCCGGGAAGGTCGTGGCCAAGGTGAGCCGTGGCGAGCACTATGCCGTTGTTAGTATCGAGTACGATCGTCGGGGCTTTCGGATCGATCACGTCGAATCATCGCCCTCACTTCTTTACAGCGAGGATCCGGACCATGGACGGGTCGTTCATCGTAGATACAACCTCTGGGTGCGCTTCTTACGGGACCAGATCCAAGGATATCTTCGAGCCAAGTCGACGTTCGCGAACCGGCCGGTCACGACGGCGACGTCTGCCGAAGCGAAGCGGCCCGCCGTCCCAACGACGAGTGAAACAACAAAAGATCTTCCACCACCGAAACAACCCCTCGCGGCATTCGATGGGATCGAGCTAAAGCCCTTTACATGGGACCCATCGGTTGCGCCACGCGACATCCGGCCCGAGCTCGCCAGGTTCCTGGAAGAACATCTCCGCGAACGTATCGCCAAAATCAATGATGACTGGAAGGCCTCGGGCAGCAACGCAAAAACGCTCCAGGTCGAGGTGCGAGTGATCCGGTTGTTTCAATGGACAAAGTTCCAGAGTGCGCCTCTCGGCTTCGCCGACGTGCAGATCGACTTAGATATCGTCTTGCGGGACGAGGGCTCGGGCGACCGAGTCAGCGCATTCAACCTCAAAGATCGTCGAAAACTCGGCCAATACGACGATCCCTACTCGGGAGGCGCTGTGACAGAAGGGAAAGACATCCGAACATGGCGATTCATCAGCGACGTACTGACATCCTACCTTCGAATGCATCGACAGACCTCCGCCGATTCTGTGGACCTTCAACGCGACCCGAGGTCAAGGACTGCTCGGCCGATCGTCGGCCGCTGGAACGACCTCAGCACCGCACCGTAAGGTAGAACTCCTCAACTCGGACCGGCCGTCAACAAGATCGTTCGTCCATACTCGAATCCATCGGACATGAAGCCGCCCTCCGGATAGGCCTTCTGGGCGTGCAGGAACAAAAAGCGCTCGAAGGCGGCCGCCAACGCATGTCCACCCGTCACCATCGTTCGAGCGAACAGGATGGTTCGACCGAACCTCTCCGCCCCTTTAACAGGTACGAACACTAGATCGTCCATGAAGACCCGCGCGTAGAACGCGGCAAGGTGGGCAAAGATCAACCCGGCGCCGGCGTGGCCCCGAAGAAGGGCGTACGGAACGTCTCGATGCTGGATCCCCAAACGTCCAGGGAAGGTTCTAACCTCTCTCTTAAGGATCCGGCGCGCTCCGTCCTTGCCGACCAGCGCCTCCAGCGTGGAGCGATACTGATCTCGAGCGCCCGCCTCCATTGGCGTGGCGACCACGACCGATACCGGCGCCCTCGCCAACGCGGCGAGTGAGCGTCCGTGGTTGGATGCATCTCGCCGAAGCAGAAGCCCCATCCCTCGGTGCCGCGCAAACGGTCGGGCTTCGGGCTGGACGGTTCCCGTTCGGGCGAGCCGACGGAGCGGCCCTTCCCCGCCAAGCACGATCTCAGGAAACACTCGGCCGGGAGCCACGCCGATCATGGCGTTGCCGAGGGTGACCGAGCCGCTCTCGAGGGCTCGGACGACCATGACCTGCGGCAGCGTCACGACAAGGATTTCGTCGGCCTCGACATCGCACGCCCCTTCGGCTCTGCACCAGGCGGGGAAGGCATCGAATACGAGCGGGAGAAAGACCGGGAAGTGGTTCCCTTCCGTAAATATGGTCAGCCGAGCCGAGCCATCGACGGGACCGACGAAGTCCGCCAATTCGTTCGTGTGACCGGTCAGCACCAGTCCATCCCGCACTGGTCCGAACTTCGGCCATGAAACGAAGGCGTGCGATGCGGCTCTCGACTCGCCTTTTGGCCCCGCAGTCCGGCAGGCCGGTCCGCTCAAGAGCGCGACCGTGGTCAGCAAAAAGATACGTCGGCGACAGTTCATCGGCGCTCACGTTCTGTCTGCGATATATGCATTGAACGCAAGACACGTCTGCTGCTTCGTTTGCGCATCTCCCGCGGCGGCTCGTCTGCAGATCCCCGATCGCTCGTGCAAACCGAGGCTCGGCCGTCGACGCCGCCGACCGCCTCTATTGGACACACGCGTTCAAAACGTCTTGGTGGCCGAAGCAGTCGGCCGCAACCGCAGCGCAGTCTGCAGCGGACTCTATGCACGCTCGCCCCTGCTCGAGCTCGTCGGGTAGCAGCACGTACAGCGGAGGGATGAACCCGGAAGCGGCGAACGCGGTACCGCATTTCGCGTTGTATGCCCCCAAAAACGCGTCGACTCGAGGGGCATCGACGTCGGCGTAGACATCCGCGATACAGGTCGCCGCTGCGCCCTGCGGATCGTTGAAGCTCACGTTTGTGAACGTCTCACATAGTCCGTCACCGCTGGCGGCCCTGAGACAGTCGAGCGCTTCCGCAAAGAGTGCTGGTCGTCCACCATCACGGCAATACGACGCATACGCTTCGACCTGGCATCGGCTGGCTTCGCTCGTTTCGGGCCCGCAGGTTGCGGCGAGAGACGCGACGGCATCGTTGCATTGCTCCGCATCATCGCTGCAGGCACAGGTGAGTACAGCGCCCATCGAGACGGAGAGGAACATCGAAGAACGACCGAACATGCTGCGACTATCCGAACGAAGCAGGTCGACAACAACGCACTCGCCACCCGTGGGCGCGGTCACGAGGGCGCAACGCAGAGGTGTCGCCTTGGGCGCGAGCACTTCCAACCAGAGCGGTTGCCGCGCCACGGAACCTCCTTCGTCGATCTCATCCTTCAGAACCCGACGCTCAGATACGCCTGCCACGTAAAGTCGCCGACGTGTAGCGCGTCCCACCAGCCAATGGGCTCGCTGACATAGCTGACCGCCACGCCGAGCTCGGTATCGTCGATCCCGAACTCCTGTTTGAGGCGCTTCGCCGCCGGGCCGTCGAGCTGACCCAGTCGAAGCCCCACTGCACCCTCTACCTGCGCCGATAGGGTGCCGCCGTCCCCCTGGATTCCTTCGAACTCCGCCGCACCGCCGTCGCCCTTGGTGATTCGCCAGAAGGTATAGTTGAGGCCCCCGGCCACGGTGAGCGCGAGAGGGAGGCCGGGCCAACGCCCCAAAGCCTCGGTTCGCCACCGAAGTAGAAGCGACACGGGTATCAGCCGGACGCCGGTCTCGCCGGCCGATAGACTTCCGTCGGCGGCCAGAGCGTTGGCGGAGTCCGTGAACCAGCCGACACCCGCCGTGACGCCCACTTCGCCCAAGGCGGTCGGGATGAATGCGTGAAGGCGGAGGCGGTACATCAACGCCGTGCTCGATCCGAAGATGTCGGCGTACGGTGTCGCATCCGAGAACTCGGCATCGACGTCCGGCCGATAGGGCCCCACCGCGAACTCGACGCCCAATCGCATCCCGAGCTTGGCTATCGGGCTGGTCTCGGGAACGGCCCGGGTGGCGTCGATCGGTTGCGCCGCGAGCAGCGACATCCACAGCAGCGACTTCACGACAACCTCCGGCTCGCGCGAAGCATCATCACGAGTCCGAGTCCGAGTCCGACCGTCGCGTACTCACCGAGACACAGGACGAGGCTGGCGACGACAACGAACGGCCACAGCAACCCTTGGGTGAGGTACCGTACCGCGGTGTACTGGGCGATCCAGTCGGCCAAGGGCGGGCTGATCCGATAGTAGAGCCGGACCGTCGCTCGACCGGCGGCCGACGCCAGCAAAACCCGATCGCGAAAGCGACGCAGGATGCGGACAGTAGGATGGTCGTAGTCACCAAACGCGGCGGTGGCGATGAAGCAGTTCTCTCCGTTGGCGGCCCCTCCGGCGTTTTTGTACCGCTCCCAGAAGTCTTCTTCCGGCGCGGGCACGACCTCGCCGATGAAAACCGGCTCGCTCGGGTTGTCCGCGGCATCGATCGCCACCACCTCGAAAACGTAGGTGAGTCCGTTATCTAGACCCAGGACGGTGACGCTTTCAGCGGTCGTGCGGCTGTCGGCGCAGGGCGGTGGGCCGTCGAAGTCGTCTTCGATCGCACATACACTCGCCGCGGTATCGAAGTCGGCGTCAACGACGGGAAGAGCGCCGGTCGACGTCGTCGTGCACAGGACCTGGTATCGATCCACGTCGGACGTCGAATTCGGCTCGTCGAAAACGACCTCGGCCAACGCCTCCCCGGCCAACACCGCTACTGGCAGCGGGCTGGGCGGCGGTTCGGTGTCGACCTCGTACGCGAGCGATTCGAGTTGAGTCCACTCGCCATCATCGCCGTCGTCGAAGACCGCATAGATGGATCGGCCCTCTTGCTTGGCGCCGCACCCGCCGGCGAGGTCTGAGACCCGGACGCTCTCTTCGATGGTGCCGGAGATATCGTCGACATCGGCCGAGAAGATCGACGTGCATTCGTCATCGAGCTCTCCGTCGGAATCGACGCAGCTTCGACCGTAAAGTAGCTCAAAGCGGCCTTCTGCCAACGCTTGGCCGCTCAGCGTCACCCGGACCGTCAGGGATGTATCACACGCGCAGCGAGCGACGTTGAAGTAGGTGTCTCGTTCGCCTTCCGTGAGAATATCGTCACCATCGAGGAGCTCGAGTCGCGTGACCGTGGGCTGCGCGAATCCCGAGCCGGCGGCGAACGAATCCACTAAAGCGATGATGGTTAGCCAGATGGGCCACTTGTTCATCGTGAAGGTGCCCACGCAAGGCTCGTGCCTTTGGTCGAATATAGGTTTGGGATTGAGGCCCTGCCAGTTCGGCACACCGAAGGGGCCAAGAGAGACATCTTTTCAATGTCCTGCCCGTTTGGTTAAATGAATCTGAACCCGATTGTCCGCGACCGCGGGGAGTCAAACGAAACGAGTACACCCGGGCCCGATATCGATCGCCGGTTGCAACGGAGCTCAGCTCCAATCCAAGAGGTCGGGCTCGCGGACCGAACGGACACTGTCTTGAACCACCGCTTCGCGGTGGCCGGACGTCGGGGTGCGAATCGATGCCACCTCCTACCGCGAGATGAGCGAGGCCCTGTCGACCCTCGCTCTTCATCTGAGCGGCATCGCTTGGCCCCGACGCCTTTCACGACCCTGGAACGCGTCGAACCATGCGCAGACCCGCATGATCTCTGTGATGAGCAGTGAACGATGCTCGAAGCACCTCGCCCAACCGGGAGGTGGGGCCGGTCAGGGGTCACGTCGTCGCGCATGGAGCGGTTGACGGCCTGGCGGCAGGCGACTACTGAACATAGGCCCCGGTGGGGCGCGAATGGCTCGGCCAAGACAAGTCTCCGACCAAGAAATCTTGGCGACCGCGCGCGCGATCTTCATCGAACGTGGGCCGTCGGTTCCGACATCGGCCATCGCCGACGCCCTCGGCATCTCCCAGCCAGTTCTGTTCAAGCGCTTCGGCAGCAAAGACGAGCTGATGATCGAGGCCCTCGTGGTCAAGACGGATTGGGGCGCGCTGCTGGGCGATGGTCCTGACAAACGACCGCTCGGCCGTCAGCTCAAGGAGCTGGTCGGCCGCGTCGCTCGACATTTGAAGGTCCTGATCCCCGGTATGGCGGTTCTGCGCTCCAGCCGGATCGATCCCAAGGCGATCCTGTCCCGGTTTCCGGAGGGTCCACCGCCGCTGGTCGGGCTCCGGGCATTCGGGGAATGGCTAGAGCGAGCCCAGGAGCTCGGTCTTGTTCGAAAAGACGTGTGCACCCAGACGACGGCCACGACCCTGCTCGGCGCGCTGCTCTTTCGTACAATGCTGAACCACACGATGAGCATCGCCGGGCATCCGACCGGGCTGGGCGCACCCGACGATCCCGAGGAGCTCGGGCGCATCGTTGACCAGGTGCTCGGCGGCATTCAGCCCCTCCCCTAAAAACCAGGCTTCCAGCGCTTCGTTCGGAATACGGCGTACGCACGCCCGGTTGCTTCAGTTGTTTGTGACTGAACACTAACTAAACCGTAGAAACAAGGTCAAACGATGGTCAGGCAACCCATAGAAAACGCTAGCGGGCGGTCTTATGCCCCATTATTAACGCTGTCCGCACTTCAGGGCGTTGAGGGTTAATCCGGGAGCCGGGCTTTCGTAGGCCTTTGTACTCGAGTTATTTAGTGTTTGATCAAAAACTTAATGAAAGAGCCAGACAGGAAATGACCAGGTGGAGACCAACATGCTGATGCTGATCGCGTGCGGCCTCGCGGTTTCGACGCCGGGCCTCGAGCCCCGGCTTCAGCGCGAAACAACGCGCTTCGCGGCGACCTCGACCGGCGTAGATATCGAGACGCCCTGGTGGCTGCTGTTCTCGGACG